>RKSL01000048.1 GCA_008633435.1 Candidatus Desulfobulbus rimicarensis | reverse complement strand
TCGCGAAGGCAGCTCCATTGCGCGGCATTTGCAGCAAGAGCCAGGCCGGCACTGTTTATTTTGGTCAGATTGAACAACAGTTTTCCTGCGGTTGTCCTGACCTGGATTTCACGGCCTTTGGGGCCGGCAACTGAAATTTCTATACCGTCAACAATACTGATGAGTTCCGTCCTGGGAGGGATTGGTCCCGGAGTACCTGGGGCTGGATGACCTGTTCCAGGCAGGGAACTGTTATTTAGGAGAAAGTTAATGATAACAAGTACAACGTCATGCTGATTCTGTTGGCTGGCAACATCGTTGCCAGCCTGTGTTGGGATTGCCATCGGGAAAGTCAAGAAAACTACCAAGAAAAAAAAGAGCATCATTCTTTTCATATCCTAACCTCCGGGCAAGTATGTCAAAGAACCGGTTCTGCGCTGGCAGGCATGACCGGCAGTGGAGTAATTCATTTCGTTGTGTACTACATTGTAACACTAATGCTTTTTCCGGAAAAATAAACTCTCTAAAATAATTTCCTGGAAAAAAGAGCGGCTGGGAGAAGAATTTTCCAGGAAATTACGTAATCCTTAGCTGAAGTTTTGCCAATATTTGTTGTTGTACAAGGATTATTTGGTACCGTCGGTGAGGGCTATATATTTTTGTGGTACTGTCTCTTAATGGGTACACTTTTTATAACATAACATTATGTGGTTGATAATCAGGAGTATTGGGTTTGATGCCGAGGTTCAATCCATAGGCTGAAATGATTTTGTGGTATCTGGTGGAGAAGCCGCTCGAAAAGCGACGAGCAAAAGGCAGTAACAGGGAGTGGGAAAATCCGTTGAATTGCTTTTTCCATCCACGTTGCTAAGCGGGGTCAACGTGCCGAGTCGCGATGGTCAATTTGGTTCAGCCGGGGAGGTTGGTACAATATGTATCTTGTGCAGTCTGGCAGCAGCAAGTTGGAAATTATCATTTCCGGCTTGATTTTTTATCAGTCTGTGTGAGATACTAGTATGAGAATGTAGTAAAAAAGAAGCGTAAAAGATTATTTATACTTTACAGGTAATAATTATGCGTTGTCCCAAGTGTGGTTACATTACTTTTGATCATGTGGAAACATGTGGCAAATGTCACAAGGATATTTCAGCTGTTTCCAGCAAGCTGACTGGTACTGTCATGTTTGCAGAACCACCCGGTTTTCTGCAGTTTGATGTCTCTGCACGAGAGCCAGATGTTACTGTTTCGACAGGTGGAATTTCCGATGAAGAGAGCGTTGAAACGGAAGTTGCTTTTGATGCGGATGACTCGCTTGAGGCTGATGATATTCAATTTGATTTTGAAGAAGACCTTGACGACGCGCCTGGTAAGGCTGGTCTTGACAAAGAACAAGACTTTGATTTGCCACTGACCGATGATGAGCCCATGGAAATCGTCATGGAGGGCGCAGATGAGGTTGAAGCAGAGGTCGAAGAAAAGTCCCAGATAGATTTCAGTGAGTTGGATATCTCAGATCTCGCGCCACCGGAAGAGGAAATTGCTGTAGTTGCTAAAGAGACAGAGTTGACGCTTGAATCGGTCGGGGCTGGGGCTAGTGCTGCTACTGCGGCCATTGGAGCAGGTTCCGGGCTTGGCGATCTTCAAGTGGATGATATGGATCTTGACGTGTCGGTTTCAGCTCCTGCCGGGAGTGTTACCGGCGTGAAATTAAAACCTGCGGTCAAAACAGGAACGGCACTTGATGACTTTGATTTTGATCTTGGCGATCTGATTTCTGGTAAGGAAGAGTAAAAAGGTATTGACAAGGCTCGTATAAATCTGATAAATACATTTTTCCTGTAGCAAAGATGCCGGGATAGCTCAGTCGGTAGAGCAACGGACTGAAAATCCGTGTGTCCCTGGTTCAAATCCTGGTCCCGGCACCAGGTTTCACAAAAAAGCCCAACAAGTTAATGCTTGTTGGGCTTTTTTTATTGATGGTTTCTTTGCCGCATTTTTCTCGTAATTGGTTGCAGGCACGCCATCTTCGAAGCTAACGCACCTGTAACCAATTAGAGCTTCTAGAATGGAGCTGCGCGCAGTTACAAAGCCTGTGGTCAGGTATTTTTTCTCAGGTCTTCTCCTGTGTCGATCAATGTCAGAAGGAGCCATTTTTGTAAATTTGTTGTATGGTTTTGTCTGTGCGAAAAGAGACTGTGAAATTATTCACCTCCATTGTGTAGATTGTTATGAAGAGTAAGCCGTTGCAAAAATTACAGGCAGCCATTGGTCGTCGAAAAATTGATGCCATCATCATCACTGAGCCGGGGAATAGGCGGTATTTGAGCGGTTACAGTGCCGCTGATCACGGCATTCAGGAAAGTGCTGGTGTGTTGTTTGTTCCTGCCCAGGGGGCACCCTATCTGCTCACTGATTCCCGGTTTATGCTTCAGGCAGAAGAGGAGACGACAGGATTTAAAGTTGAGCTATATCCCAAAGGAATGTTGTCGCTGGTGATTAAACTGGCAAAAGGGATGGGGTTGAAAAGGATTGCCTTTGAAAGTCATTATTTTTTGCATTCAGTGGCTGAAAAATTTGCCGAAGCAGCCGATAAAAATGGCTTGGAGCTGGTGCCGGTTACTGGATTTGTTGAGCGGATGCGGGTTGTTAAGAGTGCAGATGAGCTCACTTTGATTGCGAAGTCTGTTGCCCTTAACGAGCGGGTTTTTCAGCTGGTGTATTCGACCATAGAACCAGGCATGTCAGAGATTGAAATTGCCCTTGCTCTTGAATTGACCATGAAAGAGCTTGGGGCAGAGCGCCCCAGTTTTGAGACCATTGTCGCCTTTGGTACCAACTCTGCCAGACCCCATGCTGTACCGACAGACAGAGTTTTGCAAAGTGGTGATATTGTGTTAGTGGATATGGGGCTTGTGTTGCAGGGGTACTGTTCAGACATGACCCGCACTTTTATAGCTGGAAAACCGGGAAAGACTTTTCTTGAACGGTTGCGGGTGGTTCGCAAGGCGCAGCTGGCAGCAATTGATGCCATTCGTGCCGGAGTTATCTGTCGGGATGTTGACCGGGTAGCCAGGAAAATTATTGATAACGCTGGCTATGGCAGGTTTTTTGGTCATGGGTTAGGGCATGGCGTGGGACTGGTGGTGCATGAAGATCCGAGTCTTGGGCCAAAGAGCAGGAAAAAATTACGTGCCGGAATGGTGGTTACTGTTGAGCCGGGAATTTATTTACCGGAGTGGGGTGGTATCCGTTTGGAAAATATGGTGGTTGTGGGTGAACATGGCTGTGATGTGCTCAACAAAGATACCACAGGGCTTGATTTGTAGCCTCGGTCTTTGCCGCAGCAGCTAAAATGGAGTTGTATCTGTTGTTGATTTCTGCTAATGAACAGCAAAGGTCTGACTCTCTTTGTTGCCAGTGTCAGGTGATCGTATTTTTTCATACAATAGGAAATATAAAGAGTTATGCGACAATATTATATAGACGAACTTTCTTTTCTTGAGCGGGATAATCTGGACAGTTATCTCAAGCGCACCTTAAAGCCTGGCCCTATCAGCGGGGTCTTCTGGCTTGAGGTTCCGCCTGACCTTTTGGCAGCCCCTCAGCAGGAGCATCCTGATTGCGGGCCATTTTATCTCTCTGTGGTTTTAGATGATACCTCTATCCGGTTTGAATTTTTAGTCCGCAGCTCGCATAATATGCATTGTTCGTGCATCGCGTGGGCCACACCTGCCCAGCGTCGATTTGTCATGGATTTTGTCGATAATATGCTCGAAGAAGAGTTGATCTCCGTGTGAGCATGTTGTGGATGATATGAAAGATATTGCCTTAGAGGAACGTGTAATATTTGCCCTTGATGTGCCTGATGCTGCATCTGCCCGGCAGCTGGTTGAGCGGCTGGACGGGAGTATTCGTTTTTTTAAGGTTGGTCTGCAGTTGTTTTTGGCTGGTGGATGGCCGGTTATTGACCATATTGTCTCCCGTGGGAACAAGGTGATGCTTGATCTTAAGCTCTACGATATTCCTGAAACTGTCCGGCTGGCAGTGGAGCAATTTGCCGACAGAGGGGTGATGTTTGCCACTGTGCATGGCTATGCTCCGGTGGTGGAAGCCGCTCTTGCCGCAGAGGCAGATGTGAAAATTCTGGCCATTACCGTTTTGACCAGCATGGGGGCCGATGAACTGCAGGAATTTAATTTTTCCGGCAGTGTGGATGATCTGGTCAAGCTTCGGACGGGCAGGGTTCTTGCGCTTGGTTGTCATGGGGTTGTCTGTTCTGCCCGGGAGGCGGCCATGTTGCGTGCTGCTTATGGGGACAGCTTTGATATGGTCACTCCGGGAATACGTCCGACAGGAAGCTCTGCTCGTGATCAGCAGCGGATTGCCACCCCGATGGGGGCGATTAAGGATGGATCTGATTATCTTGTTATTGGCCGTCCCATAAGAGACGCTGCCGATCCGTTGGCAATGGTTGATTCGATATTGCAGGAAATTTCTTCAGCTCTTGACAGCTAACCCGCTGTTGTGACAGCGGCCTGTTGTGCCATGCTGAGAGTGTTGCATTCCCAACGTTTTTTGACAAGCTGTCTGAAACGTGCGGCATAATCGTTGCCTGGGGTGGAGACTTTTCTATCTCCCTGCTCTTTCTCTCTTGTTGCTTGACAAAACATGTGTTATTGGATATATTTTTATGTTTTTGGGTTAACGGGCGGGTGTAGCTCAGTTGGCAGAGCACAAGCTTCCCAAGCTTGGGGTCGCGGGTTCGAACCCCGTTGCCCGCTCCACTGATCTTGTAGTTAACTCGGGTGGTTTATCTGCTTTTATTGAGGTAAATCAGTTGTAGCCATACATCGGCTGTTGTCCCGATGTTCGCGAAAGTGGGCTTTGCCCGCTTTTTTTATTGCCTTTTTCCCAGGGTTTTTTTGGGGGGAAGAGAGGGTGTATATCTGTGAGTGAAGACAGGATAATTACAGAAATAGAAGGCTTTGTCCTGCCCGTTACCCGCGATATGGGATTGGAGCTTGTGGAGGTTCAGTTCAGGCGCGAGGGCGGGGGCTGGATTCTTCGTCTTTTCATTGATCGTGAAGGCGGGGTGACTGTAGACGATTGTGCAGCATTGAGCAGGCAGGTGAGTGCGTATCTTGAGGTTGAGGATACTATTGAACATGCGTTTACTCTGGAGGTTTCTTCCCCAGGTGTGGAACGGCCTTTGAAAAGAAAAGAGGATTTTATCCGCTTTGCCGGTCGCAAGGCGCGCATAAAAGTGAGGACACCCATTGAAGGGCAGCGGGTCTTTATAGGGCTGCTTGGAGAACTTAAAGACGATATACTTCTGCTGGAGTGTGATGGCCAGCAGATGCAAATAGAGCTGGGGGCCATCGCAAGGGCACGGCTGGTCCTGTAAAACGCAGAAACAAGGAGCCGTGATTTTTGTTGACGGCAACGGTCAAAGCTGGAGAAGGATAATGGCAGGTGGAGAAAATTTAAAAAGGATACTCGATCAGATTTGTCGAGATAAAGGGATAGATCGCACTCTGCTGGTAGATGCCATTGAGGAAGCTGTGCGTTCGGCGGTCAGAAAAAAATACGGCGGACGACGTGATATAGAAGTGCAGTTTAATGAGGAGCTTGGCGAGATTGAGGTGTTCCAGTATCGAACCGTTGTTGAAGAAGTCTGGGACGAAGATGAAGAGATCTCCATTGAGGAGGCCAGGCTTCTAGACCCTGATGTAGAACTGGAGGATGACCTGGGTGAAAAAATGGATAATATTGCCGACCTTGGTCGTATTGCTGCCCAGTCTGCCAAACAGGTCATTATTCATCGCATGCGTGATGCAGAGCGTGAAGTCGTGTACGAGATGTACCGTGATCGGCAGGGGGCAGTGGTGAACGGTATTGTTCAGCGTTTTGAACGCGGCAATATGGTTATTAATCTTGGTCGTACCGATGCAATCTTACCAAGAGATGGCCAGATACCCAAACGATCATTTAAGCAGGGTGATCGTATTCGAGCCTATCTGCTTGAGGTTAAGCAGGATGCCCGGGACTCGCAACTCATTTTAAGTAGAACCTGTAACGAGTTTCTGGTACAACTTTTTGAAATGGAAGTCCCTGAAATTGCAGAAGGGGTAGTTAAGATATTGGGTGCGGCCCGTGAGCCGGGATTTCGGGCAAAAATTGCGGTCTCCTCCATTGAGTCTGATGTTGATCCGGTTGGTGCCTGTGTGGGTATGAAGGGCTCAAGGGTGCAGAATGTTGTCCAGGAGTTGCAGGGCGAACGGATTGATATTGTCCCCTGGAGTCCTGATCCTGCAAAATATGTGTATAATGCCCTTGCGCCTGCTGAAGTAACTATGGTTATTGTGGATGAAGATCAGCATTCTTTGCTGGTGGTGGTTCCTGACGACCAGTTGTCTCTTGCCATTGGACGGCAGGGGCAGAATGTTCGACTCGCTTCACGACTGCTGAGTTGGCGTATTGATGTAAAGAGTGAGCAGCGTTACGAAAATCTTTCAAACCCCGGCTACAAGAGTTTGCTTGCCGTTGCTGGTATTGGTGAGCCTCTTGCGGATAAATTGATGGGAGCAGGTATTTTTTCTTCTGTAAAGCTTGCAGAAGCAGAACTGAGCCGTATTATGGATGTTCTCGGGGTAGACGAAGATGTTGCAGCCCAGATGAAATTACAGGCCGCTGATGTGCCGCCGCCGGAAGACGCTGCAGACGCACTGTTTTCCTCCCCGGAAGAATCATCCTCGGAGCCGGAAACTGTTGAGGACGGAGCAGCTGTTGTGCAGGAAGCTGCTGATGATCAAGAGCCAGCTGGGAATGCAGAGGAGTCTGCTGAAGAGGGTCAGCCTGGAAACGCCATTACGGAACAAGATGATGATCCTGTTGATGATGGGGCAGGGAATTCGTAATGACGAGGGGGCATGTCCCCATACGCATCTGTAAAGGATGTGGTCGGAAAGCTTCACAGCAGGATCTCAGACGATTTGTTATCGTAGATGGGATTGTGCAGGAAGATACCCTCAGAAATATGGCAGGACGTGGAGCATATTGTTGTAATAACCCCACCTGCCGTGATCGATTTATAAAGAATACAAAAATGTTGAGGCGAGCCTTTCGCCTTCAGCTTTGATAAGTAACGACGAGGACGGGAGTAATTGATGAGCAGGGTCCGCATTTATGAACTGGCAAAAGAAGCCGGTCTCAAAAGCAAAGAGCTGGCAGCTCAGCTGATAACCATGGGCTATCCTATAAAAAGTCATAGCTCTACGGTAGATGACGATATGGCAGCTGATATACGTCGCAAGGTGTTGGGCAAGGCAACCGCCGATGTTACAGAAAAGCCGATAGGTGTTAAGAAAAAGACCACGGTTGTCCGTAAGAAAACAACAGTGGTCAGGCGGCGTTCCAAAGCACAGAAAGAAGAAATCGCCCGTTTGGCCGAAGAAGCTGAAGCTGAACAGGCTGAGGCTGTCGAAGCAGCGGCAGAAGAGCAATCACTGTCGGAAGCTGAAGCAGCTGTTGAGGCCGTATCCCCTGAGAGCGGTGAAGACACACAGGCCCCTGACCAAGCGTCGGAAGCTGGTAGGGAGACTGCTGAGACTGCTGAGGTTGAGGCTGCGCCAGCGGAAACCTCTGAAGATTCTGTAGAGCAGCCTGCGCTGGAAAATAAGGAAGCTCAGAAGAGCGAGGAAGCAATTTCTGAGCCGGTACCTACCGAAAAATCTATTGCGAATAAAACGGTTAAGCCCGTTGTAGAAAAACCCAAACGAGCCAAAGGGCTTGCCAAAATTGTTGGCCGGGTGGAAATACAGGTGGAAGCGCCTCGTTCATCGCGTCCCAGGCGACCATCTCGTCCTTCCCGCCCCCGACCCCGTGCAGGAACACCGGGGGGGCCTCAGGCTCCGGTGGATGCCGGACGTAACGCTGCTGGCAATAAGGGCAAGAAAAAAGGAAAAAGGATTGTTGCGGTTGGTAATAATAATGAAGGTGCGGCCAGGCAGAAAAAACCGGGTAAAGCTGCCCGTAAAGGGCGTCAGCGCATGGATTTTCGCGGAGGTCGCGATGTAGAGTTTATGCGCCCCCGCAAAGGACGCCGCAAAAAGGATAATCGGCGCAAGACCAAGAGTGCTCCTACTCCGGTTACCGAGAGCAAGGCAATCAAGAGAAGGATCAAGGTTTTCGAGACAATCAGTGTTGGTGACCTTGCCAAAAGGATGGGTATTAAGGCCAATGAAATTATAGCTAAACTCATGGGGCTTGGTGTTATGGCCACGGTGAATCAATCGCTTGATCTTGATACGGCCACCCTTGTGGCAACAGATTTTGGCTATGAGGTCGAGCAGGGCATGACCGAAGAACTCGGTATTGCCGCGTTACAGGAAGAGGAACAGGGCGGTGAAGAACAGCCCCGTTCTCCTGTCGTCACTGTGATGGGGCATGTAGATCATGGCAAAACCTCTATCCTGGATGCTATCCGGAAAACTGATGTTGCCGAGGGCGAGGCTGGTGGCATTACCCAGCATATTGGTGCATATCATGTCAAGGCGCCTTCCGGTGATATAACCTTTGTCGATACCCCGGGCCATGCCGCCTTTACTGAGATGCGTTCCCGTGGTGCCAAAGTCACAGATATTGTTGTGCTTGTTGTTGCTGCTGATGATGGAGTTATGGATCAGACCAGGGAGGCAATTGCCCATTCACAGGCTGCAGATGTGCCAATTCTTGTTGCGGTTAACAAAATTGACAAAGATAATGCTGATCCTGAGCGGGTTAAACGAGAGCTTGGTGATTTTGGGCTCATTCCCGAGGAATGGGGTGGCGATACTATTTTTTGTGAAACCTCGGCCAAGAGGGGAGTTGGTATCGAGGAACTGTTGGAGCATATCCAACTTCTCACTGAAATCCTTGAGCTGACCGCCGATCCAGCCAGAAAGGCTCGTGGTACAATAATCGAGGCCCAGCTCCATAAGGGACGTGGCCCTGTGGCCACTGTGCTTGTGCAGGAAGGAACCCTGAAAACAGGTGATTATTTTGTTGCTGGTATGTTCAGCGGCAAGGTGCGATCGTTAACCGATGATCGTGGTCATCAGGTTGATATGGCTGGTCCGGCAATGCCCGTTGAGGTGCAGGGGCTGACTGGCGTACCACATGCGGGTGATGAATTTGTTGTGGTCACAGATGAAAAAATGGCAAAATCTGTTTCCGGCTCACGCCAGCTTAAGGCTCGGGAGTCTGAACTGGCGTCTGCTTCCAAGGTGTCGCTCGATAACCTCTTTGAAAAGATGGCTGAGCAGGAGGTCAAGGAGTTACGGGTTATTCTGCGGGCAGATGTGCAGGGTACTCTACAGGCTTTTGGTCAGGCCGCTGAAAAGTTGTCCACCGAAGTTATTCGGGTTCGGGTATTGCACGAGGGAACCGGTGCCATTACCGAAAATGATGTGCATCTGGCTGCGGCATCAGAAGCTATCATCATTGGTTTTAATGTCCGGCCTTCGGTTAAGGTGAAAGGGCTTGCCGAGCAGGAAACAGTAGATATTCGTTCGTATGATGTCATATACCATGCTCTGGAAGATATAGAAAAGGCCATGGTCGGCATGCTGGACCCTGAATTTGAAGAGCGTGTTATTGGCACTGCCGAGGTTCGCGATACCTTTTCTGTTCCCAAAATTGGCACCATTGCCGGTTGCTTTGTTATTGACGGCAAGATGGAACGAAATGCCAAGGTTCGCGTTCTGCGGGAGTCTGTGGTTATTTATACCGGCGAAATTGAATCACTCAGACGGTTTAAAGATGATGTCAAAGAGGTGGCCAGCGGTTTTGAGTGTGGTATTGGCGTTTCCAACTTCAATGATATAAAAGTTGGTGATACGCTGGAAGCTTATGTCATGGATGAGGTTGCAGCCACGCTGTAAAGGGAAAACGCATGGATTTTGATTTTACCCTGCCTGGATTGGGGCGTCCCAAGAGTAATCGGCCTGATCGGGTTGCCGAGGCGATCCAACATGAATTATCGTTGCTTCTGCTCCAGAAGGTGCGTGATTCACGTCTTGCCGAGGTGACCATCTCCAATGTGCAGATGTCTCCTGATTTAAAGCAGGCCAAAATCTATTTTATTGTTCCCAAAGGGGTGAGTTCTTCCCGTGCATTAAAGGGGATGGAGCGGGCACGCGGTTTTTTCCGATCAAGTATTGCCCGGGCTATGAACCTGCGTTACACACCTGATCTTGTCTTTTTTTATGACAAACAGCACGAAGAGATTGAGAAGCTGGACATGATTTTTGCTGAAATAAACCGGGAAAAAAAGGTGGACGACTCCCTTGATTGAGCAGATCCGGCAAGCCATCATCGCAAAGCAACATATTGTCCTGGCCACTCATATACGCCCTGACGGAGATGCGTTGGGTTCATTACTGGGGCTTGCAGCAGTATTAGAGGGGATGGGCAAACAGGTGGTGCGCTATCTCGAAGAGCCTGCACCTGAGCTGTATGATTTTCTTCCACACAGGGATTTGGTGACAACAGATCTCGATGGGGTGCTCGAATTTGCTGAGCAATGTGGCAATGATATTCTCTGTCTTGCCCTTGACTGTGGAGATTTTTCGCGCCTGGGTAAGAGTGGGCCTGCATTGAAAAATATTGTTCCGCTGCTGGTTATAGATCATCATACGGGCAATAATGGTTTTGGCGATATTGACTGGATTGAACCCCATCGCTCATCAACAGGTGAAATGGTGTATGATCTGGCGGTCGCCCTTGATGCTGAAATATCCAGCCAGGCTGCAGAATGTCTGTACACCGCAATAATAACAGATACCGGCTCATTTCAGTATGATTCGACAACGAGCCATACTTTTTTGGTTGCCGCTGCACTTGTTGAGTGTGGAGTTCAGCCAGCAGTTATCTCTCAAGGCTTACATGACAGTTCAAGTTTTCCTCGCCTGGAGTTGACTCGTGAAGTACTTGCGACGTTACAATCGTATTGCAATGGCCGGGTTGGTGTGATTCAGGTTTCCCAGCAGATGCTGCACTCCACCGGAACAACTCTTGAAGACTGCGAGGGATTGATTAATCTGCCCCGGTCGGTGAAAACGGTGAAGGTCGCGCTTTTTTTAAAGGAGACCGACAGCGAGGGGCCAAAAATCTCTGTCAGTTTGCGGGCAAAAGGGGATTGTGATGTGGCCAGGATTGCGGCAAAGTTTGGCGGTGGTGGCCACCACAACGCGGCAGGGTGCAGGATCACTGGTTTGCCCATGGCTCAAGTGCTTGATAAGTTTATCCCTTTGCTCGAAAAAGAGCTTGCTGCGTAACTGATGGCCAAAAGAACACCGGTCGTAATTGATGGGCAGGAACTTGCCGCTGGAGTATTTATTGTTGATAAGCCGGTTGGTTTAAGTTCATTTGCTGTTGTTAAAAAAATCCGCTGGCTGCTGGGGATTAAAAAAGTCGGCCATGCCGGTACGCTCGATCCTTTTGCCACCGGGGTGCTTGTTGTCTGTGCTGGACGGCCTGCGACCCGGCACATTGACCAGCTGATGACCGGGAAAAAGACCTATCAGGCCGTTTTACAGCTTGGGGTTGAGACCACAACTCTTGATCCCGAGGGTGAGATCATAGCAGAACATCCGGTGCCGGCATTGCGGGCAGAAGAAATTGCAGCTGTTACCTCTGAATTTGTAGGTGCGCAGATGCAGGCTCCACCCGCATACTCAGCGGCCAAATATAAGGGTAAACCCTTGTATCATTATGCCCGTAAGGGGATTGTGATTACCAAGGAAGCAAAACCCATTGAAATTTACAGCCTTCGGGTTGATGGTTTTGATGCCAAACATGGACAACTCAGCCTGAGCATCTGTTGCAGCCGGGGAACCTATATCCGTGTGCTGGCAGCAGATATTGGCAAACGCTTTGGCTGCGGTGCTCATCTGGTCGGCTTACGTCGGACCAGAAGTGGCTGTTTTACAGTGGATGAAGCGATTGATGGTGAGCTGCTGTTTGGTGACAATGACCCGTTGCAAACCCTTCTTTCCGGGATGATTCCGGTTGAGCAGGTGCTTGAGAAGTGTTAGCGTGATCGAGTCAGCTTGCTGTCTGACAACTTTAGGTCACCTTGAAAAATTCTAATTTTTCAAGGCACCCTTTATTATGTCTATTGAAATTAGCAGGAGCCTGTCCTTTTAAGGTGGCAGGCTGCTGTTATAGTTGTTCCCCGGATCATCCCTCTGGTGCGGAACATGGAATAACTTGTATCCAGACTCCGGCGAGGCTGAGGGCTCAAAGGCTTTACCGGTAGCAGAAGGACCACAATATTTGGAGGTGCGTAATGGCACAAACTACAGAAGGAAAGAAAGAGATCATTGCAAAATTTGCAACCCATGAAGGCGATACCGGTTCACCAGAGGTACAGATAGCTCTGCTCTCTAATCGAATCAGCTATCTGACGGATCATTTCAAAGACCATTCCAAGGATCACCATTCCCGGCGTGGCCTGTTGAAACTGGTTGGCCAACGGCGGAGTCTGTTGAAATATCTGCAAAATAAAGATATCAACAGGTATCGGTCTCTTATCCAGGAACTTGGTTTACGGAAGTAACCGGAATTGACTGTTTTCCCGGCAATCTGCAAGGCGCAGGTTGCCGGATTGTACTTTTCGACAAGGTTCGAAACACAAAGTCTGGTTTTGCGCAGATGACTGTGCCCAAAGGGATTACAGAATAATCCATCCGGGCAGCTGGTGTATATTTAGGCGGCGTTTAGTTGAAGGTCAGCAAGGCGGAAAGGACATAACAGAAAAAGCCCTGATTGGCAGGGTGATACGAAATGATGCTCTTTAAAAAGTGGAGCAACTGAACGCAAAGGAGTTTGCATGTATACAAAGATAGAAGCTGAGATCGGCGGTCAGACCATGACCTTTGAAACCGGCAAACTGGCAAAACAGACCAGCGGGTCTGTGGTGGTTTCCTGTGGAGACACCATGGTACTTGTTACAGCTGTGGCAGAGAAAAAATCGAAAAATATGGGGTTTTTACCCCTGACCATAGAATATCAGGAAAAAATGTACGCTGCAGGGCGTATTCCGGGGAGCTATTTTCGTCGTGAAATTGGCCGCCCCTCTGAAAAAGAGGTGCTTACCTGCAGGTTGATCGACAGGCCTTTGCGGCCTTTGTTTCCCAAAGGATACATGTCTGAAACCCAGGTAATTATTACTGTTTTTTCTGCAGACCAGGAAATTGATCCTGATATTCTGGCGATGAATGGAGCCTCGACAGCACTTGCTATTTCAGATATTCCCTGGAACGGCCCCATAGCTGCTGCCCGTGTTGCCTATATTGATGGCGAGTATGTGCTCAACCCAACCCACAGCCAGCTCGAGAAATCTGCCATGAACCTCGTTGTGGCCGGGACGGATTCGGCTGTTGTTATGGTGGAAGGGCGTACCGGAGAGCTGAGTGAAGAGGAAGTGCTTGAGGCAATCTTTTTTGGCCATGAAGGCATCCAGCCATTGATTGCCATGCAAAACAGCTTACGCGAAGAGATCGGCAAGCCCAAGCGTGAAGTTGTAGCCCCTGAAATTAATGAGGATTTAAAGGCCAAAATTGAAAAGCTTGCAGCAGCCGGCATGGACGAAGTTGCCAACACGGCTGATAAAATTGAGCGTGGAGATCGGTACGACCTGCTCAAAGAAGAGGTAATTGCAGAACTTGACGAAGATGATTATGAGAGCGATGCAGAGGTTTTTGACCTGCTCTCAGCCTATAAAAAAGCAGTAATGCGCGGCCGTATTGTCAATGAAGGTAAGCGCCTTGATGGTCGGAGTTTTGATCAGGTTCGACCCATTTCCTGTGAAGTCGGCGTGTTGCCAAGAGCCCATGGTTCTGCACTGTTTACCCGGGGTGAAACCCAGGCGATGGTCATTGGCACCTTAGGTTCAGAGCGTGATGAACAACATCTTGAAGGCTTGAGTGGTGATGTGTATCGTCGTTTCATGCTTCATTATAATTTCCCACCCTTTTGTGTTGGTGAAGTTCGTTTTATGCGCGGCCCCAGCCGTCGTGATATCGGGCACGGTACACTTGCCCGTCGTGGTCTTGAGGCTGTGTTGCCGTCTGCAGAGGATTTTCCCTATACCTTACGCGTGGTTTCTGAGGTGCTGGAATCGAACGGCTCCTCTTCCATGGCCACTGTCTGTGGGACGAGTCTGGCTCTCATGGATGCGGGGGTGCCCATAAAGGCACCTGTTTCCGGTGTTGCCATGGGGTTGATTAAGGAAGGCGATAAGGTTGTTGTGCTCACCGATATTCTTGGTGATGAAGATCATCTGGGGGACATGGATTTTAAAGTTGTCGGCACCAGCAAAGGTATTTCTGCCCTGCAGATGGATATCAAAATTGATGGTGTTGACAGGGACGTCATGGGCACAGCACTTGCCCAGGCCAAAGATGGCAGATTGCATATTCTTGGCAAAATGGAAGAGGCTTTGGTCACAGCACGTGATGATGTTTCTGAGCATGCGCCCAAGTATGTAACCATTAAAATTCATCCCGATAAGATTCGTGATATCATTGGCCCCGGCGGTAAAATAATTCGTGAGATGACTGCAGAGTTTGATTCCAAGATTGACGTTGAAGATGACGGCACTGTGAAGATCTTTTCCAAGGATAATGAATCTGCTGCCGGTCTTCTGGCCCGGATAGAAGAAATTACCGCCATGCCCGAGGTAGGCAAAATCTATAATGGGCTGGTACGCACTATCAAAGACTTTGGCGCTTTTGTGCAGATCCTTCCGGGAACTGATGGTATGGTGCATATCTCTGAACTTGCCAACCGGCGGGTCAATAAGGTGACAGATATCTTGAAAGAAGGCGATAATGTCAAGGTTAAGGTTATTGAAGTTGACAATCGTGGTCGAATTCGTTTGAGCCGCAAGGCGGCGTTGGAAGAAGGCGAAGAGTAGAGATGTATACTCAAGGTAAGTAGCGTCCGTACGGGGATGTTTACTGCTGAGGTTTTGGACATAAAGGCGTTTCTGCACGTTTGCAGAAACGCCTTTTGTCGTTGTAAAACAGTCGTTTACACGATTGCTTTGTTGCTGGCTGCTCTTCAGCCGCTCCATGGTCGTGAGCTGATGCTTGCCCGGGGATATACTGGTGAACAAGACGTTTGTGGCTGGTTGATGAGTGAAAAGCTTGATGGTGTTCGCGGCTATTGGACAGGATCACAACTTTTAACACGAAGCGGTCGTGTTTTGCAGGTACCGCCATTTTTTATTCGTCATTTCCCCCCTTTTGCCCTTGAAGGAGAACTCTGGGGCGGGCGGGGAACTTTTGCTCAAACCGTATCCATTATTAAACACCAGGATCAACCGGCAGGCTGGCAGCAATTACAGTTTGCTGTCTTTGATGTGCCAGAGGTTTCAGGCGGTTTCAGCCACCGACTGAGGCTGGCAACAGATTGGTTTACTGACCATCCCACCAGGTACGCCTTTGTCATTTCTCAAATCCCCTTGAAGGACAATACACAACTGGAGCAGGAATTACAGAGAATTGAAAGGGCAGGCGGCGAGGGACTGATCATCAGAAAACCCGGTGCATTCTATCGCAGTGGCCGCAGCAGCGAAATCCTCAAGGTAAAGAGCCGCCATGACGCAGAAGCCGTTGTCATCGGCTACCATCAGGGAAAAGGGCGAAACGCCGGAAGGCTTGGTTCGCTCGAGGTATCTTTACGTAAAAACGGTGGGATACATTTCAGGATTGGCGCAGGGCTGACAGATGATGAACGGGAAAATCCGGTGCCGATTGGCACTGTAATCACATTTACCCATTATGGTTGGTATCCTTCGGGGATTCCCCGGTTCCCCTCATTTCTTCGCGTCAGGGATGATGCGGGATGGTGAAGCAGGTTTTCCTGCTCCCGGTATGCGGGCTGGGAGCAGGAAGGAAGGGTAATCGTTGAAATCTGTTGTCGGACAGCGTCTACCAAGGCATGAATTGGCGTAGTAGCTTGTGGAATGGTGGCGGGAATGGCGCAAATTCTCGCTCATCATCTCGATGCTCCGGCCAGAAACGGTTTTGGCGATGGTGGCGGGGGCGTTCCTGCCAACATTCGATAATTCCCCGTCGACATAAGGTCTTATGCCATTCATATTTCATGAATTTTTTCATAAAAGGGCGGTGCTTTGCCATAAATTTTACTTCATGTGAGGGAGACCAGTTGCCTTCACCAAAACCAGTACCGGGCGCATTGTCACGTTTTTGGCTCATGGAACCCATCCGCCCTGATTTGCTCATGGATTGATTAAATCGGGGTCGTGGTTCCCGCCATTTTTCAGGAAAGGCGACTACTGCAATAACTCCCATGGCACTGCGGTCTCCCCATGCATCAGCGTAGGAATCATTGACATTGGTGAAGTAGAATCTGTTTTCCTGGTTTCTGCTGGTGCGCCATCCGGAATATTCAGTGGTCTGCCAGGGGTTTAAGACATACATGGCCTCATTATGTCGCTGCTCGGAGCGTTTGCCGGATATGATGTTACGGCCATCAACGGCAATAACAATGCCTATGCGTCGATCACTGTTATTGCGTACTCGTATACGGTATCGTTCGTTCTTTTTTGCTTCAATATAGGCGCGTTGCCATTTGCCGTTTCTCTTGGTGGGGTATTCGCGGAGAACCCCCCGTTGATCAGCGACAACTTCAACCGAGATATCGTCTGGGTCTGGGTGTTGTGCCTGTACTGGCAGTGCTGTGAGGAGTACGAGCGTAAGTATGGAAAGAAGTGCTGATTTCAACGTTTTCATTTTGACCTCCCTTGGGAAAAACCGGCCAGATGTTCCCTTGTATAGTATAAAATCGACCCGCTGTTAAGCCCAAAAGCACTGCGTTTCCAGTTGCTGCGGACTCATTGCACGGTTTTATGACAATGTGGGTACCGACCGGTTCATATTCGAGTACCAAACTTTTTAGGGTTAACAGCCTTCAATGGCTTTTTTCTTTGCTGTCTTGACCTTCACCTGATCATCGACCTTGATTTTGTCTGCAGTTTTGCCGCAGTCCAGGGTGACAATATTGTCTTTAATCTCGGTAACGCTACATTTTGCTGTGGCAGCCAGAACCGATCCAGCTGAGAGAGTGAACAACGTGATGGACAGCAAAAGAGTAAGTGGTGTCTTCATGGTTTTCCTCCATTAATTTGAGTGCTGATTTTTTTGTTCTCTTTGCAGGTGAGCAACAATGCTCCCCCTTGCTTGCCTGTAACAGTAGGGCAGAATAGAGAGGAATAGAAGACGACATGGGGTAAAATGGGGCAGGATGGAACCCGATGTCGGGTCGTCATGCCAGTAAGAACAACAGGATAGAGCCAGTGCTGTGCGTGTCGTTATGTAAGGTTTTTGGGGCAGTGACGGCAGCATTTCGGATACGCCAGCATGGCTTGATCGTAACCGGTGACCATAATCGCCAGCCACTCAAACACAAAAAACTATGAAAGTCGGTCACTGCGACGTGGCAAACTCACAGGTGACTCTATTATCAGATAAATTATCTGTATCTTGATGGTTGTGAAGATGTCCAGCTCCGGATCAATAGTGAAAATACTCTTTTTAATGTTGATCCAACGAGAATAGCTGATAGAATCATCGCAGAGATGGTTCACACACCCAGGGGATGAGATTCTATGGTTGATATACAAGAATATCTTGCGGATCGACGGCAGGTTGTAGAGCGGGGATTGAAGCAATACATGCTGCCCGCAACAGGTGATTTTTCTGTCCATGTACAGGCGATGCGTTACAGCCTTTTTGTCGGTGGCAAAAGGGTAAGGCCAATTTTATGTCTGGCAGCTGCTGGGTGCGTCAGTGATGATCCGGAGATTGATACCGTATTAATGCCAGCTGCCTGCGCCCTTGAGTGTATTCATACCTATTCACTCATCCATGATGATTTACCGGCAATGGATGATGATGATCTGCGTCGTGGGCAGCCCACCTGTCATAAACGCTTTGGCGAGGCAGAGGCAATTCTTGCCGGAGATGGTTTGTTGACCTATGGCTTTGAGCTGTTGAGCAACACTGGACTTCCCGGGCCGGATGGTGCAACCAGGCTAAGGCTTGTTGCCTGTCTGGCCGGAGCAGCAGGTTCCCTGGGGATGGTTGGCGGTCAGTTTCTTGATATTGACAGTGAGGATAAGGACGTTGCTTTTGAGCGATTACAAGCAATCCACCGGGCCAAGACCGGAGCGCTCATCACCGCAGCTGTGGTCATGGGCGGGATGGGGGCAGGTGCTGACAGCAGACAATTAGAGGCGCTGACAGCGTATGGCACTGCTGTGGGACTGGCCTTTCAGATTGTTGATGATCTTCTTGATGTCACCGCTTCCACTGAACAGTTGGGAAAAACTGCAGGCAGTGATGCTGAACATGGCAAAGCAACGTACCCGGCGTTTTTCGGGATTGAAAAAACCAGAACGCTTGCTCAGGAAGCCGTTGATAAAGCCTGTTCAGCCCTGGCATCATTTGATGACAGGGCTGAACCGTTACGGGCGCTTGCTCAGTATATTTACAGCAGAACCTGTTAGGCTGCTGCCTGTTGCAGCGCAACTGCTACCGCAACAGAAGCACCAACCATGGGGTTGTTCCCCATGCCGATAAAGCCCATCATTTCCACATGGGCCGGAACCGAAGAAGAACCGGCAAACTGGGCATCACAATGCATCCGCCCCATGGTGTCGGTCATACCGTAGGAGGCTGGGCCTGCACCCATGTTGTCGGGGTGCAGGGTACGTCCTGTGCCGCCGCCGGACGCAACAGAGAAATATTTTTTCCCCTGTTCGTTACACTCTTTTTTATAGGTACCTGCCACTGGATGCTGAAACCGGGTAGGGTTGGTGGAGTTTCCGGTAATCGAGACATCAACTCCTTCAAGATGGTTAATGGCCACGCCTTCGCGGACATCGTCTGCGCCAAAACAGCGCACTTTAACCCGTTCTCCGGTGGAGAATGGCTTTTCTTCAACAACATTCAGCGTTCCGTCAAGATAATTAAACTGTGTCCTGACATAGGTAAAACCATTAATTCGGGAAATAATATAGGCAGCATCCTTACCCAGTCCGTTCAAAATGACCCGCAGTGGCTCCGTGCGAACCCGGTTGGCTGAATTGGCAATACCTATGGCACCTTCAGCAGCTGCAAAAGATTCATGCCCTGCTAAAAAAGCAAAGCAGTGGGTCTCTTCAGAAAGCAGCATGGCGGCAAGGTTGCCATGACCAATTCCGACCTTTCTATCTTCGGCAACCGATCCTGGTATGCAGAAAGACTGTAAGCCGACCCCTAAGGTAGAGGCAATGTCTGCAGCTTTGGTCTGTCCTCTTTTCAGGGCAATGGCTGCCCCGCAGATGTATGCCCAACATGCATTTTCAAAACAGATAGGCTGGACATCTTTAACGATTGTATAGACGTCTACATCTGCATCAGTGCATATTTGTCGTGCTTCATCGAGGTCGTTGATCCCGTTTTCGCTCAGAACCTTGTTGACCTTGTCAATGCGTCGTTCATATCCTTCAAATAATGCCATGGTCGTTACTCCTGCCGGGGATCAATGATTTTAACCGCATCTGCAAACTGGCCATAGGTGCCGGTCGCCTCTTTCAGGGCAGTATCTGCATCAATACCTTTTTTAATGGCATCCATCATCTTGCCCATGCTGACAAATTTATAGCCGATGATCTCATCATCACTGTTCAGGCCGACTTCCAGAACATATCCTTCGGCCATTTCAAGGTATCTCGGGCCTTTCAGCTTGGTACCGTACATGGTGCCGGTCACTGAACGCAGTCCTTTGCCAAGATCTTCAAGGCCTGCGCCAATGAGCAGGCCGCCTTCGGAAAAAGCCGACTGGCTGCGGCCGTAACTGATCTGGAGAAATAGCTCCCTCATGGCCACGTTGATGGCATCACAGACAAGATCCGTGTTCAAGGCCTCCATAATGGTTTTTCCGGGAAGAATCTCCGAGGCCATGGCTGCCGAATGGGTCATGCCTGTGCAGCCAACAGTTTCAATTAATGCCTCTTCAATAATGCCATCTTTTATATTTAAGGTCAGTTTGCAGGCCCCTTGCTGGGGTGCGCACCATCCTACACCATGGGTCAGGCCGTTGATGTCTGTCACCTGCCGAACCTGGTTCCATTGCCCTTCCTGGGGAATGGGTGCAGGGCCGTGATCACAGCCTTTGGCAATGCAGTACATTTCCTCGACTTCAGAAGAATAATTCATTGGGGATCTCCTCAAAGAAAAAATTAAACAGAAATAACCCTATACAATACATTGCTGAGAACTGCATCGGATTTGGCAGTGTTGAACCAATTATACCCACAATAAACGAGTGTCAGTGGAGGTGGTTAACTTGATATATGTAGTAATATTAACATGATACATGGATAAACGTCACTCATTATCAACATGTTGATTTTCGCAGTGGTTGTGTGCTCGTCTTTGAGAAAAGCACCATTGTCAAGCATCACAGGGATGTCAGCCATTGCTGCATTGTAAATTATACAGATAGCACAGTGGGGTACAGCATCAACCAGGAGGCCAGTTCAGGCTTCTGCCGCCAAGAATATGCATATGGATGTGAAAAACTGTCTGGCCAGCCTGTTCTCCATTATTGAAGACAACGCGAAACTGCTCAATGCCTTCTTTTTTGGCAACGTCAGTCCCCACGCGCATCATTTTGCCTATGAGCTGTTCGTCCTCAGTACCGATGGCTGCAGGGCCTTGAATATGTTTTTTAGGAATCACCAGAAAATGAACCGGTGCCTGGGGGGCAATGTCCCTGAAAGCCAGGATTTCGTCATCTTCATAGAGAGTATCGGCAGGAATTTCACCTTGGCAGATTTTACAGAACAGACAATTTTCAGACATATCATACTCCTTGGCAGGTCAATGGATACATGAACAAGGGAAAGCAGAATTCAGCGTATTTTCTATTATTTATTTTCTATTTTCTATTTTCTTTTACCGACAATCGGCCGTAATTTAAGGATAAGTTCGTCCTTTTTCGCCCGTACATCGACAGCTTTCATCTGGACAGCAATGTTCTGGTTACCGATTCGGGTCTGGAATGGGGAAATGTTACTGAGCTTCACAGGATACTCTTTATTGCCAAGGCCATTAAGCAGCGGCAGCAATGTCTTTGCCGAGTTGCTGTGGCCATGGGTCGGGTTCTGAAATTTCGGGGTGAGAAAGAGTGTCTTTGTGCTCCTGTCATAACGCAGCAGAACGTCACAGGTCACGGGGAGGATCAGTTTACCCAGTTTAAGTTGAATATCCTGCCCTCCAATATTTGTGGTGACCCGCATATTCCTGCCTGAAACAATGCCCTGCAGAGAAACAACACCATCACGTATTGCCAGTTGGCTGATGGAGTCCAGGGTTATTGTCCCCTGGAACTGCCTGCTGTTTTGCTCAATGGGCAGGGGGAGAACGCTCTGGATGGTCTGGTAAAGAGCGGACGCGGGCAGGGTGATAGTTACCGGCGGTGGAGATTTGGCCTGCAGGGAAGGGACGGCAAATATCTGCATTACCGTCAGGGTAAAGAGCAGTAGAGAGAATCGAAAAAGGCGCATTGGCAGAAGAACCATGGTATAATGTGATGGAGTATTGAATTTTATACTAAGGGGACGCAATCATTTTTGACCATTGTAATACGTTTGTCAAGGAGTGCAACCAGCCAGCTGATAAGCAGCATAATGATCCCGGCAATGGAGGAAAAATCACGGAGCTTGCTGTGGACATGGTATTTTGAAATGAGTATGGTATCGTGATTAATGAACGTGCCCTGAATGGACAGGGTACAGTTTTTTTCAGGAAGATGTTGACCCCGTGTATTCAGCCATTCACCTGAAATGGTGGCAATGGTTTTTTGCTCTGCCAGATAGGGCTTGCGATCAATTTCAAGATAAAGCCCGGTTCTGTTTTCTGCCTTCAGGGCGGCCGTAAAATGGTTGTTGGCCTGCAAAGGCTGGTTGAGCAACAGACAGGGCAGGAACAGATAGATTAGCAACAGTATTGCCCCTGCGCCCAGCTGTTTTTTCTGCAAGACCACAACAACGGTTTTTTTTCTGTCTTGCCAGGCAAAATAGGGAAAAAGCAGGAGTCCTGCTGCAACGAGCAGCAGAGTTGGGAACTCTTCTGGCCAGTAGAAACCCGCCGTACTCAGCTGCCACGAAAAGGGTGCCAGCAGATGAACACCGTTGGCCCATTTTATCTGGGTGGTATCGAGGAGCAGGTGCAGTAGACAGTTCGTGGCCAGCAGCAGAAATATTTTTTTACTCTGCCTGATCTGCAAGCTGATAGCAGCGCTTAACACGAGACACATGAACAGACTGGCTTGGATTAGTACATAAAGGCGCAGGTTGACTGGGTCAACAACATTGAGCTTGAGCATAATCCGCTGGGTGATCCAGGGCAGATCAGGTATAAGGCAGCCAAGACCGATCCATTTAATATCAGCAGCTCGGAATATTGTTTTGCTGACAAGGGACTGGATGCCGTAATGGGCAAGGGTGTTTGGCATGAGCTCCAGGTAATGTTGACAATGGATGAAATGTGCATGAACTGAGTATGGACAAATGGTAGCAGAAAATCCACATCCCGGCAAGCTTGCTCCCCCTGTACTTGAGGTGAGCTCTGAGTGTTTTTTACGAAACGCTCCCCAAGGGTTGCGGGCAGCTCTGCGTAGCAGGCTGACCATTAATAATCCTAAATATATGGATGCCAAAAGGTATGCCCGCTGGATTGGTAAACAGCTCAAACCCAAGCTCTATTTTTTTCGGGAAAAAGGCGGGACATTTATTTTTCCCCGTGGCTACGGTAACCGGTTTGTGCAACTCTGCAGGCAGCAGCTGGGTGTTGACCCCGAGATTGTTGACCGGCGCAGAAGGTTGCCGGAAGAGGATTTTATTTTTTCCGGAGAACTCCGCCCCTATCAACAGCGTGCAGTTGCTGATGTTGTCAAAAGCTCATTCGGCGTCCTGGAGGCAGGTACCGGATCTGGAAAAACTGTAATGGCCTTGAACATCATTGCCCAGCGCAGCCAACCAACGATAATCATTGTTCATTCCCGTGAGCTCCTGCTCCAGTGGATGGAGAGGATCAGCACCTTTTTAGGCATTGAGGCCGGGCAGGCCGGAGGTGGCCGATTTGTGATTAAGCCGGTCACTGTGGCCATTGTCAACACTGCGCGCAAACGTCTGGCAGAGTTGTCCCCATTTTTTGGTCAGATAATCGTAGACGAATGCCACCGGGTTCCGGCCAGCCTGTTTACAGATGTGGTGTCCGGCTTTGATGCCTTTTATATGCTCGGGCTTTCAGCCACGGCTTTTCGTCGGGAAGACGGCATGACCCGGTTGATTTATACCTACATGGGGGATCGGGTTCATGAGGTTAATCCACAGGAACTTACCGAGACTGGTGCAGTGGTCAGGCCTGATTTTATTCAGCGCGAAACCTCTTTTTCCTATGGGTATCGGGGAGAATACGCAAAATTAATTAAGGCGCTTGCAGCCGATGAGGAGCGAAATGCGCAGATTGCCGATGAAATTGCAGCAATGATCAATAAAGGCCATGGGGGGACAGTGCTTGTGGTGTCAGACCGGGTGGCTCATTGTGAAGTGCTTTCTCATAAACTTGAATATGCAGGCATAGACACCCGGGTACTCACTGGCCGTACGCCTCCGGAGCAGCGCAGAGAGGTTGTAGAGCAGGTGCAGCAGGGGAAAGTCGGGGTGCTGCTTTCCACCCTCCAGCTCATCGGTGAAGGGTTTGACTGCCCAGGGCTATCGACCCTGGTGCTGGCAACGCCCATTAAATTTGAAGGACGACTTATGCAGGTGGTGGGTCGGGTTATGCGTCCTCAAAAAGATAAGAAGGCCCTGGTTATTGATTATGTTGACGTGAAAATTCCGGTCTTACGCCGCTCTGCATCCGCCCGCACAGCAATGTTTGCCCGCTGGGGAGAGTAATCTTTCAGGTGTATCTAAAGGCTCCCTAAAGCATCTCGCCTGGAATGATTCTTTTGATGCCCACCCGCTGTTCCCTGATGTTTTGGACAATAAACTGGCTGCCCCTGGTAAGAGCAGGGTTCCAGTTGCAGACAAGTTGCACCTGATCCCCTTCTTTGATAACCCGTGCGTGTAAGTCTCTGAAAGATAGCTCAATGCCAAAACCTTTTGATGAAACATCGGTGAGGTGAACATCGATCTCTTTGCCGGAACGGGTTGTTAATACTGCTTTTCCAGTCTGGAGTGTGCGAGGGGTGATACGTCGGTTAAAAGCACATTTGTTTATTTCTCCACACTTGGGACAGCGGATGTTTTTTTGTTTCAGATGCGGCGCTACAAATAATCGCCGTTTTGAACCGCATGCATCGCAACGCAGGAGAAATCTGTTGTTGATAACTTGAAATGTTTTTGTTCTGGCCATGGCTCTTAAGGAGTATGATTTTATCATTTGAAAAATGAAATTCTTTTATAACATAGATTCTCAATATTGTCGTCATCTCCTTCTCCATGATTGCCCCTCTGCCCATTGAGTCCACGTTGGCGGAGCTTACCAGGGCGTTGTCATCTGGTAACGCTGCTGTACTGGTGGCTCCACCTGGATCGGGCAAGACGACCCGCGTTCCTCTTGCCCTTCTCAATGCCCCCTGGCTTGACGGCAAAAAAATAGTCATGCTTGAGCCACGACGAATTGCCGCCCGACTGGCAGCTGGATACATGGCAGGATTATGCGGTGAGCAGCCTGGCCAAACTGTTGGGTATCGGATCCGTTTTGAGCAAAAAATTTCAGCAGAGACCCGAATTGAGGTTATCACCGAAGGACTGCTCACCCGGCGCCTGCAGCAGGATCCTGAGCTGACTGATGTTGGTTTGATAATTTTTGATGAATTTCATGAACGCAGCCTGGATGTTGATCTGGCTCTCAGTCTAAGCCTTGAGGTACAGGCTGCCTTACGTGAAGATCTTCGTCTGCTGGTGATGTCGGCCACCATGGCTGCCAAGCCGGTGAGCAGGCTGCTTGGTCATGCTCCGGTGATTAGAGGAGAAGGGCGTATGCATCCGGTAACTCTTTGTCACCTGCCGCCTGATTCACGTTTGGATTCCCCGGTTCCCCACCTGCTTTCCCGGGCGGTCACCCAGGCCATCCGTCAGATACTGGAGCATGAGCAGGGGGATATTCTTGTCTTTTTGCCTGGTATCGGCGAGATTTCCCGGGTGCAGCGTCAGCTTGGTTCTTTGGGGAATTGTGTTGTCCGTCCGCTGCATGGCGGCATGAACCCCGCAGCCCAGCAGAAAGCCATTGATCCGGATGAAGACAACCGGCAACGGATAATTCTTGCCACCACCATTGCTGAAACCAGTGTAACCCTTGAAGGCATTACCGTGGTGGTTGATTCGGGCTGGAAACGGGTACCCCGTTATCACGCCTCCACTGGTCTTACCGGCCTTGATACCGTGCGTATTTCCAAGGCTTCGGCAGAGCAACGTGCCGGTCGTGCCGGAAGAATTGCTCCGGGAAGCTGTTACCGACTTTGGCATAAAGGGGTTGAGGCAGGTCTCCAACCCTATGACAAACCAGAAATCCTCCAGGCTGATCTCAGCGCGCTTGTTCTTGAGCTGGCAAACTGGGGGGTGCATGATCCGGCCGAACTCAGCTGGTTAGATATACCGCCTCCACAGGCTGTGCAACAGGGGAAAGAACTACTCCGAGAGCTTGGTGCACTTGATATACATGGCACAATTACCCAACTGGGGCGTAAGATTGCGGGATTACCGCTGCATCCCCGCCTTGCGACCATGGTGTTACGGGCAGGACTTGTAAATCAACAGACAGCTGTGGATCTGGCTGCGCTGTTGTCAGAACGGGATCCGCTTCCAGGAGACGAGAGCGCTGATATTGATCAACGGCTTTACTGTTTACGACGTTATCGGAATCAAGGAAAGCGGGCAGTAGAAGCCATGGGTGGCAAACCCGCAGTCTGTGCAGCCATTGAGCGGGTCAGTCGCCAGTTACGAAGTCTGTTGCGAGGCAGAAAACAGCAAACAGCCGAAGACTTATCCACAGGAGGAATTCTTGCTCTTGCCTACCCGGACCGTGTTGCCCGGCGCAGGAAACAGGGACACAGCTATCTGCTCAAAACCGGAACCGGTGGGGCGTTATTCCCCCATGATCCCCTGGCTGCTTCACGCTGGCTGGTCATTGCCGCGCAAAATGGACAACGCCGGGATGGCCGGATTTTTCTGGCTGCAGCCATTGAGGAGGACGAGCTTATTGCCCTTTTTCAGGACGAATTACAAACCAGTGACGAGATTTTCTGGCAAAGTCTGGCCAAACAGGTCGTCTCCAGGCGATGTGTGTATCTGGGTAAACTCATTATTTCGGAAAAAAGGATTGCAAGGCCGGATATACAGGCCGTACACCAGGCGTTGCTGGCCGGCATCAGGGAGCTTGGTCTGGACACGCTTGCCTGGACACGGGGCGCACGTCAGCTCCAGATCAGGCTCTGTTGTCTGCGTCAGTGGCAGTCGCAGGAACAGTGGCCGGATTTCTCTGACTCTGCACTGCTGGAGACCATGGAGGAGTGGCTGGAGCCTTTTCTGGGGTCGTGCTCAACCCTTAAAGGATGTGCTGGGTTATCTGTGGAAAAGATGCTGCTGTCCCGGCTGGATTATTCCCTGCAGCAGCAGCTGGAACGTGATGCCCCTCAACAGTTACTGGTGCCAAGTGGATCGCGAATCCGCCTGGAATATCATCCTGAACAGCCGCCAATACTGGCGGTACGTTTGCAGGAGATGTTCGGGCTTGCCGAGACCCCTACCGTCTGCCGGGGCAAAATCAAGGTTGTACTCCACCTGCTCTCTCCGGCACGCCGACCGGTGCAGATCACCCAGGATCTGCGTGCTTTCTGGGATTCAAGTTATTTTGAGGTGCGCAAAGAACTCAAAGGCCGCTATCCTAAACATCACTGGCCGGAAAAACCGTGGCAGGCAGAGGCCACGGCAAGGGTAAAGTCGCGAAAAAGAAAGAAATAATGGAGCAGGGAGAAACCCTGCGATAAATAGACCTCGTTCCTGGATGATCTCTTATGCTTTGTGTTATCTCACCTTCTAAAACCCAGACCATGGATATGGTCGTAAACGGCTCATATAGTGTTCCTTTTTTTACAGAACAGGCCGGGCAACTGGTGCGGCAGCTTAAAAAAATGTCTGAGGAAGAGTTGTGCACGCTGATGAAAATGAGTCCGAAGCTGGGACAAAGTACATATCAGCGTTTTCAGGAGTTCAGCCTGCCCCATACTCCGGAAAACAGCCGCCAGGCATTGTTCATGTTTCAGGGCTACCAGTTTCGCCCCCTCTGTCTAAAGGAATACAGCCAACAGCAGCTTGATCATGCCCAGCATCATCTTGCCATCCTTTCGGGGCTGTATGGTGTTATTCGTCCCCTTGATCTGATCCAGCCCTACCGGCTGGAAATGGCAACAAAACTGGTTGTGGACAAGGGGAAAACAGAAAACCTGTATCAGTTTTGGAGAGAGCTGGTCACGGCGTATATTAACACCGCTTTGGACAACGACCCCTATCCGGTGCTGGTGAATATGGCCTCTGCTGAGTATTTCAAGGGGATTCATAAAAAATCCTTGCAGATCCCGCTGCTTACTCTGTCGTTTAAACAGTACAAAGAGGGCAAGCTGAAAACCATTGCCATGTATGCCAAGCGTGCCCGGGGAGCCATGGTGAATTTTATGATCACTGAAAAGATCACTAATCCCGATGACCTCAAAGGGTTTTCTGTAGATGGATACCGCTACGCCAAAGAATTATCCACCAGCGGAGAATGGGTCTTTACCAGCGTTCCCGGCTCAATGTAAAAGTTCAGCAGCAATTCAAGGCGGTTATCTATAGCGGTGAACTGTTACGGCTAAATAGTGTAGAGATGCCGTGATGTGGGTGGTATTGAAGGAGCCCTTGACGGAGTGTTATTTCGCAGTACTGTGGTGGCAATGCGCTGTGCCAGTGGTCATTGATGGTTGGAATCGGCCAATTTGGTTCAGCCATGCGGGGGTATCGCAATCTCCTTGTCTTTTTGTTCTTCCTGCTGTACAGTCTGCGTTTTTTTGGTAAACTATTAAAGGTGCGCTGATGCACTTTTTCTTTTTTTTGGAGTTATGATGGATCGAAACAAGATTAGAAACGTGGCAATCATTGCCCATGTTGATCACGGCAAAACCACATTGGTGGATCAGCTGTTTCACCAGAGCGGTATGTTCCGTGAAAACCAGCAAGTGGCTGAACGGCTTATGGATTCCATGGATCTGGAGCGTGAACGGGGTATCACCATTGCCTCAAAAAACGGCTCATATCAATATAAAGATTGTAAAATAAACATCATCGACACCCCTGGGCATGCCGATTTTGGTGGCCAGGTTGAGCGTGTTCTACGCATGGCCGATGGTGCTGTTTTACTGGTTGATGCCCAGGAAGGGCCGATGCCGCAGACCTTTTTTGTGGTCAAAAAAGCGCTTGCAGCCAACCTGCCGATTCTGGTGGTTATTAATAAAATAGACAAGGAAGCTGCCCGGTGTGAATGGGTGGTTGACGAGGTGTTTGATCTGCTCGGTCGTCTTGAGGCTCCGGATGAAACCCTCGACTTTCCAGTAATTTATGGCTCTGCAAAGCAAGGGTATATGGTTATCGACCCGGATGACGAGCGGGTGCCTGGTCAAGGCATGGAGCTTATTTCCGAAATGATTGTCAACCATGTGCCCCCACCTTCCGGAGACCCGGAAGCACCGCTGCAATTGCAGATTAACACCATTGATTATTCACCCTACCTGGGTAGACTTGGCATTGGCCGGGTTGTCAACGGTACGCTTCGGTTGAATGAAAATGTGGTTGTAGCCCGTCGTGACGGTTCTATAAAACCAGTCAGGGTGAATAAAATTTTTGGTTTTGACGGCGATCAGCAGGTGCCGGTTGATTCGGCCTCGGTGGGCGATATTATCGCCGTTGCAGGTATGGAAGATGTCACTGTGGGCGTGACCTTTACCGATCCGGTCAACCCCATGCCGCTTCCTTTGATTGAAATTGATCCGCCGACAATTTCCATGCATTTCATCCCCAACGACTCTCCCTTTGCCGGACTTGACGGTAAATTTGTAACTTCTCGCCATCTTGAGGAACGACTCAGCCGGGAAACTCTTGCAGATGTCGCACTGCGGGTGGAGGCTCTTACCGATGCCGTCGGATTTCAGGTTTCCGGGCGCGGAGAACTCCATCTTTCCATCCTGATTGAAAAGATGCGCCGGGAGGGATATGAATTTCAGGTGACCCGTCCCCACGTTATCATGCGCGAGGAAAATGGTAAAACTGTGGAGCCTTATGAGGAATTGACCATTGACGTTGATGAGCAATACCAGGGGGTGGTTATTGAAAAGCTGGGTAAGCTCAAAGGCGTGCTCATGGACATGCAGGTGACCAACGAGATGTCACGCATGGTGTTCAAGGTGCCCACCCGGGGTCTGCTCGGGTATCGTTCCGAGTTTATGACAGACACGCGTGGTATGGGGGTGATGAACTATGTCTTTGCTGAATGGGGGCCCCATGCAGGCGAGTTGCCTGGGCGTCAGAACGGGGCAATGATTGTCAAGGAAAACTGCACAAGTGTTGCCTATGCGCTTTTTAACCTCCAGGATCGCGGCACTTTGTTTATCGGGCCGGGTGAGGATGTCTACAAGGGACAGATTATTGGCGAGAATTGTCGACCGGCCGATCTGGTGGTGAATCCAGCCAAGGGGAAGAAACTGACCAATATGCGAGCCTCAGGCTCTGATGAAGCGGTAATTTTAACGCCCCCTCTTGAGATGAGCCTGGAAGATTGTATTTCCTATATTGAAGACGATGAACTGGTTGAAATAACCCCTAAAATAATCAGGCTACGTAAGCGTAAAGACGCCAGAATACGCGCCTGATTCAGAAAACTACAGGGAGTGTTCGTTATGAAAGAATTGCTCTTTATCGGCATTGCCATTGGATGTGGAATCACCGCTTTTGCGGTTATTTTAAAACGCTATGGCAGCGACTGCATTCCCTGACTGCTTATGTACAGCTCCATAGGTGTGGGGCTTGGTGTATATGTGGCGCTTAAGTCTGTGTTCTGATGGCTTCCAGGTCATCAAAAAAGAGGCTGGTTGAAGGGGCGCGCCAATACTGTTTCGGGTCGGGTCAGCAATGATGCGGTAGATTTCTTTCTCTCTGATAACGATAATTTCTGACCAGCAACAGTGTTGCCTGTTTTGTGGGGACAGGAGATGGCTGGTACTTTCCTGTTAACTGGTGGGGATCCAGGTCAGATTATGCTCAATATTTCCTGTTAAAAAAATCATCAACTATCTGCTGGTGATCAAAGACCAGTTTCGGAAGAGCATCCCGGGTAAAGTATTTGGCCTGCAGGGCGTCATCTCCACCCTGTGGATTGCCGGTAGCATTGGCTATGAAGACCGTCGAGGCTGTATGCTGGCGCGGGTCACGGGCTGGATCTGAATAGGTATGAAACTGCCTGACGATTGTAATGTCAAGTCCGGTTTCTTCGAAAGCCTCACGCAGAGCAGCCTGTTCATAGCTCTCTCCATAGTCCACAAACCCACCGGGTAAGGCCCAGCCATGGGGCGGATTTTTTCGCTTGATGAGCACTATCGCGCGGTCAAGTTCAATAATAATATCCACGGTGGGGGTGGGGTTTTTATAGACAGGTATCGGGGCTGAACAGTTGGGACATTGCATAACAATCTCTGTGGTCAAAGCTCTGGTTTTCCTGGCGGGAGACGAGCCATGAAGCAGCCCGTGCAGGGTTTAGAGGCATAACGAACGGATATCTTCCCAGGAATGAACCATGGGAAGCTGGTGGCGGTTTTCATTCCAGGGCTGGGAAAAGACGATGGGGTTAATGCCCGACTGACTGAGACACACGCAGGTTTCTGCCCTGTCGTCGATAAAATACTGGAGTTGCTGTTTTTTGATATGGTGACCTTTTTCATCATGGGCACCCATGGCAATAACCCGTATTCTCGGCAATGTTGTTGGTGGAAAAATATGGGCAAGCCAGTCGTGAACAGGGGCGGCATGGGTGCGGGCAGTAATGACTGTAACCACAGTTTTTTCTGTAATATCTCCCAGTACCTCTACTGCTCCGGGCATGGGTTTCAGGCCTGCGCCTATGGAGTCAAGCTGTACGCTGGTAAAGATTGCATGCGCCGTTTCTTTGGGCATGTCAAGGCATTGCTCGACATCGAAGTTGGTGATGTCTTCCCTGCTGATACCGCAATGGCCGTGCTCTTCACAGGCCAGGCGAATAAAGCTTTCTGCGGTATCAGCTATGACGCCGTCAAAATCAAAGCCGAGCAGTTCCGGGGTAATTTTTTTATTCAAGTCCATTATTTGATAACAGCGTCCTCGATGATCACATCGTAACGATAGCCGGCACCAAAATCTTTATCTGCATGTAGGGTTCCCTCCATGGTGACAACTGTATCTTTGGCCGGGGTGGCCATGGTGGTGACGACCAGATCATGGGTGTTTTTCATGGGGTTACCCGTACCATCCTGGAGATGAACCCAGTTTTTGCCCATGATCATTGTTGATACTTTCATGACTTTGCCGCGCACCTGAACACTCGTATTGTCGAGTTTTGCTGCCTTTGCAAAACAGTCTGCAACAGTCTGGCTGTTTTTACCGCTGGCCTTGTCTACTTTGACCTCTGCGGCCGGCACAATAGCTGTGCTGGAACCTCCCGATTTTTGCGCCATAGTCGCACCGGCCATTGCTCCGTGGGGGTTGGCGGTACCGGTTTCAGCCTGTAGAGCAGCTTTAAAACTGTTATCTTTTGCCGTGCTGCTCTTTGTTACAGAATGAGTGGGCTGGGTATTGCCCGCAAGCCCTGATGAAAACACTATACTATCAAAGGTTTTGTTAAGTGTTTTCGATGGGAAATTCGTCATGACCATTCCCGGAGCAGCTGTTACTTCCTGGCCTTTTTCCACTACTGTCTGGGGGATGGCCACCCATATTTTACCGTCCGGACTGTCAAGCTGGAGATAGGTGTAGCCTGCGGCGTCCATGGTCTCCAGAATTTTTCCCTTGATGGGTTTCCCGTTAAAAGTGCTGCCATTCTCGGCTGCTGGAGCAGGTTTGATCTCTCCGGCCAGAACCGATCCGGAAAAAAGCAGGCCAGCAGCCAGCAGAGCTGGAAGATAGATTCGATATTTCATGGTTTTCTCCTTGTCATGATGTGTTGTATTCTGTTGCGTTGTGGAACCGTTGCCTGCGGGATACATGCACTGTGTCTTGCGAAGCACGATGATTACCATGTTGTAGACCACGTGCCTGTCCCAAAATGGTTTTTTTGCCCGATCTCAGCGTCACGCTTAGAAAATAATGCTCGGACTGTCACTTATATACCTGCGCTTACATGATTTTGAACGAAATTGCTCGTTTTTGAACAGGCACTAACTATAGGAACTGTTCTTTTTTCTGTCAACAAAGCCCGCTGAAATGGTTTTGTATTTCTCTGGCCCAGACTTGATAGCCCAGTGTTGACAGATGAACCCCGTCAGTCATAAAACAGGGACGGGTAATGGGCAGGCAGTGTTCCTGGAAGGGGATGGTCATGTCCAGAAATCTGCAGCCGCTCTTGAGGGCAACCGTTTCAAGTTCTATGTTTGTCCTGGTTACTTGTGTTTCAAGACCTGGAAGAGTCATGGGCATGATGGCGTTGACAGTGATGGTTGCCTTTGGACAGAGTGTTGCAATCCTTGGCAGCATGCTTCGCAAAATTGCCGGGAAAAAAACATTACCCATGAGCAGGTTGTTGGTGCCTGCCATAATCAGGATGTAATCAGGGATGGAATTGCGTGCGAGTTCTTCCCCAATCCTCACTGCAAGCTCTTCCACATGTTCTCCGGCAATGCCCCGGTTAATGACTTCAAGCCCTGGGAGCAGTTCAGGCCAGTCGCCCCATTCGACCAGGGAATCGCCGAGCATGAGCAGTGAGGGGATGGAGCTCATTGGTTATCTCCTTGCGGGTGTGCCTGCAGAACAGCGCAGGCCATGGGCGCAATGTCCATAGTGTCGTCACCGTTAAAAGGTTGTGCCTGATCTGCGGAAACAAAATCCTGAGGCGGAGTGCAGCTGGTATCAATAATTTTTTTCCAGACCAGCGTTTGCCCGGAAAAGGGTGGGGCTGGCAGGGTAAAGCGGGCTGTCTGCTGGCGGTGGCCGTTGAACATAATAAAAAAAGCGGTTCCTGTGGTTTTGTTGTGCTTTTCTGGCTGATGGCTGAGCAGGGTAAAGGCCAGGACGTGGGACTTAAACGACCAGTCCTGACTGCCCGGCTTGAGTCCCTGCCAGATAATCTGGCTGTTGTCCCCGGTAAAAAAATCTGTTCTGCGAAACAGGGTGTGTTGACGCCGAAGTTGGATAAGTTTTTTAAAAAAGCGGAGTTGCCCCCGGTTTTCTGCTGCCAGATTCCAGTCGAGCCAGCTGGTTGGATTATCCTGGCACCAGGCATTATTATTTCCCTGCTGGCTGCGTCTGAATTCATCTCCGGCGACAAACATGGGAACGCCTTGGGAAAGAAAGAGAATAACTGCCATGGTGCGGATTCTTCGGCTCCGCATCCGGAGAATATCCGGGTCTCTGGTCTCTCCTTCCTCACCGGTATTCCAGCTCAGGTTGGTGTTGTCTCCATCCCGATTGTTTTCTCCGTTAGTCAGGTTATGTTTGTTATTATAACTGACCAGGTCTGCCAGGGTAAAGCCGTCATGGCTCGTGATAAAGTTGATGGAGTTATACGGTCTTTTGCCGTTATGCTGGTACAGGTCGGAGCTGCCTGAAATCCGGGTGGCAAGAGCTGGAACCATTCCTGGCTTTCCTGCCATGAAGGATCGCACATCGTCGCGGAATCGTCCATTCCATTCTGCCCAGCGCGGGTGGGGCGAGAAGCTCCCCACCTGATACAATCCTGCTGCATCCCAGGCTTCGGCAATGATCTTGGTGTCGGCCAGCAGTGGGTCTTCGGCAATGATTTCCACCATGGGCGGGTTGCTCAAAACCCGTCCCTGCTGATCCCGGCCCAGGATAGAGGCCAGATCAAAGCGGAAACCGTCAACATGCATTTCAGCCACCCACCAGCGCAGGGCATCCATAATCAGGCTGCGGACAATGGGATGATTGCAGTTGCAGGTGTTGCCACATCCTGAAAAATTGAGGTATTCCCGGATCCAGGGATCGAGCAGGTAATAAATCGTGTTATCAATACCCCGAAAAGATGTGGTCGGCCCGTCCCAGCCCCCTTCAGCGGTATGATTGTATACACAGTCAAGAATCACCTCGATACCGGCCCGGTGCAGCATTTTCACCATATCGCGGAATTCATCGAGGGGATGGGCCCGGTTGTGGGCGTAGGACGTTTTTGGTGCAAAAAAGGAGAGGGGATTGTATCCCCAGTAATTTTTGAGTTTTTTCCCGGTGTCCGGATTGTGAAAATGGGCATCGTTTTCGTCAAATTCCGTTACCGGCATCAGTTCCACTGCGGTTATGCCCAGTTCCTGCAGGTACGGTATTCTTTCTATTATGCCTTTGAAGGTTCCTGGACAAGAGGATTGCGATGAAGGATGGCGGGTAAATCCCCTGACATGCAGCTCATAGATGATACTGTCCTGTAATGTCGTCTTCAGGGGGCGGTCTCCCCCCCAGTCATAGGAGGTCTCAGGTATCAAGCTGCAGCATTTTATGCCCAGGCAACTGCGGTCGTCGCCCCAGTCTGGCGCACTGAGTTCTCTGGCATAGGGATCGATCAGGATGCGGCTGTCATCAAAGCCGTGACCAGATGTTGTCGGTTCCCAGGGGCCGGACAGTCGGTAGCCATAACGTATCAGTGGGGGGAGTCCGCTGAGTTGAATATGCCAGATATCTCCGGTTTTGTTGGATCTTGGATCGAGTAAAAATTCTGCTGTTTCTGTGGTGTGCTGCGCTGTGTCACTCTCGATCACCAGGGTAACTGTGTCTGCATTCCTGGAAAAAAGGGCAAAGTTTATCCATGAACCTATGCTGGTCACGCCCAACGGCGTCGGGCACCCTGTGGTATCTCTGAGGGAAAGTTTCATCTTGACTTGGGAATGGTTATTACTATATAGTGACAATGAACATTGATAGCAATTGTAGCCTATATTGTCTGGTTTGACAATTGTTTACAAGATATTGGAGGAGTTATGGGACTGTTTGATAAGCTTGATCTTGCCGGAAACCCGACCACTGTAGATTGGGAAATGACCCCGGAATATACTTTTGGCACCTTTGAAAGCTGGGGCGGGAAAGAACGGGTACGCAGTAAAAAAGAACGTATCTATTATTTTTTCATCGATGCCTGGGTTGAGACTCCCAAGCTCTGTCTTATGGAACGGGGTATTAAACATGCCCGTGTGGTTGCCGAGATTCTTGCTCCCCAGGACATGGTACAACGGTGTGTGGACAATCAGGGAAAGGTCGCCCTGTTTGAGCGCACCCATGCCATAGACGAAGATCTGAAACAATGGCTGAAGGAAAATGTTGTCGAAACCGATGATGATTCCAAAGTTATCCCGCTTAAGGAAGAAGATTCGGGTGATATACTCGGTACAACCGGCCTGCCAGCAGCCGAAGAGCCCTTGCCTGCCGATTTACAATGTGTTGAGTTACCAGATTCTCCTGTTGAAGTGGTTGAAGAAGATGTTGTGGGCATAATAAAAGCGTATAACTTTACTGATCATGAACGTAATCCTAATGGCAGTTTTATCAATTATCTGGTGGATAACGGTGACGGTCAGACTGTCACCGACAAGGTAACCGGGCTCATGTGGCAGCGCGGTGGTCTGGATATTATGAGTACCAGGATGATGCGCAAGGCCATTACCAGACTCAATCAGGAAGGCTTTGCCGGATACTCTGACTGGCGGATGCCGACACTGGCTGAGGCCTTGTCGCTCATGGAGCAGGAGTGTAATGGCAAAGATCAGCATGTCCATCCTGCGTTTTCGTCAGATCAGCCTTTTATAATTGTTGATGCCACCCGTCGCCCTGGTGGTCAATGGTTTGTTGATTTTAAACACGGCCGGGCCTATTGGTCTTCCGGGACTATTCCCGGTGGTTTTGGCCGGCTTTGTCGTAGGGAAAAATGAAAAGTTTCTGAAAAAAAAGTTGCTTCGTCTTCTCCGGTGTTGTTAAATATTATATATATTTGGTAATATTTCATCTAACAGGAGTACGTTTTTAGTGAAACGAATATTGGTCGTCGACGATGAACAACAGATTTGCTCTCTGCTCACCCAGATGCTTGAGCATGAAGGCTTTGAGGTCGATACGGCAGAAAATGGTGTGCAAGGCCTTGAGATGGTAAGTAAAAAAGCCTATGATATTGTTATCACTGACATGATTATGCCTGTTAAAGACGGCCTTAAGCTCATCATGGAGCTTGTCCGTGATTACCCTGACCTGAAAATTCTGGCCATTTCCGGTGGCGGGGCAATTAAGGCGGAGCGCTATCTGACCATGGCAGGATACCTGGGTGATGAAATTGCCACGTTGGAAAAGCCCTTTACTCTTGAGACCCTGCTCTCCAGGGTACACCAGCTCCTCGGGGCGGAGTAATATCGGACATTTTGTCGATCATGTATCTGGCATTGTCATTCTAGCAGGGCAGTGCCATTTTCCCAGAGGATTTTCTTGAATAATGTCTCGCTAAGTTCAAGTTCCCTGAGTTGCTTGAGACTGCGACTTTGATCAGCCCACGGGCAATCTGTCCCGAACAGAAGATATTCTTCCGGATGGCTTGTCAAGAGCCTCCAAGCCTGTTGTGGCTTGAGATATTCGAGGGCAAAAGATATCTCAAGATAAATCGGACGCCCAATCAACACCCTTTCTACTTCCTGCCAGTCATCCCACCCCCCAAGATGCGTTGTAATCAGACGCAGTTCAGGAAATTGTTGTAATACCTTGTCCACCTGTACCGGGTCTGCTCGCCGGATACGGGGGAAAGCAATGTCAAACCCCGTGTGAACAACCAGAAGCAGCTCACATTCCAGAGCTGTTGCATAGATACTGGTCATCTTCTCTTCAGCAAGGAAAAAATCCTGGTAATAGGGATGCAGCTTGATTCCCTTGAATCCCTGTTTGTGTATTTCCCGGATATGTTGCATGTGATCCGGATCGTCGGGGTGAACCGAAGGAAAGGGGATCAGCCTGGTGTTTTGAATGTGTTGCGACCATTCAAGAATTGGCTGAAACTGTTCAACCCTGGTGGCAATGGAGCAGATCACACTCTTCGCGATTCCAGCTTGATCCATTGAATGCAGCAGCCCTGTGCAGGTTCCATCGGTACAAGCCTGGATGTCCCCGGCATTTTCAAGTGCCGGGATGGCCCGGGCAGCAACTTTATCCGGAAAAGCATGGGTATGAAAATCAAGAATTTTTGTTTTTGTCATGGGGGTCTTTACTTAAAAAAGTGATTTATGTTTTGGGATGATGCCCTTTGTTGCAGGATCCTTTACCATAATTTTACACTATGCCCGGTTGGCTTTTGTATAATGCGCTCTTCAGTTATAGTACTGGTCTTACATCTTTTGTTCTCGATAATAGGTTGTTTTCGTATTATCCAGGTCATGTTTTTTAAAAAAAAGAGTTCATCAAAAAAAAGAGTTCATCATTTTCCGGCGGATATGATACTCTTTGACCATGCAATGATACAAAAGCTGCCACCCCGGGGATAATGTCTCTGGGGCGGTTAAATAATAGACGATGGACAAGTACAATGATACGAAAATCTAGTTGGAGGCGAGTGTTCCCTGTTTGCCTCTGCCTTATGTATGCATCTCTGGGGCAATGCAATGATTTAAGCGTGTTGTCGCTGGACGAGTTGCTGGATCTGGATGTTGTGTCTGTTACTAAAATGCCGGGAAAGGTTGCTGACACGCCAGCGGCAATATCGATAATCACCGGAGAAGATCTCCGCAGAAATGGCGTGCGGACATTGCCAGAGGCATTGCGCCTGGTTCCGGGGATGCATGTGTATCAGATAGATGCCAATAAATGGGCGATCAGTGCCCGGGGTTTTTCTTCCCGCTTTTCCAATAAAATGCTGGTGATGATTGATGGACGCACTGTCTATTCCACCCTGTTTTCCGGGGTGTTCTGGGATGTGCAGGATCTGCTGATTGAAGATATAGACCGGATTGAAGTTATACGGGGGCCTGGCGGCACATTATGGGGAGCCAATGCCGTTAACGGCATTATTAATATTCTCACAAAAGACAGTGCTGATACTCAGGGAACATTGCTGAGCTTGCGGGGCCAAACCGGTCCTGATGGTGAAGTTGCAGCGCGGTATGGAGGATGGCTCAACGACAAGACTTCCTGGCGGGTCTATGGCAAGTTTTTTGACAGGGCGAACTTTGATAATGTTGCCGGGGGCGAAGGTCATGACGAATGGCATCAGGCAAGGGTTGGGGTTCGGATGGATATGCGGGCTTCAGCCACTGAGAAACTCACCCTGCAGGGGGATATCTATGGTGGTAAGTCAGGAGAAGCGGTCAGATATGAAAAGCCCACTGCCTCAGAGCTTGTGTTTACCTCTGTTGATGCCCCAGTGAGTGGCGGTAATGTGTTAGCGCGCTGGAACACACTTCTGGCAAATCGATCCGAGGTAACGCTTCAGGCGTATTATGATCGTATTGAGCGTAATGAATTCTATATTGATGAAACTCTGGATACCTTTGATCTGGATTTTCAGCATCAACTGCCTTTTTCAGATACTCTGGAAATTTTGTATGGGTTGAGTTATCGCTACACAAAAAGTCAGGCAGAGACCAAAGAGACAATTCCCGGTTTTTTTTCTTATGCCATGCATCCAATGAGCAGAGAGGATGATCTGGTTGCTGCATTTGTGCAAGGCAAGTACAGCTTTGCAGGAGGCAGGGGAGAGATCACTCTGGGCAGTAAACTGGAATATAATGAGACAACTGAATTTGAGTGGCAACCAAGTGTACGGGGTCTGTGGAGGATAAATACCGATCATAATCTCTGGGCAGCAGTTTCCCGTTCGGTGCGCACTCCATCCCGGCTGGAACTGGATGCAGAGATCCGTGGTGGTTTGATGAGACCACCTGTAAATGGACTGAAACCCTTTATTCATTTTAGTGGAAACCCGGATTTACGGGCTGAAAAAATCACCTCTTATGAGGCCGGTTATAGAGGGAGGTTGTCTGAAGATTCTTTTTTGGATATCAGTCTTTACTATAACAAATATACACATCTTATTTCCGCACTCTTCAATGGCAGACCATACCCTCAATTTACCAGCGAAGGTGCTCTTCTGGTCGTGCCTATTCTGGTCGCAAATGCAGGTGAACAGGAAATATATGGCGCTGAGCTGAGTTGCAACTGGAGCCTGGCTTCGTGGTGGCGGCTCACTGGTGGATATTCATGGTTGCGTCAGGTATCCAGCTCCCCCGGCAAAGTTCTTGTGGGGCGTCAAGGGTTTGGAGAGGATCAGAATGCACGTCATCTGGTTTCTCTCGTCTCCTATATGGATCTTCCTCATGACGTAGAGTTGAATACCTCTTTATATTATGCCGGCTCTCTTGACGGGTTGGGTATTTCAAGTCATACCAGTCTGGATCTTGGTGTTATCTGGCACCCTGATGATATGCTGAGCTTTGCTGCAGGGGTGAAAAATGTCTTTGATGACGGCCATCAAGAGTTCACAAATACTTTGGACGATGTTATGGCCAGTGCAATTCCCCGGGTGTTCTATACAAAGCTCACCATGAGTTTTTAGGACGATTGCGTGAAAGATTGTCGATTTTATAAGGTGGTTCTGCTTTGGCTGGCCATTTTTCTGTGCAGCGGAACTTTTTCCGTTCGCGCAGAGATGCAGTCGGCAAGGGCTTTGGAAATTCAGGCTGCTTTTTTGATCAAATTCATTTCATACGTCAAATGGCCACCAGATGTTTTTTTAAATCCGGATGCACCCGTTATTATCTGGATAGCAGGGCGAGACCCTTTTGGCTCGCTTATTGACACTCTTGCCCGCTCAGAGACGATAAACAACAGGAGGGTTGAAATCAGGCGGAGTGATACTGTGAAGAACATCGGTGCGGGTCACATTCTGTTTGTTTCTCCAACGATGACCACGCAGATGGCACTGATCATGGAGCACATTGCCGACCAGGCAATGCTCGTCGTTGGGGACACTCCAGGGTTTCTTGACAAAGGGGGGATGATTGCTTTTGTCAGGAAAGGTGCAAAGATTCGCTTTGATATCAGCAAAACAAATTGCGATAATGCAGGGCTTGAGATCAGTTCAAAGCTGCTTAAAGTCGCAAAGAAAATTCAGTGAGAAATTATGTTTCGGGGGCTCTGGCAGTGACATCATTTCGTCATCTATCCATACATAAAAAATTGACGATAATCATAGTTGCCAGTTGTCTTCTGGTTTCCCTGGTGGTCTCCGGGTTTTTTATCGTGTCAGAAATGGTTTCAGTTCGCCAGGCTGTGCATCAAGATCTTTCCGGACTGGCACGGGTAATGAGCATTAACCTGCAGGCGTCGCTTGAGTTCATTGATCCGGAAACGGCAACAGAACTTCTTGCCTCTTTAAGTGCCAGACCGCATATTATGCAGGCCATTGTTTTTACAAAAGACAACAAACCGTTTGCACGTTACAGGTCAGCTGCTATTCCAGCTGCTGAGGCTGAAGCAGTGTCTCAGGAAATTGCCAATCAGCACCTACTGCTGGGGCAGGCGAGTTACCATGTAGAGAAAGAAACTATTGACATTACAGTGCCCATCGGCACAGCTGATGCTGTTCTTGGTACATTGTTGCTGCAGTCAGATACCCGGGCATTTCAGGCCATAATTTTACGTTTGCTTTTTGTGCTGGGGGGTATTCTGGCCGCGACGTTGCTGCTGGCTCTCTATCTTTCCCATATCATCAATAAATCCATTTCCAATCCTGTTCTTGCTCTGGCTGCCACCATGGAGAGTATTTGCCAGGAAGATAACTATTCTATCAGAGCTCAAGAGACATCGCGCGATGAAATCGGCGTGTTGGTCAAGGGCATAAATTCTATGCTTGATAATCTTGAGCGGCGGGATGAGCAGCTGGTGGAGGCAAAAAGAGAAGCTGAGAACGCCAACAAGGCCAAGTCCAGATTTCTGGCACAGATGAGCCACGAGATACGCACACCAATGAATGGTGTACTGGGTATTGCCACCTTGCTGCTCAAAACGCCTCTTGATGAAAAGCAACGTGATTTTGCCCGAACCATTTATCGTTCCGGAGAATCATTGCTCACGCTTATTAATGATATTCTTGATTTCTCCAAGATCGAGGCTGGAAAACTTGAACTGGAAACGGCACATTTTAATCTTCGGGAGCTTATAGAAGAAACCATTGCCCTTTTTGCCAATCGAGCCTCTGAGCATAATGTCCGTTTGTCCTGTTTTGTGCAGGCTACAATACCTGCTTATGTCATTGGTGATCCGGGCAGATTGCGCCAGATTTTAATGAATCTGCTGGGCAATGCCTTGAAATTCACCCAGGACGGTGATGTCTCGTTGAGTGTTTTTCCCGGTGAAAGTCGAGATGAAAAGCGCGGCATGCTGCGTTTTGAGGTCAGTGATTCAGGAATTGGCATTTCACCGGAAAAACAACAGGTGATTTTTTCTGCTTTTTCCCAGGCTGACAGCTCAACCACCCGTAAATTTGGTGGTACCGGGCTGGGGCTTGCCATCTGTCATCATCTGGTCGAGCTGATGGGGGGGGAAATAGCCGTGGAGAGCCAGGAAAATGAGGGGGCTGTTTTTTGGTTTACGGCCTTTTTCCCCAAAGGGAATGCTGAGCAGGCAGTCTCTTTTACCAGGGATCGTTCTGCTCAAACAGAGGTTGGGCAGTTTTCGGCAACTGTTCTGGTTGCAGAAGATAATGTAACTAACCAGATTGTGGCCCGTGGAATGCTCGAGCAGAGTGGACTCAAGGTTGACATGGTGGATAATGGGCAGGATGCCGTTGCAGCCTATGAAAAGAATCTCTATGATCTTATTTTTATGGATTGCCAGATGCCGATAATGGACGGCTACGAGGCCACCCGAACGATCAGGGCATTAGAGGAAAAATCAGGGGTTCCCCGAACGCCCATCCTTGCCCTGACTGCGCATGCCATGAAGGGGGATCGACAGCATTGTCTGGCTGTGGGTATGGATGATCATTTAACCAAACCCTTTACAGAGCAACAGCTGTATACAGTGCTGCAAACCTGGTTGGAGAGCGATAGAGTAGAGTTGACAAAGCAGCATCCTGCAAGACCTGCGGAAGATATGCGGGATGCAGTCATTTTAGATAGTACTGTACTTGACAGTTATCGTTCTATCCAGCAGGCTGGAGAACCTGATATCATCAGAAAACTGGTTGCAATTTTTCTGGAACATTCACCCCTGGTTGTCCGGGAAATGTCTGAGGCAAGCGCAGCAAAGGATTTTGAACGACTCTGGAAACTTGCCCATTCGCTCAAATCAAGCAGTGCCAGTGTTGGTGCCCTGGAGCTGTCACGACTCTGTGAGAAGATGGAGATTATGGGTCGATCCGGACAGACTGCCGAACTGCCGGCAATGACCGCTGCCGTGCAACAGGCCTTCAGTCTGGCAAGTGATGCCCTGCAACCATTTCTTGTTGAGTAAGAGATCGTCTTTTCCGTTCTCGTCACCGGGAAACCCAACATGGNNCGAATTGTCCATCAAATGACGTTCAGGTAAGGATAAAGATTCCCAGCTGGAGCACAATCAGGGCATACAGGCCGGCCATGACATCATCAAGCATTATCCCCATGCCACCGTGGATGTGCTGGTCGAGCCAGCCCACGGGAAAAGGTTTGAAGATATCAAAGAGGCGAAAGAGGAGAAATCCGGCAAAAACAGCTGCAGGATGATGGGGAACAAGGGCAAGAGCTATCAGTTGCCCGACTATTTCATCGATGACAACCAGGCCGGGGTCACCCTTATCCACAATTTTTTCCGCAGCTCCTGCGGCAAAAGTACCTGCCACAAACAGCATCGCAATAATCGCCGCATAAGGGCCAATGGCAAGGTCGCGCAGGGGCATCCAAAGGAGAACTCCCACCACCGAACCCCATGTGCCTGGTGCCTTGGGCAGATAACCGCTATAGGCTCCTGTTGCTATAAACATGAATACTCTATCCATTGTACTCTGCAAAATAGTTGAGGTTGATGGCTCAGGGGGTTGTGGTTGTTCCAGCCTGCCGGATCACGGCATCATAGACGGTTTGCAGAGGGATCTTGTTTTCCAGCGCCAGTCGTCTGCAATCTTCATATTCCGGGGTAATACGCTCATCCTGTGGGGTGTGCACTTTTTTAGCCCGAACTGCACCCCAGGGTGTCTGTACAGAAATACTTCTTCTGGGCAGGGTCATTCTGTCTTCTGTGTGAAAACGCAGACCAAGAGTACTGGTCTCGGTCAGAATGCATGATTTTACAGGAACAGCATCAGCAGGGGTGGTTATTACACGTAACATATAGCCGGGCCGCCCTTTTTTCATCAGCTGCGGGGTCAGGCTGACATCAAGAGCTCCGGTGGCAAGAAGTTTTTCTGAAACATGGGGCCAGAGTTCAGGGTTCCAGTCGTCGAGATCTGTTTCAATAATCAGTACCTGCTGGCTTTCCTCTGCATCGACTCCCCTGCCGGTGATAAGGCGCAGCATATTGGGTCTGCCATCTTTACGCATCATGGTTCCGGCACCATAGCCTGTCTGTTCCATAATCATGGGGGGCATGGAACCAAAGGATTCAGCAAGTTCTGCCACAAGAGCTGCTCCGGTAGGTGTGACCAGTTCCTGGGACAGCTTTGTGCCGTATACGGGAATGTTGCGAAGGAGGTCGCACACGGCTGGAGCCGGCAGGGGCAGGCTGCCGTGCTCGCAGGCGACCCAGCCACTGGGCATGGGCAGGGGCGAGCAGACGACTGTAGTAAGGGAGAGATTGTCAAAGCCGCTGATAACGCCGACAATGTCAATGATGGCATCGATACTGCCCACTTCATGGAAATGGACTTCTTCCATGGTTGTGCCATGAACACGGGCTTCGGCCTCGGCCAGTCGGGTGAAGGTGGCGAGAACTTTTTTCTGGATTGCCGGAGACAACGCCGAATGTTTGATTATTTGCCGGATCTGGGCAAGATGTCTGTGGGGGGCAGGTTCTGTTGCGTCTACTCGAACCAGGCGGGCGCTCAGGCCAGCCATGGCTCTGGGTTCCACACTCAGCTTCCATCCCGGCAGCTTAAGGTCGGCCAGGGATTGGCGCAGTGTTTCCTCTTGAAGTCCGCAATCGAGCAGAGCGCCGAGCAGCATGTTGCCGCTTACTCCGGAAAAGCAGTCCAGGTAGGCCAGTTTCATCAGCTGAACTGTTCTCCTGCGGGAAGCTGCATCCCGCAGAGACAGGCTTGCACGCTCATCCGTTTTTTTCCTTCCGGCTGGATTTCTTCAAAGCGGAGGTAGTCTTTTCCTGTGGCCACCAGCAATCCGTTTTTATCTGCCTTGCAGATGGTTCCCGGAGCTTCGCTGACTTCCCCGGATACCAGGACAGGGGAGAAAAAGCGGAACCGTTTTCCGGCAAGAAAACTGTATGCCGATGGCCAGGGATCAAGCCCACGAACCAGGCAATGGAGGGTTTGAGCTTCCTGGGCCCAGTCAAGATGGCCCATTTCTTTAGTCAGCATGGGGGCTTCCGTGGCCAGCGCATTATCCTGCCCGATTGGTTGCAGTTTGCCTTCTTTCATCAGGGCAATGGCTTTGATGAGCGTCTCACCGCCCAGAACGGAGAGTTTGTCAAACATGGTTGCACTGGTATCAGTTGCGGTTATGTCCAGTTTTGCCGGAAGCAGAATATCTCCGGTATCCATGCCCTCGTCAACATTCATTATGGTAACCCCGGTTTCTTTCTCGCCGTTGATCACTGCCCATTGAATCGGGGCAGCTCCCCGGTATTTAGGGAGCAGGGAACCATGGACATTGATGGTGCCAAGACGTGGCAGATAAAGCACGCCTGCAGGAAGGATTCGGCCATACGCCGTGACTACATGGAGATCCGGTCTGTATGCTCGTAAAGTGTCCAGGTATTCCTCAGTACGGATGGCAGTGGGCTGCAGCACCGGGATACCTTGCTGTTCTGCCAGAAGTTTTATCGGAGGGGCGGTAAGTTTTTTGCCGCGTCCTCTTTTTCTGTCTGGTTGGCAGACAACAGCAACCACGTTGTCAGGACTGTCCAGCAATGCCTGTAGGGCTGGAACGGCAAATTGGGGTGTACCCATAAATATGATACGTAAAGGATCGCTCATTGTTCTCTTTTTGTACGGAGTTGTTTTATTTTCTCTGTTCTTTCTTGAGGATTTTTTTGAGTTTTTTCTTGTACAGGCTGAGCTTGAGTCGGCTGATGTGATCAATAAACAGCCTGCCGTGGAGATGATCCACCTCATGCTGAATGATACGGGCAAAGCGGTCATTGGCCTCAAAGTCAAGATGCTGGCCTTCAAGATCCTGCGCCTGTACCCGAATTTTCTGAAATCGTTTGACTTTGGATTCATATTCAAGCACACTCAGACAACCTTCTTCCCCGGTAACCGAGCCTTCCCCTTCAGAAATAACAGGGTTGACCAGTGGTAGATATTTTTTTTCGTCTTCATTTTCTGAAATATCAACCACGACTATCTGGCGGGTAATACCAATCTGGTTGGCAGCAAGCCCCACACCGGGGGCATCGTACATGGTCTCGCCCATATCGGCGGCCAGTGTTTTCAGCTCTTCATCAAAAGTGGTTATTTTCCTGGCTTTCTCCCGTAAAACAGGGTTGGGAAATGTGAGAATTCTTCGTATGGCCATTGCGCTTTAGAGATAAGTTTTCGGTTATGTGTTGATCATCTGGTAATGAAAAGATAAATACTGTCATACTTACTGTAAAGGGTGTTCTTCTGCCATAAAAAGATAGAGCAGGTCTGCTTGTTTTCACCGGGATTATTGTGTAGGCTTTACCAACGGGTAAAAAAGAGAGTAGAGGATTGCAGGTGGATACAGATCGTTTTGAACAGGGCCTGAAATTATTGCAGCAACCGGCATTACCACTGGTGACCATGGTACAGTTTCTGTTTTTGACCGGAGATTTTTCCACCGTGGCCGAGGTTATTGAAGAGATGCCGCAACCCATTGAAACCGGCTATACCCGATATGATGAGCCCCGTCAGTTGTTGCGGGGGCATCTTCCCCATCTGCTTGTTCTGGAGGCGTTAAAAGCTGGGGACACCTCCGGGCCGCGGGTTGTGGATGAAGCAGGTAATCAACTTGATCCAATGTCGGCAGTCACGGCAATGATCAGTCAGCAGGTGATGGAACAGGAGCTTGAGGCGGTCAACTCGGCTCTTTGCGCTCCGTGCAACTGTACACTCTGTTGCGTTGGCCCTGAAACCTGTATGGAACAACATTTTTTTGAAATTCCGCTCCAGGATGGCGAACAGGATTCTTTTTCCCTGCCCCGTCATGATACAGCACAGAGCCGCCAGGCGCGGGCCATGGATGCAGAGCCGCTCCAGCTGGAGAATATCCCATTCTATGCCTGCAGCCAGCCTGCTCTTGTCCACTGGCAGACCGGCTGGTCAATGATCCTGCCCCGGGGGACTTCCTGTCCTGCGCTCGGCAAAGATAATCGTTGCCGCATCTATGATAATCGGCCCCGGGTATGCCGTAAGCCGCAGATTTTCAGCTATGTGCTGGAACCAACAGAGGATATTGATGTCTTTTGTCAGCGCAATACCTTGCTGGCAGTGACCGACTGCCCGTATGTGCAGCAGCTGTCCAATGAAGTTGCTGCCTATGCTGCAGCCTGTGAGTTACAATTTGTTGTTCAAGGAAATAAACAATAGGCAATGAAAACCCGGTAAGCCCTGCAGAGCTTGATTGGGTTGTATAGTCCTTTTCAAGGTAGTCGCCACAGCCGTGAGTCAGTCTATTCGCGGTGCTGGTTTGTATCTTTACAAGAATAATTAAACCATGAATAAACACCGATGCACGCATGTCTTTTATCCAGCCAGGCTCACTTAAGGGTATGTAACCAAGATACAGTTCTGGGAAAACAGGAAATATCTCTGTCTATCTCTGTTCATCCGTGGTTTTTTACACGTTACTTCGCATCAGCAGTTAACCTGCCCAGCCGCAGTGATCGACTCTCTATTTGAAGTTTTCGCTATCTGTTGTGGCAGGCGATTATGGTTCAGTTACGTTTTTATTACTAATCTGTTCACCGCTATTATGAAGCAGTGAATGCAATTTTAATAGCAGATAATGAATGTTTTAGATGTTTTCCTCGTGGTCGCTGCTTATCTTATCGGCTCTATTCCCTTTGGCCTGCTGCTTTCCAGAGGGTCAGGTCTGGATATCCGCAAACAGGGCAGTAAAAATATCGGCGCGACCAATGTAGCGAGATTGCTGGGCAAAAAACTTGGCATCTATACCCTGTTGCTCGATATCGCTAAAGGGTACCTGCCCATGTGTCTTGCCGGACTGCTCCTTGCTGATTCACCCCACCATAACCTTGTTACCGGCCTGTGCGGGGCAGCTTCAATCACCGGTCATATGTTTCCGGTCTATCTGGGGTTTAAAGGGGGCAAAGGCGTGGCCACCGGCCTTGGTGTCTTTCTCTATCTTGCTCCCAGAGCATTATTAGGTTGTCTGGTGGTTTTTCTCGGTGCGGTGGGGTTTACCGGATATGTTTCACTGGGCTCATTGCTGGCCTCTGCTGCCATTGTACCCGGGCTGTGGTTTTTTTCAGAACCCTCCTGGAAGCTGATTCTGGGCGCTTTTGTGGCTGTGATGATATGGATAAAGCATCATCAGAATATAAACAGGTTACTCAGTGGTACAGAGAAAAGTTTTAAAAAAAGAAATAACAGGTCATGAATAAAAAAGAATGGCAGGCCATTGACCAGGCAAGAGTGCTGCTCAAACTTGGTGATAAAGCAACGCTGGGCGAGATGAAACGGGCATATCACCGGATGTGCAAAAAATATCATCCCGATAAAATCGGCAAAGAAGATCCCAATGGCGAAATCATGTACCGCCTCACCGAAGCCTACGAACTGCTGATGCGCTATACCGGGGAATACCGTTTTCCCCTCTCTCCGGGTGAACATGATATCTATGACGCAGAAGACTGGTGGATGGATCGTTTTGGTGAAGACCCGTTATGGAGCGGGGCAAGGCGGAAAAGATAACAGTCTTAACGAGTGCTAAGAAAAAAATGGTCTTTTTGTCCGATCTCTGCGTCATGCTTAAAAAATAATGCTGGGAATATCCGGCCTGTGCTTATTTTTTTCGCAATCCTCGGAGTCTCCCGTAGGTAGCTTACCTGACCTCGAACAAAAATCCTCATTTTTGGACAGACACTAACGAATTATCCAGTAAAAAGGCTCTCTTAAATCCATGGGAAAAAAACCGATTACCCGAAGAAGCTGTTTCAAGATCGCAATGGCTGCAGGGCTGTCTGCCGGAGCCGGGGGAGTCTTGTTTTCTGATCAAATTGATCGGCTGCTCCATGCGGCCTTAAAAAACAGTATAGATTTTCGGTATCATCTTAATGACTCAAAGGACTACAACGCCTTGTACCCTGTTGCCCTGGACACGGAAAACAGGATTCATCATGGTGATCTTCCCCTTTATACCGCTTCATCCTCTGATGCCCTTGCACTGACTCGTTTTTTTCCCCACCTCGTTTATGCAAAAAATAATCGGGCGAAAGTCCAGATCATGAATATCCATCATGAGGATTTTGCCGATGTCCATGACAGCCTGGGAAAAAGAGCTGTTGTTCATAACAGTTGTTTTCCTGTCGCCAGCAAACCCGGACAATACATCATACCGTGGACACCGTTGTTTGCCAGACAAACCCCGGTAAAGTTGTTAAAGCATCCGGAATTTACAGTGCTCAATCATCAGGGTGTGTACATAAAAGATGAGGGCAGTGACTCGGTGGCCTTGTTTGGCAACAAAGCCAGAAAATATGAATTTTCTTTTCCCTTTTGTCTGCAGTCCGGAGCCAGATCCATTGTCACCTTTGGTAGCCTGTCCAGTAATCATTGTGTGTTTACCGCCTTGACTGCGGCCTGTGCGCAACTGGGATCATCTTTTAATGTCCCTGATCCACAGGTGCTGGTCAATTTGTATCCACAGCGGTTGTACCCGCATATTGTAGATAAATTACAATATCTTCTGGCTCTGGGGGCAGGAATTCGTTTTGTCAACGATGATATGCAGGTCGCCTTTTCAATCCTGTCCAATCGGGCCAGAGAACGATATTCCCCAGATGATGATCTTGGCTATTGCGAGCCGGGCGGCTCTAATCCCCTGACAACGCTTTCACATATAAACGCTCTTTTTGAGTTAAACGAACAGATTAGCGACGGCTTATCCGGGCTGGACGCACCACCCGATTATATCTATGTTCCTCTCGGTTCCGGAGGTACCTGTATGGGGCTGGTCTTGGGCTGTTATCTGCTCGGTTGGAAGACAAAGGTGGTCGGTACAACCTCTCAGGGCAAGGCTGCCTGGAAACGGGCATTGGTTTTTGGCAATCCGACCCGACCCTTTCTTGTCCAGAATGGTGCCCGTCTGCTCAAAAAGACCATTGATGTCCTTAAATTTCTGGATCTGCCGGGTCATGTTATGAACAATCTTGATCCGGCAACTATTTTACGGCACCATTTTCTCTATGATAACACCACCTGGAAGCCTGCCTATGGCATTGCCTCGGCAAAGACGCAAGCTGTAATAGAGCAGTTTTCCGATGAAGGTTTACTGGCACTTGATACCACGTTTTCCGGAAAATCATTGACCACTCTGATGGATCATCTCCGGGAGGGTCGTCTCAAGGGAAAAGCCGTTCTTTTCTGGAATACCCATCAGCGTTTTGATTTCATGGCTTGCCCAAAGGTGAGAAATGCCGACCTGTCGCTTTTGCCCGAGGGGCTTAGGCAGTATTTACAGCTGAACACCATCTCGTAATGTTATGTTGAAGGCACGGATCCCCCACATGACCCGTTCTCCAAAAGTAGAAAATGTTTTCCTGCTGCTTCTCTATGGACTTCCCCTGGTGCTGTTTTTTTATCAGTGGTTGATAAACGATTTTTCAATAGACGTCCTGCTGGAGTATAAGGGGTTTTTTCTGCACCTGAAAAATATCCATCCAGTACTTATGCCGATGGTTTTTTTCGGCTGTTACAGCATGCTTGTGGCATTGTCCATTCCAATTATTCCTGTGTTGAATGTTCTGGCCGGATATCTCTTTGGCTCGCTCTTTGGCGCCTTAGTGGCAAGCGTCGGCGTTGTCTCTGGTTCCTATCTTCTTTTTCTCTTCAGCCGGTACACTGCCCGCGGTTTGAGGGTGCCTCTGCCGCAGAGGTCACTGCTTGCCCCTGATTCTGGTCATAATTTTTTCCTGCTGTTTTTCCTGCGCCTCTCCCCTGTGGTTCCTGCTCCGCTTATTTCAGTGGGAGCCGCTGTTGTCGGGATCAAAGATCGGCTTTTTCTTGGAGCAACATTTCTGGGGTCTTTTCCGCTGCTTCTTGTTTACGCAATGATAGGCAGACATCTTGGAAATATTGAGCACATGCGGGATATATACGACAGCTCGCTTGGCTATCTGCTGGTGATGTTTACCATTATTACTCTTGTTCCCTTGTTAAAACGGGAAGTGCGTGAACAGCTGCAATGGATGAATACGCCTAAAATTGTCCACGATGGACAGCTGCCAGCACAAGGGCCAGGCAGTCAACTGCTGGAGAAACGAGCATCAGTCCGATTTTTTCCCGGTCAGTTTGGCCACCTGTTTAAAAAGGCTGATGGCCCTTTTCATGTCAGCATTGCTGCAAAGACGAAGGGGCAGGAATACCGTGGAATTTTGCTCGATATCAGCCTGAAAGGAATGGGAATTCGGATTTCTGCACATCGATTCCATGAAGACGAACAAGTTGTTCTGCACACACAATTTGGCAGACGGGTATTGTCAATAACAGCAGTTATTCGCTGGATACAGGTAGACAGGGTGGGGCTGGAGTTTCTAGATTCTCCTGCTGAAGAGTGGGCGTTCCTGCACAAAATAGCAGCTTGAAATCAGTTGGCCGAGGCCATATTTTTTGTTACGGTCTTTGGGAAGAGAAATTTGAGTTTTAATTTGTTGCTACTTGATGAATATTGATTTCTTGCTGCCACATTCCAAACTTCTACCAGGCTGGGGTTACACGATGAGTTTCCCGGACAGTTGCCATGGCTCTTATAAATATTCAGTCTGCCATTAAGCAGGTGTTGCAGATTGTTCGCAGGCTGGAGCCGCCACAGGGGGTGGAAATCCTGACCTATAAGCGTAATCGAGGTGTCACTGTTATCAAGATAGATGACACTACGGTATCCGTTCAGGAGAGGGGCTACCAGGATAACACCCGAATTGTCGAGATCAAGGATCTTGCAAAACAGCTGAAGACACTTGTAAAAAGAGAATTTCCCCGCAGCCGCAAGGTTCGGGTGTATCAGCTCGACAGCCCTTATTGTCTGGGGATAAAACGTAAACAGCTTTGACTGGATGTGCTGACCGCCTTGCTCTGCAGGTGTATTGCTTGACCCCTTTCAGAGGCTGTTGAAAGAATTTCTACTCCTGAGTGCGGATAGAATTGTCGTCGCCGTTGACATTGCCGTCCGGATGTTGGGCCGCAAAGTTGGGATGGATGATAATGGTGTTGCGGATTCGATAGCCGGTTTCTATGGTGCTGACAAAATGTGGTGATCCGGTTGGTGTGGTAAAAGAATTTTCCTTTATGGTGACATTCAGCACGTAGCCATGACCTTCGTTGTCGTCTACGGAGATAAGCGGATTACATTGAATGGCCGTATTTTCTTCAAAACCGCCTGCTGCATAGCCGCCAATATACATATCCCCATAATAACTCTTGGCAGCGAGGTTGTTTCTGAGCACAATATGGCGTGGCTTGACACAGTTTTCAGCGCCGATATCATAGGCCCATTCGGCAGAGGTGACCTCGTTCCCTGAGATAAGAAGATGGTGGGCACCGTCCACATACACAGCACCAGCCCAGGAATGCTTATTGTCATAGGCAGGGTTAGTGAGTGTGGTCATATCGACGATCGTGTTGTTCTCAATGAATCCGTAGCGGGCAGCATCCCATTTTCCAGGCAGGGCGCGGCCATTGACCACCTGCACCGGAGATGTCCCCTCTCCGCCAATGGCATCAATGGCAATATTGTTGACATGGCTGATGGTGTTGTTGGTTATTTCCCAGTTTTTGACATTACCGTTTATGGCGATGGACTCACTTGATCCGGTACGCATGTCGTTAATGGTGTTGTGATCAATGATGATGTTTGTAACAGCCTTATCCTCCTGGTTGCCGGTACCATAGACACCAATGCCATGGGCATCATTATCACTGGAAAGGTGATGAATATGAGTGTTCAGAATGGCAATGTTGTTCATGTTTTCACCATTAACAAGGATCCCGAAAATGGATTTGCTGCCATATTGATGATCCTGTCCATCCAGGTTTAAGCCCCGTATGCAGATGTCATGCACATTGGATTCAAGCTCAATGAAACTGCCGCCATCTGCATCTGCAAAAGTTATGGTGTTACCTGGAAGGCCAATAAGCTGAGTGTTTGAACGGGTGAGATAGAAAGTTTGGGAAAGGCGCAGATTGCCAACCTCAATTACACAGGCACCGCTGTCTGGGCATTGGTCAAGTGCGGCATCAAGCGTTGTGGTCGCCTTAATGGGCTGGATGGCTGAAAACTGATCTAGCCAGGAGCGGTTGGGGCGATCCTGCTGGCCAGGAAACGTCGCTCCCCAGCCAGTTGGGGCTTTATGAGGTAAGAGCAGCAGTAAGAGGCTGCCCGAATCCCGGGCAAACGCTGATCCCCCGAGCAGGAGGCCGGCCAGGAAAAAGACAGTGATTGTTTTCATAGTTCCCTACCAGGTTTGTGCCCTGCCCGGAGCCCTGCAGTATCGTATATCTGCCTGAGTCTTGTACGACCTCTTTGGGCGGCCACTTATTTATTTTTATATTTGAACGAAACAGAGAGGCGGGTTCGGTATGAGAGTACTTGACCTTTTTTAATCTGCATATCCATTTTGGTGACCTCTGCAATACGCAGATCTTTCAGCGTCTTGGCGGCGGTTGCCACTGCCTGTTCTGCAGCATCTTCCCATGATTTTTTACTGACTCCAACAAGTTCGATAATTTTGTAGGTGCTGGCCATGATTGCTCTCCTTTATGAAAATTGAGTAAAAAACGTCCGGCAGGGCAAAAGTATAGAACGCTGGAAAAAAATCCTATACGGCACGGACGACCTGGTTTTTCCCTGTACTTTTGGCGCGGAGCAGTGCCTGGTCTGCCCGGGTAATACCTTCCTGAATATCCGGGCAGTTGTCAAGCGAGGCAACCCCGATGCTTATGGAGACACTGACCTGCCCGACTTCTGTGCGAAAAGGCGCGTTGGCAATGACCTTGCGCAGTCGGTTGCAAACCTGTACTCCCCTGTCTATTTTGGCATCAGTCATAAGGACAATAAACTCTTCTCCGCCGAATCTGCCGATAAGATCATTTTTGCTTAATGTTCCTCGTAACCTGCCTGCAATGGCGATCAACAGCTCATCACCGACACCGTGTCCATAGGTATCGTTGACTTTTTTAAAGTTATCCACATCGATCATGGCCAGACAGAGAGGTGTGTGGCTTGTTGCTGCCTTCGCCTCTTTTTTGGCGCAATGTTCAAAAAAGGCTCTGCGGTTATACAGGTTTGTCAGCGGGTCAAAATGGGCGTGATGAAGAAGTCTGCGCACGGGTTTTAAAAATTTGGCGGCCAGCAGAAAAAGCAGCAGGGTTATCCCAATGCTGTACAGGAGCGCACGCAAAAGTTGTTGGTGCCGGGCGTGACGGAAAATACCAATGAAATCATCTTCAGGAGCCACAACACTCATGATCCATGGCCATTGGCTGTTTTCCGAAAATGAACGGACAACAGCCAGGTATTTTGCCCCGTTGAGTGTGAAATCCAAAGTCTGGCCTTTAAGCAACGAGGTGTCATCCAGCTCTTCAATAAGCGACCAGAGATGAACCAGCACGGGATTGTTGGTGAGCTCAGCGATATTGAGTAGTTGGAGGTGTCCCTGTGGCCCGGTTCTGGTGATGGAGTGAATATCTGAATGTGCAGCCAGAGCTCCTCCTCTGCCAACAATAAATGCGGAACTATGGGGGCTGATGTTTCGTTTGGCTAAAAAATCAGACAAGCTGCTGATTTCGATGTCAGCTCCAAACGCACCAATTGGCTTGTCATCTTTATCGGCAATCGGAGTTGAGACGGTAATTCCCGGCGCATTGGAGGTGAAAAAAATATAGGGAATTGTCCAGAGCAGCTTTTGTTGCTCGAACGCCTGGTACCAGGGGCGTTGTCTGGGGTCGAAATCATCATGAACTGTCGCTCTGGCCTGGGGAATAAAATCGGCATTGCGGCGGATGAGATATTCCTGCTTGATACCGTTATTGAAGAAAATGCGTTTGGTCAGGTATTGGTGGCTCTCTTGAGATAATCGAGCGACGTAAAGAAGTTTCCCTTCCTGATCACCATAGGTAAAACCCGAAAATTCTTTATGGTTCTTGAGCATTTCCAAAAGATACATTTCAAATGCCTCTGTATCATCTGGTTTGAGGATATTATCCCGAATTAATCCTTTGGAAATCTGGGCTGCGTTTTCAGCTGACTGGAGGTGATGACTGGTATTATAAATGGCTCCATCCGCGAGTCGTTGCATCATTTCTCTGGCATGGGTGAGCAGTATTTCTTCTCCCATGCCGTGCTGCTTCAATATAATAACCCCTACTGCCAGACTTTGGAGAATAATCAGGCCTATGAAAATAAGGTAGGGAACGGATTCTTTATGTTGAGAATGAGAATACATATGTCGTTTGGTTTGCCAACTGGCTGTCTAATGGGGGATTAAGCTTAATATGCAGGAACGCCGGATCACCCTTAAATAAGAGAACAGGAAATACAAGATGCCTACTATAAAGCTGACAACAACGGGTTGGGGTTAATTTTCAGTAAAGAACTGCTGCGCATCCCGGAGCTAAATCGATAACCAGCCAGAACGCATAAACTCAAGTTTTATACTATATCGTAGTACACTCCGATATGGCCTTTATTGTAGTGTCAAAGTGCCAGATAAAAGGGTTAGATGG
>RKSL01000047.1 GCA_008633435.1 Candidatus Desulfobulbus rimicarensis | reverse complement strand
TCTATCCTGATAATAGACAAACTCTTCCACGCCGGCAGAAACTGTCCTGTGGCCATCGGGCTCCCCGAGATAACGTAACACATCCTGTCGGGTGGACGTTCCCGGCTCAATAAGCGCCGCATCTGAGGCGAGATGCCGAACAGGCTTGCCCGAACAACCGCTTAAAAGCAGCAGAGCAGCAAACAGACAAAAATAGAGATATTGTCGCATTGGTATCCTCCAGGTTTCAAGAAATTGGTAAACGGTGTTGCAGCCTACCTGATTTTTGCAGCCACCATACACCGTATACCGCCTTGCTTAAACCATTATTTATCAGAGGCCATCTGTTCAAGGATGCGATAATTCCTGTTCACCATCTGCTGAGGATCAACCAGCAACCCTGCCTGAATCATGGCATTATCAAAAATCTGCTCGACAACGTCCCTGGCAAAATCCTCATTATTGACCCGCAGATCAGCAAGTTTCCTAATAAGCGGGCTTGCAGGATTAATCTCCATATCTTTTTTACCACCCATGGCCAGTTGTTCCTCGGGTGCCCCCTGAGCCATCATGATTCGCTCCATTGAAGAGGTCATCATGCCGTCAACATTAACAATCATGGCCGGGCTCTCCACCAGACGGCTGGAGGTTTTGACATCTTTCACCTTATCGGCAAGCACCTCCTTCATCCATTTACAAAGTGATTCACGCACCGGTTCCGGCAATGCCTCAGCCTGGTTTTCCCCGGATTCTTCTTTATCCTTCCCTTCTGTTTCCGGCAGGCTCAGATCAGCACGATCAGCAGAGACCAGTTTTTTCCCCTCATACTCGCCAAGATGGGATAACACAAAATCATCAATGGGCTCCAGAGTATAGAGGATTTCAATCTCCTGTTTTTTAAACATCTCAACATAAGGGCCATTTTCAATGGCACTCCGGTTGGGACCGTTTATATAATAAATCTCTTCCTGCCCCTCCTGCATACGTTCAACATACTCATCAAGGGCAATCATGGTCTCGGGTTCAGCAGCAGAGGACTCAAAACGGAGCAACTTTGCCAGTTCTTTTTGAAACTCAAAATCAGAGGTCACCCCTTCTTTTAAGAAGATACCAAAGGTTTTCCAGAACTTCTGGTATTTCTCCGTGTCCTTTTTCGCCTCCTCGGCCAGAAACTTTAAGAACCGTTTAGTGATCACTCGGCGCAGTTTCATAACCAGGGCATTGTCCTGCAAAGACTGTCTGGAAATATTGAGCGGCAAATCTTCAGAGTCGACAACGCCTTTGATAAAACGCAGCCATTCGGGCAAAATATTTTCACTATGCTGGTCAATCAGCACCTTGCGGCAATAGAGATTTACCCCTGGCTCCAATCGCCCCATGCCCATGGTCTCAAAATTTTCCTGGGGGACAAACAAAAGTGCGTTAATGGCAAGGGGGGCGTCCACAGAAAAATGGAGCCGATAACTCGGCTCATCAACGGCATTACCGACAAACTTATAGAATTCTGTATACTCTTCATCGGTTATTTCATTTTTTGAACGTGTCCAGATAGCCTCAACAGTGTTAACCTTTTTGCCCTCAACCTTGACCGGAAACGGTATAAAGGTGGAATACTGTTTGATAATTCGCTCAAGCGTAAATTTCTGCCCATATTCATGGGCATCCTCTTTCAAATCAAGGATTATTTTTGTCCCTCTATGCAAGCCTTCACAGGGGCTGACAGTGTACGTGCCGCCCCCGTCTGAAACCCACTCATGGCCTTCACTGCCATCCCAGGACCTGGTCTGGACTGTCACCTTTTCTGCGGCCATAAAGGCCGAATAAAAACCAACCCCGAACTGGCCGATAAGATTGACATCTTTTTTGGCGGCTTCTGCAAGCTCTTCTATGAAATTCCCTGAACCGGAGTGGGCAATGGTGCCCAAGTTTGTCTCCAGTTCTTCGGCTGTCATGCCTATACCGGTATCGGCAATGGTAAGGGTGTGTTTTTTATCATCACAGTCAATGGCAATCTCAAGGGGGACATGCGCATCAAATTCTGGCTGCTCGGTCAGTGAGAGATGGCGAAATTTTTCCAGGGCATCAGCAGCATTGGAGACCAGCTCCCGCACAAAAATATCGCGTTCTGTATAGAGTGAGTTGATTACAATATCGAGAACTTTTCTGGTTTCTGCCTGAAACTGTCTGGTTTCAACCTTTGAACTCATAGTCACATTCCTCTTTTTTATGGTTTGCAGGATATATATTGGTTATATGTATAATGTTCGCGCAACATGGTAAGCATGATTATTCTTGTGTCAAGACAGTGAACGGGCAAGAATAGTTCAACTCTCAGGCCGGTTCCACCGCGAACCGGCGTATTGTTTTAACGGGATTACTCTATGACAAAGCCATCTGCTGATGTTCTCATAATCGGTGCAGGCCTGTCTGGCCTGGCTGTTGCCACCTTTCTCAAACATAAACAACCAGATATCTCCCTGCTGGTTCTTGAGCAGGACGATCACCCCGGCGGTGCCATTCATTCCCATCTTGAAGAGGGGTATCTTGCTGAAGGCGGTGCCCACGGCTTTTTTGACAACTGCCTTGAAAGCCGGGTACTGGTGCATGAGGCCGGTCTTGATCAGGACGTTGAGAAAGCGCCTCTTGCTGAGTTTGTCCGCTATATCTGCCTTGAGTCCCGGCTGCAATGTATCCCTCAACAGCCGGGAAAAATCCTGAAAGCCCCGCTGCTGCCCTTGTCGGCAAAACTGCGGGTACTGGCTGATCTCTGGAAAAAACCATTGCCCGACTCCCCGTCTGTGGCCAAATGGGTGGAACACCGATTTGGCAAAGCAGTACTGCCCTTTGCCGATGCCGTTTTCACCGGAACCTATGCCGGAGACATCGAGCGTCTGCAGATCGAGGCCGTTATGCCGTCAATGTACGCGCTGGAACAGCAACATGGCTCGGTCATCAGAGGATTGATAAAAAAACGCCGCAGCAATAAGGAAAAGACCAAAGGATTGCCGGCCATGACCAGTTTTTCATCCGGCATGGAACGGCTCCCCCAGGCAATGGCCGCCGGGTTGACCTTAAACCGGGAAATAATGTACCGGACAGCGGCAAAGACCTTAACCCGCACCGAATCAGGATGGCTGGTTCGTACCGGACAACTGGAACTGAGCTGTAACCATCTGGTTATTGCCCTGCCGGTGAACAGCTGCCTGCCTCTGGTCACAGAAATTGCCCACCGGACTCCACCGCTTAACCATATTCCAGAAGCTCGCCTGGCCACCGTTGCCCTTGGTTTCAGCAAAAATGCAGAGATTCCGCCAGGATTTGGTTATCTGGCTCCGGAACAGGAACAACGTTTTACCCTGGGCGCATTATTTTCCTCGCAGATGTTCCCGGGCAGAGCGCCCCAGGGGCATGTGCTGCTTGAAGCACTCGTGGGTGGACGCAGGCATCCCCAACGCCTTGAACGCAGTGATGACGAACTGACAGATCGAGTCTACCAGGATATCAAACAACTCATTAACCTGCCAGATCCTCCTGTTTTTGGCCGGGTTCTCAGGCCAAAGCACGGTATTCCACAACTTGAACAAGGGTACCCAGCGCTGCTGAAATGGCGCACTGAACTTCAGGATAGCTATTCCAACCTTCACCTCTGCGGCTTTGGCTGGCAGGGAATCGGCATTAACGACATGCATAAAGAGGCCTGGAAAATGGCCAAACGAATACTGATAGATGCTCAGCAGGAAGAAGACAGTCAAGAGGTAAAAGGCGTCTATTTTTAAAAGTATTTATGAAGCACCCACAGACGCAGACAGCCCTGATCTCAAGTATGACCGCTCACCAATAATCACAAACCATGACGAGAAAAACAAAAACAAGCAAGGTCTTCTCAGCCGCATGGGTTGTTGTACTGGTCATTACCATTGCATGTCCGGCGTATAGTCGCTCCCAAAGGCGGAGAGGCACAAGTTACATTTCACCCCGCATAGAGATTTCTAACATTTCATCCATTCGGCACGAAAAGGCCAAATCTGGACTCATCTGGTATTCAATTAAAGCCAATGTAAGAAATAGAACTCAGCGAACCATTCATGTGACGATTTGCTTCCAGGCTGTTGATCGTAGTGGTTATGAATTGGATGATGTTTGTTTTTACGACGAATTAATAAAAAAAGATGCCACAAGAATACTCTCTGACAAAACAGTTATGGATGCAACAGATTATAAAAATACCTGGGAGTGGAAAATTAAGAAGCTACGAATAGAATAATGCACTTTAAGCAATGACGCATACAACATTCGAGGGCGCCAGGCAAACCAGATGCATTGAAAGATAGGGAGGATGAAACAGACCCAGTCGTTATTCAAAGCTCAGAGTCAGCCTGGGATGCCTATGCCGTACGCTCCAGCTCAAAAAGGTCAACCGACAAAAGATATTTTGTCGGTTGACCTTTTAGTTCCAAGGGGTAAGCCAGCCTACTGCTTTAACTTGGCACAAAGTATTTCCATCTGCTCCCGGATTGCTGTCTTTCGTGACATATCCCGGGTAATGACTTTAATTGAATGCAAAACTGTAGAATGATCACGGTTATAATAGTTCCCTATATCGGCAAGGGATTCACGGGTATATTTTCTGGTCAGAAACATGGCCACCTGACGGGGAAAGGTCACAGATTTTTTTCGAGAGCGGGAACAAAGCTCATCAACAGAAACATTAAACTGACACCCCACAAAATCACGAATCGTCGTTCCGGTAAGGTTTTGCTCATGCCCCACAAGCCCGTGCAAAACCTCACGGACAAGATCAAGATCAGGAGCAATCCCCCGAACGCATGATTTTGCCCTGATGCCAATCAACACACTCTCAATACGCCGCACATCCCCGTGAAGATGGCTGGCAAGGTAATCCACCAATTCCTCTGAAAGATCCAGCTCACTGACCTTGGCCTTATGCCGAATAATTGAGACTCTGGTTGCATATTCAGGCGCATTAATGCCAGTGACCAGCCCAGACATCATCCGTGAACGAAAATCTTCATCAAGCCCTTTGAGCTTGCGGGGAGGAACCGCAGAAGTTAAAATCACCCGTTTCCCTGATTTAATAAGGAAATCAAGGACATTATTAAGCTCTTCCTGGGTTTTGGTCTTTCCGGTCAGGGTGTGGACATCCTCGACCAGAAGCAGATCACACCCATTGATAAAGCGATTGGAAAACTGTTCCATGGTTTTATTGCGAATACCTTTGACCATTTCAGCAGAAAACTGCTGAGCTGTCAGATACTGCATTCGGGTTCCAGGAGAATTCTGCATAACATGATGGACAACCCCCTGGGTGAGATGGCTCTTGCCGAGGCCGGTGTCTGAATTCATAAACAGACAGTTACCAAAGGTCAGACTGTTCGAGGCAATGGCATCACAGGCCGATCGGGCCAACATATTCGATTCACCCACCATGAACTGATCAAAGGTATAGGCAGGATGCAGGGAACGAACCCGGGATTTTCCGGTGGAAATTCCCGGCAGACGTAATTGTCTGCTGCCATCCTTGTCATTGAGGGTAGCTGCTTTTTCAGCAATGGTTAACCGTACCTCTTTGGGTGAATCGGTAAGCTTCTTCACTGCTGAAGTAATTAATTCCAGATACCGTTCTTCCACCCAGGTACTGAAAAAAGTGTCAGGGCAGCCCAGCTGGAGCACATTTTTATCGTCTTGTACACAGGTAAGCGGTTTGATCCAGAGGCCGAACTCACTGGGGGAGAGCTGATCATGCAAGGACTGCTTAATTGTTTCCCACATCATAAATTTCTTTTTCTCGCACAATAACTGTTAATGGATAGCTGAAAATTATCGACAGACTCGTTCAAAACGATGCGCTATGTTTACCTAAAAAAGCTTGATTTAGTCAAAAACGATTTAGACTGATTTCACCATAAACATCAAAACGGCAAAGTTAAATTCAGCCCCTGCTGGGAACAGGCTTTACAGAGCATGGTAATGAAAAAGCAGCATCAAAGCGTGGATTCCAGAATACAATTGAATTACGAATGATATATCAGCATATTGCCACACACAGCAAGTGATTACCAACAGATTATCAACAAAACGAAACTCTCTATATCTATAATTATCTCATGTTTAATCAAAATTACTCTATTTTACGCTTACAAAGCGCCCTCCGTTATAACTGCCCGTCAGCTGGGCATTTCAGCCTGAACAATTCGAAAAAATTGTTTTCACTCTTTTTTAAGTCCTTCTCATGTACACCACAGACGATTCAATATTGACCTTCTGCCCCCCCAGTGAGTCTCCCCGCCAAAACCCGGGCAAGGGTTACAGCTTCCACGGAACAGGCCCCATGATCAAGCAGCGTTCGGGCACACTCATCTACGGTGGAGCCGGTCGTTAACACATCATCGACCAAAACAATGTTCTGGTTACAGATACGCTCCCTGTCCATGACATGAAAAGCTCCCCGCAGGTTTTTGCGACGGGCTTTTCCACTCAACGCGGTCTGGGGACGAGTCGACTGGTGCCTGACAAGCACATCGCAAAACACTTTATCCAGCATACCAGGAAAGCAGTGCCTGGCAAGTAGCAGCGCCTGGTTAAAGCCCCTGCTACGAAGCCGATTGAGATGAAGAGGAACCGGAAGTATGCAGTCAGCCCTACGGCCAACATCCTCAACACTTTCCTGTATGGCCAGGTACGCAAGCGTTTCAAGCATGGCCAGGTCGCCACCAAATTTAAAACGAACCAGCATCGAACGTAACGGTTCAGTATAGGCAAACAGCGAACGCGCCCTGGTAAATGCAAACGTCTTTTTCAGACATTTGCCACAGAGATGATCTTCACCACAGGGAAACGGCGTACCGCAACAGCTGCACAGTGGTGAGATAAGTGGAGAAAGACGGGAGAAACAGGAGGTACAGAGTCGGGGCGTGCGATCATACTCTATCGGACTGCGGCACCCATGACAACGGGCAGGAAAGAGCAGGCCGGTTATGCCATCAACAAAATGCATGGGAGGGCTTCCTTCCTGGTGCGGTGCGCCCCGCTACCGGGAAGGAAGGAACAACTCAGGCCATGGCAGCCTGGAGATTTTCATCCAGTTTTGCCAAAAACTCTTCAGTGGTCAAAAACTTCTGCTCAGCACCAATAAGAAGTGCGAGATCTTTTGTCATAAATCCCGATTCAACCGTCTGTACGCAAACTGCCTCTAAGGTTTCAGCAAACGTCACGACATCGGGGGTATCATCAAAAACACCTCGATAACTCAACGCGCGGGTCCAGGCAAAGATGGAGGCTATGGGATTGGTTGAGGTTTTGTTGCCTTTCTGATGCTCCCGGTAATGACGGGTGACTGTACCGTGGGCAGCCTCCGCTTCAATGGTTTTGCCATCTTCTGTCATCAGGACAGAGGTCATCAGGCCAAGCGAGCCAAACCCCTGGGCAACGGTGTCTGACTGCACATCGCCATCATAATTTTTACAGGCCCACACAAAACCACCTTCCCATTTAAGCGCAGCAGCGACCATATCATCAATCAAACGATGCTCATAGGTGATCCCGGCGTCAGCAAATTTATCTGCGAATTCACTGTCAAATACTTCCTGAAAAAGATCTTTAAAGCGACCGTCATATTTTTTCAGAATGGTATTCTTGGTGGACAGATACACCGGCCAACCAAGATTGAGCCCGTAATTCATGCAGGATCGGGCAAAACCACGGATGGAATCATCCAGGTTATACATCCCCATGGCACAACCGCTTGAAGGGAAGTCAAACACCTCATGCACAATAGCCTCGCCCCCGCCTGCAGGCTCAAACTTCATGGTCAGCTTGCCAGCACCTGGAACTAGAAAATCAGTTGCCCGATACTGATCGCCAAAGGCATGCCGGCCAATGACAATGGGTTTGGTCCAGCCGGGAACCAGTCTGGGGATGTTATTACAGATTATGGGCTGGCGAAACACAGTACCGCCAATAATATTTCGAATTGTCCCATTGGGGGATTTCCACATCTCTTTCAGATCAAATTCTTCTACCCGTGCCTCATCCGGGGTAATGGTGGCGCATTTTACCCCAACACCGTATTTTTTGATGGCATGAGCCGCATCAATGGTAATTTGATCCGCGGTTTCATCACGTTTTTGGACAGAAAGATCATAATATTTCAAATCCACATCAAGATAGGGCAGGATCAGTTTTTCTTTGATAAATGCCCAGATGATGCGGGTCATCTCATCGCCATCAAGCTCAACAATGGGAGTTTTCACTCTAATTTTTTCCATGGATTCCTCTAGGTAACGCGTTCTGGTAAAGTAAGGCCTCAATACTGACTTCCAACAGCCCCTGCAGCCCCAGGATCAGGCCGAAATCATTGTTTTAGATAAAGTGGTCTGCTTTATAGTCGATCAGAGCCATATCGTCAACGTGGCCGCTTATACAATGCAAGGCAATTATCAATGATTTATTCAATAAACCATGGTATACTTTTTGAGTTAACTAATGAGATCATCAACAGCTATCCCAAACAAATTTTTAAGGAAACAGCATGCAGTTGTGCCTGTCAGCACCAGTAAAGGGCTGCTTTCCCCTACCCGGCTTGTCCATAAACTCATAACTGCACCGACCTCTTTAACCGATGAACCCTTTAACATTGCTACGGGCCTTTGCGGCATTGATAATAATTCCCCTGGCCACTCTTCTGGTGAGTCTTGTCACCTGGATTGATGTCAGCTGGGGACGTAAATCATCCATCAAGGCATTGCAGTTCCCCCGTATCTGGGGGCGTTTTTCCTGCTGGGCTGCAGGTATCCGGGTACGGGTAGAAGGGCAACATAATCTTGAGCCTGGCAAAACCTATATCTTTGTTGGCAATCATACAAGCCAGGTTGATATCATGGTTTTCCAGGGATACATTCCCCATGTATTCCGCTGGATTGCCAAAAAAGAGCTGTTTGCTATCCCGATTTTTGGTAAAGCCATGCTCTGTGTTGAGTTTATCCCCATTGACAGATCACGGGGCAGGCAGGCCGTAAAGAGTCTTAACGATGCGGCCCGACGCATTGCAGACGGCAGCTCAGTACTTATCTTCCCCGAGGGAACCCGCAGCAGAGATGGCCGTTTACAACCCTTTAAAACGGGGGCGATCATGTTGGCTATAAAAGCAGGTGTCCCGGTAGTGCCTATCGGTTTTAATGGCACGTATCAGGTTCTCCCCAAGGGCAACCTGCTCTCCCGGGGCGGCGATGTGGTTATCCGAATTGGAGAGCCACTGTCAACTGATAATTACCGGGCAAAAGACAAACAGGAACTCGCCCGGCACCTCCAGGAAAAGGTTGCCGCGCTGCTTGATCCATGCCACCAACCCGTCAACCTGCAGTGAGAAAGCCATATTACTTTGCAATTTGTCTGGAACATGGCATAATGCTTTGTTAATTATACATAGAGCGATGATACGTTGTTCCCGTAAGAGTACAATCGTCACTGCCCACGGTAATAAAAACACAGAGTTGTTACCCCTGTGAGTAGTTAGTGCCTGTCCAGAAATGAGGATTTTTGTTCGATGTCAGGTAAGCGACCGGCGGGAGACTCCGAGGATTGCGAAAAAAATACACGCAGCCATATACATGATATCGGAGTCTACGCTAACCTCCGAGCAGTATTTGTTTGAGTATGACGCAGAGATCGGACAAAAAGACCATTTTGGGACAGGCACAAGTTACGTACAATCAGCTGCGCACTGTGCTCCACATGAATTTGGCAGACAATCTACCCAAAAAAACACTCAAATTGAACTCAGGATTTCTCCCCATGGATCAGACATCCCGCAATCAAAACAGCAGAACAATGGTGTCGTTTCTTCCTCTACTCCTGGCAGCACTCTTTCTGATAACATCTTTACCTTCCGGCGGTATCGCTGGCCAGAGCACAGTCTATCTGCCCTTAAAAATCAATGCTGATCACCGCGTGCAGGTAGAGAAAAAAACAGACCAGGCCTACACAAAGGCCCTGGAGGCAAAAGGGTTGCAAATGATGCCCCGGGCAGAGGCTGGAAAATTCGTTGATTACCAAGGAAATTGGCCCCCCGGCAATGCAGCACTTGCACGCATTGCCGACACTACTCATGCAGATTATGTTGCCGTGGGCAGTCTAACCCGGCTTGGTGAGCAAATTTCTTTGGACATGAAAGTCGTTGATGTTCTTTCCCCGGAGTCTCCCCGCTCTATTTACCGGGAAGGCAACTCTCTTGAAGAACTTGACACTCTTATGCAGACCGCGCTTGCCGATGTCACCGGTTTTACCAATGCCGAAGCCACCATTGCCTCCATTGCCCCGGAAGGCAATACCCGCATTGACTCCGGAGCTATCCTTCGTAAAATCACCACAAAACCTGGAGATTTTTATAATCCTGAAGCCCTTCGCCGAGATTTGAAGGCGGTCTTTACCATGGGCTACTTTGACAACGTGGAGATAGATGTCAACGACACTCCCGCAGGCAAAGATGTAATCTTCAGGGTTCAGGAAAAACCTCTTATTAAAACACTTTCTTTTGCAGGGCTTGATGAACTTTCCGAGGAAGACGTTAAAGAAGCGGCGAATATCCAGGCCAACACCATTCTCAATCCCTCAAAACTCAACGATGCCATCAAACGCATTAAAGCCTTGTATAAATCCAAGGGATTTTACAACTGTAAGGCTACCGCAAAATTAAGCTATCCCACCCCCCAGACTGCTGATGTCCGTTTTGTAGTGGAAGAGGGGGAAAAGATGTCCATTGCCGGCATTTCTTTTGAGGGGAATACCGCATATGATGACAGTGAACTCAAAGATGTCATTCAAACTTCTTCCTGGAACTGGCTGTCCTGGCTGACGGAAGGAGGCATCCTGAAGATGGATGTCCTCCAGCAGGACGCTGCCAGGATTCATGCTTTTTACAATAACAACGGTTTCATCGAAGCCCGTATCGGCACGCCAAGGGTCGACGAAAAAGATGGTGATTTATATGTCACCTTTGTGGTTGATGAAGGCCCCAGATACCGGGTAGGCACTGTTGATATTGAGGGCGATCTGGTCGAAGACAAGGATACGTTGATCGACCTGATGAAAATTCGTCAGGAGAAATTTCTTAACCGAAAAACCCTGCGCGACGACACCCTGAAGTTAACCGATATTTACGCTGAACATGGCTACGCCTTTGCAGAAATTCACCCCAGGATTACCAAATCAACTCAGGGCAAACGGGTCAACATTCTTTTTACCGCTGACAAAGGTTCCATGGTCTATTTCAACCGGGTCGAAATCCAGGGTAATACCCGAACCCGAGACAATGTTATCCGCCGCGACCTGCTGGTCAAGGAAGGCGGCGTCTATGATTCTGAGGCTATTCGGCGCTCCACGGAACGGTTGCAACGCCTGGGCTTTTTCGAAGAGGTTACAGTTACTCCCCAACCCACCATGAATGAAGACGAGATGAATATTCTCGTTAACGTTAAAGAAAAATCAACCGGTCAGTTCAGCATAGGTGCTGGCTACTCGTCGTCTGATAAAATGATGCTCATGGGCGAAATATCTGAAGATAACTTCTTGGGTATGGGAACAAAACTTGCCCTTTCTGCAAGTTTAAGTGCTGTGACCAATCGTTTTAATCTCAACTATACCGATCCACGTATTTTTGACTCCAATGTTTCTGCCGGGATTGATGCCTTTAACTGGGAACGTGAATATGATGACTACACAAAAAAATCCCTTGGCGGCGGGTTTCGATTCGGCCATCATCTCTGGGAAAAATGGCGGATTTTCTATGGCTACACCTGGAGCGACACCACATTAAGTGATATTTCTGAAAACGCATCAGAGTACCTGCTCCGTTCAAAAGACATCAATATTACCAGTGCCCTGCGGGTATCAGTTGTCCGGGATACCCGGAACAGACGATTCAACCCTACAGCTGGCTCCAGAAACAGTTTAAGCGTGCGCTATGCCGGCATTGGTGGTGATGCTAAATTTACCAAAGTGGAGGGCAGCAGCAGCTGGTATTTTGCCCTGCCCTACTCCACGGTATTTCACATTAAAGGTGCTGCTGGCCAGGCCTTTGAGAATGAAGATGATAAACTCCCTGTGTATGAAAACTTCTATCTTGGCGGCATGAACTCCATACGCGGTCTTAAATCTTCTTCTGTGAGCCCACTTGATCCGGTAAGTCATGAAAAATATGGTGGCGACAAGATGTGGTACGCCAACATTGAACTGAGCTTTCCACTGCTCACTGAGGCTGGGTTGTACGGGGTCGCTTTTACTGACTTTGGTAATGTCTATGCACCCGAAGACAATTGGGATTTAGGCACATTCAAGAAAACCGCAGGAGTAGGTGTCAACTGGCTCTCCCCCATGGGCCCTTTGCGCCTGGTCTGGTCATATAATCTGGACAAACAGGATAACGACGAAGATGCAACATGGGATTTTGCCATGGGCGGAAGTTTCTAATTTCTCTCCCACCTTTCTATTTCACCCTTTACCGTTGGATTGACCATGCAGTCGATGTGCAAACGGCTGCATGACAGCAACAAAACATATCAGAGTATATGCGGGCTGCACGGAGGAAGTGCAGCCCTTTTTACTGCCCGGATGCAGGCAGAACGCAACGGTTTTCTCTGCGTAATAGTGCCTACTGATGATTTTCTGGCTCCCCTTGCCCAGGATATCAGCCTGTTTTCTCCAGTTCCGGTTCTCTCGTACCCTGCCTTTGAGATAGCCCCCTACACGCAGCTTGCTCCAGACCAAAGCACTGTGGCTACCCGGATATCAACGCTGTACATGTTACAGGACAATACCCGGCCAGCTATTGTCCTTACCTCTGCCGAGGCCATCCTCAGACGCATTATTCCCCGCGAGATTCTAGCTGATCACTGTGAACTGGTCATGACAGGAGAGGAAATAGACCGAGACAGACTCATTGACGATCTTACCCTCTCCGGTTACCAGCTTTGTGAACTGGTACAATATCCCGGAGACATGGCAGTACGGGGCGGAATTATTGATCTGTTTTCCCCGTCGTTTCAGCCCGAGCTTAACAGACCACTCAGGCTTGATTTTTTTGGTGACGTTCTGGAATCAATCCGCATCTTTGATCCATTAAGCCAGCGTTCCCTTGAAAAGCTTGATGAGGCAATTTTGCTGCCGGCCTCTGACATTCTCTTTCCTGACAATGACGATAAACAGGCGTGGCAAAGTGGGCTGCAGCCACCACAAACAACCAGCTTATCCAGAGAGCATGCAGTAAATATCCACCAGACCATCGAACAACTCAAACAGCAAATCCGTTTTCCAGGTATTGAGTTTCTGTTACCGCTTATCTATCAGGACATCCCTCCACAAACCCTGTTTGACTACCTTCCACCGAATACCCCCTGCATCCTCCATGACCCCCCAGGGGTCATGGGAAAAGTACAGCTGGTGCGAGAGCGCATTGAGCATAATTTCCTTGAGGCCCAGGCAGACAGACTGGCACTTACCCCGGACAGCCTCTTCCTCAGCCCTGATGAACTGAGCAGCTGCCTGATAAAAAATCGTCGCATTGACCTCTGCTCTCTGCCCGACCCTGATGCCAAGGAACCGCCTATATTTTTTACAGCAGGGGATCACAGCCTACTCAAGCAGGAAATAGATCTTGAACGAAAAAAACGTGGTCTGCTCTCCCCCTTAGCCGATCGGGTAATCAAGTGGAAGGAACACCAAGACAATATTTTTCTCTGTTGCAGATCTGCCCGGCAGGCTGAACATTTTGAGGAAATGCTTGCCGGGTACCAGATTGAAACGGCAAGAGCCGGGTCTCCTCTTGAGTTTACGCATCCGTCTGGAACTGTTTTTTTAGTTGAGCACCCTCTGTCCCAGGGATTTGACCTTCCCCAGGAACAGATACATATTCTCTCAGCAGCCGAGCTGTTTGGAGAAAAAAAAATACGGACAACCTCGTCCCCCAAAGGGAAAAAATCCCAAGGTCAACCCATTGCCCTTGAAGAACTTGCTGTCGGCGACATTGTTGTCCACCGTGATCATGGTTTAAGCCGTTTCTTAGGTTTGTTTAACATGGAGTTTGCCGGACAACGCGGCGATTTCATGCAACTGGAGTTTCGCGATGGCGACAAGCTCTACCTGCCTGTTGACCGCCTCCACTGGGCCAGCCGCTACCAGGGCTTGACAGACCAGCAGCCACGACTCGACAGACTCGGCTCCGAACGCTGGCAGAACACCAAGAAAAAAGTCACCGAAGCCGTCTGGCAGGTTGCCCAGGAACTGCTTGATATTTACGCCAAACGTGAACTTCGCAAAGGACACCAGTTTAACCCCACAGGAACTCTATATCGTGAGCTTGAAGAATCTTTTCCATATGACGAGACAGAGGGTCAGGCCCGAGCCATCAATGAAGTCCTTGATGACCTCACCTCAGAACATCCCATGGAACGTCTTGTCTGCGGTGATGTGGGCTACGGGAAAACTGAAGTTGCCGTCAGGGCAGCATTTAAAGTTATTGAAGACGGCTACCAGGTGGCCGTTCTTGTTCCAACAACCGTTCTTGCCGAACAGCACGCAGCAACCTTTAGAGAACGTTTTTCTGAATTTCCGGTCACAGTGGCCTGCCTCAACAGATTCCGAACCATAAGCCAGCAAAAAAAAATCATCAAAGAACTTGCCACTGGTCAGATTGACCTGATTGTCGGTACCCACAGGCTGCTTTCAAAAGATGTCGTCCCAGAAAAACTTGGACTGCTCATTGTTGATGAAGAACATCGCTTTGGCGTGTCCCATAAAGAAAAGATAAAAAAGCTCCGGGCTGAAGTTGATGTACTAACCTTAACTGCCACTCCTATTCCACGCACCCTGCAAATGTCCTTGCTCGGTATCCGTGATCTTTCCATCATCTCCACGCCGCCGCGACGCAGACGCTCGGTAAAAACCTTCCTGGCCAGGCATGACGATCTGGTGATCAGGGAAGCTATCCTCCAGGAGATGACGCGGGGCGGCCAGCTTTTTTTTGTGCACAACCGGGTAAAATCTATTCACCGGGTTGCAGAAAACATTGAACGACTGGTACCAAACGCCCGCATTGCTGTTGCCCATGGCCAGATGCCCGGAAAAAATCTGGAAGATATCATGGTCAGCTTTATTAACCATGATATTGATATTCTGGTCTGCACCACCATTATCGAGTCAGGCCTGGACATCCCCAACGCCAACACCATTATTATTAACAGGGCTGACCATTTAGGCCTTGCCGATATCTACCAGTTACGCGGCCGGGTGGGTCGCTCAACCCGCCAGTCCTATGCCTACCTGCTGGTTCCATCGCTTGATCGGTTAACCAAAGATGCCAGTCAACGTTTACGAGCCCTGATGGACTGCTCAGAGCTTTGCGGTGGATTCAAACTGGCCATGAATGATCTTCAGATCCGCGGTGGAGGAAACCTGCTTGGCGTGTCGCAGTCAGGCCATATTGCTGCGGTTGGCTATGAC
>RKSL01000238.1 GCA_008633435.1 Candidatus Desulfobulbus rimicarensis | reverse complement strand
GCAGACAAGGTAACCACACCTGTGAAACTCCGAAAAGCACTTATGTAAGGGGCAGCCTGTACAGAACCGATGCTGTAAAGCCGTTTAAAGAATATAGCTCGAGATCAACCAGTAATCAAGGTTCCGATTTCTTGTCCCGACACAGCCCTGACTATATTCCCCTGCTCTTTCATGTTAAACACAAAAATCGGCAGTTTATTATCGCGGGCAAGAGATATCCCGGCAGCGTCCATGACTCGCAACTGATCCTGCAACACCTTGGTATAAGAGAGCTTGTCAAAACGGATAGCGGAAGAATCTTTCTCAGGATCACGATCATAAACACCATCTACCCGGGTTGCCTTCATGAGCACATCGGCCTCTATCTCGAGGGCACGAAGCACTCCACCGGTATCGGTGGTAAAATAAGGATTCCCAGTTCCAGCCGCAAAAATTACTACCCTGCCCTTCCCTAGATGCTCCATGGCTCGTGCACGCACATAGGGCTCACAAACATTACGCATGGTAATTGCAGACATTACCCTGCAGGGAACACCAATTTTCTCCAGACCATCTTCCATAGCCAGGGCATTCAGAACTGTCGCCAGCATCCCCATATTATCAGCTGAGGCACGGTTCATGCCACCTGCCGCCCCTGCGACTCCGCGAAAGATATTCCCGGCGCCGATAACAAGAGCCAGCTGCACACCCTGGTTGTGTACAGATGCAATTTCCCTGGCAACGAATTCGATCATTGCAGGGCTGATACCGTAGGCACCATCTCCCATCAGGGCTTCACCGCTTATTTTTAAAAGAATACGCTTATACCCCACCTGGAGAACCTCCATGAAGCTGGAAAGGAATGCCTGCAGAAAAGAGCAGACAGTAAAGGACGGCTGCCAGAGACCCGGCAGCCGTTAACAACGCTTATGCCCCAATTTGAAAACGGGAAAAACGCTTAATGGAAATATTTTCTCCCATCTTGGCAATAAGTTCATTAAGCAAATCCTGAATAGTTAAATCAGGGTTTTTAACGTACTTTTGATCCATGAGACAAATTTCAGATAAATATTTTTCAATTTTACCTGTCACAATTTTTTCTATGATATTATCTGGCTTTCCTGAATCTTTAGCCTGATTGATATAGATTTCCTTTTCACGATCGACCAACTCTGCAGGTACCTCTTCACGCGTTACGGCCACCGGGCTTACAGCAGCAATGTGCATGGCAATATCCTTGGCAAACGCCTGAAAGTCATCGGTTTTAGCAACAAAATCAGTTTCACAACCAACTTCAACCATAACGCCAAGCTTAGCACCAGCATGTATATAACATTCAACTACGCCTTCAGAAGTAGCGCGATCAGCACGCTTTGCAGCAACAGCAAGCCCTTTCTGGCGGAGCAGATCTACAGCTTTTTCAAGATCCCCCTCTGTTTCACCAAGGGCTTTCTTACAATCCATCATGCCCGCATTGGTCTTATCACGTAATTCTTTGACCATCTGGCTGGTAATTTTCACGATAATTCTCCTTTCTACATATAGAATGATCACTAGTCCGTACCGGTACAACAGACAGACTATTTTTTCGTATTGCTCTGACGAGAAAAGGGGCTGCACAGAGCCCCTTAAACCACTATGGAACTCGACATCTTGACTTACTCAGAGGCCTTTTCCTCAGTTGCAGATTCTGCAGTTTCTGCAGTTTCTGCTGACTCAGTGGTCATGGCAGCTTCAAGCTCTTCAACACTTTCTTCCTGAGCTTCCCCGCGACGTGCCTTGGCTTCGCGAACTGCTTCTGAAATTTGTGAAGTGATAAGTTTGATTGCCCGTATAGCGTCATCATTACCTGGAATAATACAATCAATACCATCAGGATCACAGTTGGTATCTGTAAGGGCAACTATTGGAATATTGAGTTTTTTTGCCTCACCTACGGCAATTTCCTCTTTGCGGGGATCAATGACGAACAAAACATCAGGTAGCACCCGCATATCTTTAATGCCACCGATATTTCGATCAAGTTTAACTCGCTCTTTTTCCATTTTAAGGATTTCCTTTTTAGGAAATCTATTGATTGAGCCGTCTTCCTGCATCGCTTCAATTTTTTTGAGCCGATCGACAGAATTCTTAATGGTTTGAAAATTTGTCATCATACCACCGAGCCAGCGATGATTGACAAAGTACATACCGCAGCGCTCTGCTTCCTCACGGATGATCACCTGTGCCTGCCTCTTGGTTCCAACAAACATCACGGTACCACCATCTGCAACTACATCAAAAATATAGCTGTAAGCCTTACGGAAAAGCTTCATTGTTGCATCAAGATTAACAATATGAATTCCGTTACGAGGCCCGTAGATATAGGGTTTCATTTTCGGGTTCCAACGTCTGGTCTGATGACCAAAATGAAGCCCTGCTTCAAGCATCTGTCGCATTGTTACTTTAGGTGCCATTACTTCCTCCACTCTTTATGGTTTTTCCTCCATCCACTTGTCCGATTCCTAACAGGAACACCAAAGGACGTTATCAGGATGTGTGTAGTTATTCCAGCTTGCACTGGATTGATAAAATTATAAACATTTAAAATTACCACAATACAAAAAAGTCAGCAAGGGAATCTCGCTGAAAATTGGTGTCAAGCAAAAATTACGCTGGAATCAACGTTGGCCTGTCCCCAAGAACATGGAGTAACCAGTCGAATCCAAACTTCAGCAGCTCAATATCGTCTGCAAGAATACGACGGCGGCGATCACGAGTCATCCTGAATGCATTGACAAGATTATGTTGATTACAATAGGATCGAAAATCATCAATTGTATAGCAAACCATGAAGGCAAGTCGTTGTCTTGGACCGGCTTGCCCTTCCCCCTCCCAGGGATTTGTAGCAAAAAACGCATCCACCTCAGCCCACATGTCGTTTACAAGATTATATTCATGAAGGAACTGATCTCGTTCCCATTGCTTTACAGTATATTCATGGTCTTCAAGGTGCCCCTTGCAATACGGATGATCAGTCAAAAAATACAGACTTTGCAATGAGCCGCGTTGACCAGTTTTGGCAACTCCGCGTTCAAGTGGATATGTTCGACACGCCGAAGGGCGATCTTTATAGACTGTACAGCCATCAGCACTCAAAAATGGACATGGATTACCATCTCGGTCTGCCATATTGAGCATAATTGCAGGAAAGTACGGATGGGATCCTGTCGAAATTCGCACATATTTATCGAGAAACTCGGCAGACTGCAGGCCAAGCGCATTTTTCAAACGTATAATATCAACTGGAAGTAACCGAAGTTCAACTTTATGACAACAAATGAGATAACAGCTTACCCCTGAATGACACCGGAATCGAAAGGGTGCCTTTCCCAGCGGGGAGCGTTGTTTATCCGGAGATGGTGGGAGTTTATCGTTCATGAACAGTACCCATAAAAAAAGGCCAGTATGAAAATCATACCGGCCAAAATCTTCAATAAAAAAGTTGTAACGTAATTATTCTTCAGCTTCTACTTCAGTTTCATCTTCTACAACTTCTTCATAGCCAACAAGCTCAACTATTGCCATGGGGGCGGCATCGCCATAGCGATTTCCAGTACGGATTATTCTGGTATATCCTCCTTGACGATCAGCGTACTGTGGGCTTAACTCATCAAAGAGTTTTGCAACAGTTTCCCGAGAGCGAATGTAAGCAAGGGCTTGTCTACGTGCATTAAGATCACCGCGTTTACCTAAGGTAATCATTTTCTCTGCTACGCGTCTTGCCTCTTTTGCCTTGGGTACTGTTGTCACAATGCGTTCATGATCAAGCAGGGATGTTACAATGTTACGTAGCATCGCTTTACGGTGAGCAGATGTACGATTGAGTTTTCTTCCTGATTTTCTGTGTCTCATAGTTGTTTCCTGTCTATACTCTAATCAAGCCGGGAAGCAGATAGCAAGAATAGCACGCTCGTGCTTACTGGGCTTCACTGTTACCGTTACCCTGCTCTCGTTCATTGGGAGCGATCCAACCCTCATGATTCATACCAAGAGTTAGTTCATGTTGCTGGAGCAGAGCTTTAATTTCATTTAATGACTTGCGTCCAAAATTCTTTGTCTTCAGCATCTCTGCATCTGTTTTCTGAACTAGCTGACCTATATATTGTATGTCAGCGTTCTTCAGGCAATTTGCAGAGCGAACAGAGAGTTCAAGATCTTCAACATTTTTATCAAGGAAGGATGGATAATCCATCCCTTCGCCCTCACCTTCTGGCTTATCGGGGGCTATAGCTCGTTGCTCGTCAAAATTAATAAAAATGGCCATTTGCTCCTTAAGAATTTTTGCAGCGTAAGCAAGGGCATTTTCAGGGAGCACTGAGCCATCTGTTTCAACTTCGATAGTTAAACGATCATAATCTGTTTGTTGACCGACCCGAGCTTGAGAGACAACATATTGAATTCGGCGAATAGGCGAAAAAGCTGAATCTATCGGTATTACACCTATGGGCTGATCCTCTCGTTTATTCTTTTCAGCAGGAACATAACCTTTTCCCCACTGTACTTCTAGCTCTGCACGAAAGGAACCATTCTCTCCAGTAATAGTACAGATATGCTGATCCGGATTCATCACCTCAATGATTTCACCGCCGTTAATATCTGCTGCTGTTACAGGCCCGGGGGAAGTCTTCTCAATAATAACAGTCCTTGTTTCAGGATTGTTAAGCTTTAAACGTACTTGCTTGAAATTGAGAAGTATGTCTGCGACATCTTCGTGAACCCCTTCAATGGTCGTGAACTCGTGCAGCGCATTGTCAATCCTGACGGAAGTTATAGCTGCTCCACGTATTGAGGACAGCAATATGCGGCGTAACGAATTGCCAATCGTTGTTGCAAATCCGCGTTCAAATGGCTGACAGATAAACTTGCCGTACTTATCAGTATGCGTATCACTGGTAACCTCAAGCCGGTCTGGAGTAATAAGCTCATGCCAGTTTTTGTAAAAGGGATTTTCATCCCGTATTTCCTGTGCCATGCGGTACCTGATCGTTAAAATTTACTTGGAGTACAACTCAACGATAAGCTGTTCGTTGATCGGCATGGTTATTTCATCCCGATTTGGCATAGCTTTAACCGTTCCCTGAAAGTTTCCTTTATCAAGCTCGAGCCAACTTGGCACACCACGACGGGCAACACCTTCAAGGTTCTCAACGATAAGAGGATTCTTATGGCTCTTCTCTTTTAAAGAAATTACATCTCCAGGTTTAACCTGAATAGAAGGTATATTAACTTTTTTTCCAGCAATCTGAAAATGGTTATGCCGGATAAACTGTCTTGCCTGATCACGTGAACCTGCAAAACCAAGACGATAAATAACATTATCAAGACGTCGCTCAAGCATGGAGAGCAAATTAAGTCCGGTTACCCCTTTAGCTCGATCAGCGATTTTGAAATATCGACGAAATTGACCTTCTAGCATACCATACATATGCTTAACTTTCTGTTTTTCGCGTAGCTGTAAAGCATAATCTGAAACTTTACGAAAACGATTCTGGCCATGTTGCCCTGGGGCATATGCACGTCTCTCAAATGAACATTTATCAGAATAACAACGTTCACCCTTGAGAAACAATTTAAGATTTTCTCTCCTGCACATCCTGCAGGATGCTCCTGTATATCTAGCCATTTACTCCTCCTAATCGGTATCGGTTTTAAACAGCGATCAGTTATAAAAACTGGCTGCGACCGTACAACGCATTACGCGTAAACTATACCCGGCGACGCTTAGGTGGTTTACACCCATTATGCGGCACAGGGGTTACATCAACAATTTTACTCACATCAAGATCAGCAGAAGTCATGGCTCGTAATGCTGCCTCACGACCTGGCCCAGGCCCTTTAACTCTAATCTCAACCTTACGGATGCCATGATCCTTAGCCTTAGCAACTGCGTCGCTCAATGCATTCTGAGCTGCAAAAGGTGTAGATTTTCTTGAGCCTTTAAAGCCAATAACACCTGCACTAGACCAAGAAATAACATTACCCTGACGATCAGAAATTGTTATCAGGGTATTATTAAATGTTGAGTAAATAAAAACTATTCCCTCAGGAATATTCTTTTTTTCACGGCGCTTTGATCTTACAGCACCTTTATTGCCCTTAGCCATATCAACTCCAGTCTCGAAGCCCTACCAATTGAGAGCTACACATTTATTTTTTTCTTACTGCGGCGCCTCGTTTGGGGCCTTTACGTGTTCTAGCATTTGTTTTAGTACGCTGTCCACGACAAGGTAACGACTGACGATGGCGTCGACCTCTATACGTGCCAAGGTCAACAAGACGTTTGATGTCCATCGCAATTTCACGTCGTTTATCACCTTCGACAATAAAATCATCTTCAATAATTGTTCTGATTCGAGTTACTTCGTCACCACTCAAATCATCAGAATTCATTTGATAAGGTAAATCGGCCTTATCAAGTATCTGACGTGCGGAAGTAAGACCAATACCGAATATATAGGTAAGAGCTCGATCCATATGTTTACTTCTTGGTAAATCTATACCTGCTATACGTGCCAAAATAATACTCCTTATCCGTTACACAGTACTCAACAAACTCAAGGATTAGCCTTGACGCTGTTTGTGTTTTTTGTTCTTACAGCTGACGCGGACAACCCCTTTGCGTTTGTGAATTTTACAGTCACTACACATTTTTTTAACCGACGATCGTACTTTCATGATTATTACCCTCTACTTCCAGAAAACTTAACGTCTACCTTTACCGCCACCTTTAGCACGAAAAGTTACCCGCCCCCTGGTTAGGTCATAAGGTGACAATTCGACAGTTACACGGTCTCCAGGAAGAATTTTAATATAGTGCATGCGCATTTTTCCAGAGATGTGCGCCAGAACCTTATGCCCATTGTCAAGTTCAACTCGAAACATCGCATTAGGTAATGGTT
>RKSL01000237.1 GCA_008633435.1 Candidatus Desulfobulbus rimicarensis | reverse complement strand
AATGAGATAAAATGGCAGAAGAAAATCGTTGAACTTGCCGACCGAAATGCCGCCTATACGGAAACAGAGCTTCGGGCCGATAATTTTGCCCATCTGCAGCAGGTAGACTGGGCATTTTATGAAGCAGAATACCTTGCCTGGCATAATAACAGCGCGCCCAGCAGAAATGACGTCGGTGCGCCGAGGGTGTGGTATGATCCAAAAAACAGTACGGGTCTTGTCTTTTCCCATGGCTATATGGCGGCTCCGCAGGAGGGAAAAAAACTGGCCCAATATCTCTTTGACCGTGGTGTCAATGTCTATCTGCCCAGGTTGCGAGGCCACGGCACCGATCCCGAGGCGCTTTTGCATGTCAGCGCCGATGACTGGGAGTTGGACTTTGAACGTGCCTTTACCGCCATGCGCCAGGTTTGCGATAAGGTGTTTATCGGGGGATTTTCCACCGGCGGTCTGTTGGCTCTGCTGCATGCTGCCCAATATGATACTGAAGGTGTTATTGCCGTCAATTCGGCCTTAAAACTTAATAATCTGCAGGTAAGTTATATCGTTCCGACCTTGCAACGGTTTAATGAAATGATAGCGCATCTGCATGCAAAGGGAATCAGAGAGTGGGTTGAAAACAAGAGCGAAAACCCCGATATCAATTACGGTAGACATCCACTGGCCTCCATCGCCCAGATGGAAAAAGTCATGCGAAGAGTTGACAAGACGCTTAACAAAGTAACCGAACCTATCCTCGTCGTGCAGGGAGACAATGATCCTGTCGTCAATCCCAAAAGCGGGCCGCTTGTGTATAATCGGGTGCGCTCATCAATGAAGAAACTGGTTATGCTTCCCAGGAAAAATCATAGTATTGTTACCGGTCAGGGAGAGGAAGAAGTCTTTGCAACCATATATCGCTTTATCCATGACGTGTTGAAACAGACATCCAAAACCACAGCTTCAGGGAATAGATCATGAGAAAATCCGCTTCGCCTGCATTAGACGTGCGCAAACAGCTTCAGAAAAACGGCAGGATGTATACTGTTTATTCCCTGGAGGCTCTGCGGGATTACGGATATGAACATATTGAAATTCTTCCCTATTCCATCCGTATTCTGCTGGAAAATCTGTTGCGTAATGCTGGTACCGAGATGGTGCGACGGCAAGACATTGACAAACTGGCATCCTGGCACCCCGACATGACCGACCCCAGCTCCATTGCCTTTATGCCCGGACGGGTTGTGCTCCAGGATTTTACCGGGGTTCCGGCGCTGGTCGATCTGGCGGCTTTGCGATCGGCAGTGGCCCGTAGCGGCGGTAATCCCGCAGCCTTGAATCCCTTTGTTCCGGCCGATCTTATTATTGATCATTCGGTGCAGGTAGATTTTTTCGGAACTCAGGACGCTCTGGCCCGCAATGTGGAGCGAGAAATGGAACGGAATCGGGAACGATACAGCCTGCTGCGCTGGGGGCAGCAGGCCTTTACCAGGTTCCAGGTGGTGCCGCCGGGTACCGGTATTGTTCACCAGGTTAATCTTGAGTATCTGGCCTCGGTCGTTCAGAAAAATACCGGAGATGACGAAACCATTCTTTATCCTGATACGGTTCTCGGCACGGACTCACACACAACCATGATTAACGGCCTGGGGGTTCTCGGATGGGGCGTCGGCGGCATTGAAGCCGAGGCGGTCTTGCTTGGTCAGCCCTATTTCATGCAGATTCCGGAGGTGGTCGGCGTACGGTTGACGGGCAGGCTGAGGGAAGGCGTTACTGCAACAGATCTGGTTCTCACCATTACCCAGTATTTGCGCGCAAAGGGTGTGGTCGGGCGTTTTGTAGAATTTTTTGGAACAGGTGCTGGTAAACTTGCCCTGCCGGATCGGGCAACCATTGCCAACATGGCTCCGGAGTATGGCGCAACCATGGGCTATTTCCCGGTTGATGAACAGACTCTGGCCTATCTTCTTGCCAGCGGCCGCGACAAAAAACAGGTTGAGCTGGTGGAATGGTATATGAATGAACAGGGACTTTTTCGTACTGCATCCTCTCCGGAGCCGGTGTATTCTGTAGTATATACCATTGACCTTGGTCAGGTTGAACCAAGCCTGGCCGGGCCTGAAAAACCTCAGAAACGGATTGCTCTGTCGGCAATGGCAAGTACTTTTTCCCGTCAGTTGCCACCGGCTGCAGCGCCAAGTATGGAGGGTGAAAACAACGGCGGCTGCTGGGCGGATGAGGGGGGAGCCTGCGATTTGACAATCCCTGATTGCGGTTGCCCTGAAGTCTCGGAAGATGGACACCGGCTGGGGTGTTTTGAGGTTGGTGGCCAACAGATGTTGCTCAGCAATGGCGCCGTGGTTATTGCCGCCATCACCAGTTGTACCAACACCTCAAATCCGGCGGTGATGATCGGTGCCGGTCTGCTGGCTCGTCAGGCTGTGAAACTGGGGTTACAGGTAAAACCATGGGTCAAAACCAGTTTGGCGCCCGGATCCCGGGTTGTCAGTCGTTATCTTGAAGACGCTGGTTTACTCGATCCCCTGCAATCTCTCGGATTTTATATCGTCGGCTATGGCTGTACCACCTGCATCGGCAACAGCGGGCCGCTGGATCTTGAAATTGCGAGGATTATCAAACAGAAAAAACTCCTGGCAGCAGCAGTGCTCAGTGGTAACCGTAATTTTCAGGCACGCATTCATCCACTTGTTCGAGCCAATTATCTCTGTTCACCCCTGCTGGTTGTTGCCTATGCTCTTGCCGGCAGTATGATGATCGATCTGGTTCATGATCCTCTGGGATTGGATGCAGATGGATATCCGGTCTATTTCAAGGATATCCTGCCCACCGATGAAGAGATCGAAACTGTTGTCAAAGAGACAGTAACCCCTCAGTTATTCAGCAGCAGTTACAGCGGGGTATTCTCGGGTAATGAAAGCTGGAATGGCCTGCAGGTTCCTGCAGGTAAGCTGTTTTCCTGGGATACTGATTCTTCGTATATTCGGGAGCCGCCGTTTTTCAAAGACCTGCCTGCAACCCCCCGCCCGGTTTCAGACATTAACGATGCCGCCATCCTGGCAATTTTCGGGGATACGGTGACCACCGATCACATCTCCCCGGCCGGTGCCATACCCGTGGACAGTCCGGCCGGAAAATATCTGCAGAAACAGGGTGTTGCCCGAATGGCACTTACTTTAGCTTTTTGAGTGCCCCCCTCTCAATCTATAGAGGCATTTA
>RKSL01000046.1 GCA_008633435.1 Candidatus Desulfobulbus rimicarensis | reverse complement strand
AAAAATGCCGGATATCCTTCACAAAGAGTTGCCGGAAGTGCAAAAAGATCTTGGCAATTATTGGAGTGTTACCCCTGGTTCACAGATTCTCTGGACCACAGCGGTCTCCAATGTTTTAGATGGTGACCGATATGGTAACCCTTCGGGTGATCTCAAAAATCTGCTCTTGGGAAAATACGGCCCTTTTCCATTCTACAAACCAGCTGACTGGATTTTTGAAAAGGTCTTTGGTGCTGACTGGAAGACAATTCTTGAGGAACAGGGTGGTGTTGAAGATATTGAAGATATGGACATTGAAAAAGAACGTACCAATCTTACAGAGCAACTCGGCAACAACCCCACTGAGCAGCAACTGGTCACCTATCTGCAACACCCCAATGATGCTGTCAACTTCTTTAAGTTTGAAAAAGAATTTGGTCAATCGTATGTTTTACCGCCTTCAATATTTCTCCGACAAGGCGGATTTGAGCTGGGCGAAACCTTGATCTTTAAAGACCATGCAGGCAAGGAACATATGCTGGAAATCGGCCCGGCGCAGCAGAATGACGATGGCCAGACCAATGTCTATCTCAATGTTGATCATCATCAACGGGTCTTCATGTTTGAGCCCGAGCGCACCCAGGGAACTCAGGCAGCTGCAACCCTTTCCAAAGAAGAAATAGCTGTGCTTGCAAAAAGTGGTGATATCAGAGCACCTTTTGCAGGTAATGTTTGCGCAGTTAACGTGGAGGTCGGCCAGGAAGTCGTATCCGGAGATCAAGTGGCGGTGATGGAAGCCATGAAAATGCAGACACCACTTGCCTGTGAAGTTACCGGAAAAATCACCTCTGTCTCGGCAAAGGTAGGCCAAAGCCTGCAGCCTGGTGATAAAATAGTCAAAATTGATACTGGTGAAGAGTAAGATTTCTGCCCGCACAACACGAATCCATCACCCGTGACTATAACACTCAAGGGGGATGGATTCGTGTTACCCTTCTTTCCGGTTAAGCTCTTCCTGCTCCCTTGCCGCCTGCAACATTCTAAAAATTTCTCGACTGTGCTTCTTACTTCTGGTCATGGCAAAGACAAAGGCCAGTGTTGCCAGCTCTTTGGCATCGACCGAGGGAAGCTCAAGGCAAATATCTTCAACGACCTTTGATTGCCAGTCCTCGCGCAGCTCTCCATGGGCTTCTTTGGCCTCTCTCCTGGCATTAATAGCCTCTTCAATCAGGATGTCCCGCAAATACTCGATCTCATGAAACTGTTTTTTCTTGAGCAGCGCACTCCCCTTCTGCCGGGCAAGATAATCATAAAGAGGATCAACCGGTTCACTACGCAGCAGTTTCGTTATATATTTTATTTGCCGCTTTCTTGCCCCCGCTTTAAGGTCACGTACCTCAAGAATGTATTCGACGATATCAGCTTTTATCGGTAAGGCTTTCTGTTGACCGGACGGAAGCTCTATAAGCTCCCGAACCAGTCCTTCAAGTTGTTTAATCCTTCGTTTTTGTTCAGATCGACTGAGTTCCATGCTCTATCCAGATAAGGGAATTCTTTGTTTTCAAGGTGGCCTAAAATCAGCTGATACGATATAGTATCCCCGTAAGATTTAACCACAATGACTCAAGGGCAGCAAGGAAAGAGGCTCATTCCTTGCTGGCCAACGTCCTACTGTACTACATTTTTCCGGAGATCCCCATGACTGTATCAACCTTCACCATTACCCAACCGACTCAAATTCATTTTGGCACCGGGATAATTACAACACTTCCCTCAATCATTGACGATCTCGGGGGGACAAAACCCCTTGTTGTCATGGATCCAGGTCTGGTCAAAGCCAATCAGGACAAACCAGTGACCAAACCGTTAACGGCTGCCGGCATAGACTTTATCCTCTATGACAAGGTTGATCCTGAACCAGGCCTGCGCCTTGCCGACCAAGGCACGGAACTTGCCAAAGACAATGGATGCGACTGTGTTGTTGGCGTTGGCGGTGGTTCTGCCATGGATGTTGCCAAGGCTATTGCCATTCTGCTCACCAATGGTGGTCAAGCTGTCGACTACATAGGGCTTGGTAAGATTAAGAAAGCCGGCGTACCCAAAATTATGGTTCCCACCTCTGCCGGCACTGGAGCAGAGGTAACCTTTACTGCTGTTTTCATCAATGAAGAAACAGGATCAAAAGCCGGAATGAACGGGGATCCGCTTTATCCGGAAGCCGCAGTGCTGGATCCTACCCTGACCCTCAGCCTGCCGCCCCACGTGACAGCAGCAACCGGCATTGATGCCATGACCCATGCACTCGAAGCCTATACCTCTGTGCAGGCTCATCCCATCTCAGAGATGTATTCTCTTGAAGCAATCAACGTAATAGTACATAACATTCGTGATGCTTATGCTGACGGCCGCAACCTTAAGGCGCGCTCAAATATGCTTCTGGGCAGTCTTTTGGGTGGTAAAGCTCTTGCCATTGCCGGGGTCGGGTTGGTTCATGCGATGGCCTACCCCCTTGGCGGGATGTTTGGCATAAGCCATGGACTGGCCAATGCCGTACTGTTACCTTATGTGACAGAATTCAATCTGATTGGCAATCTGAAAAAACATGCACTGCTGGCTGAACTGTTTGGCGTAGACAGAAAGGAGCTCTCGCTGCGAGATGCAGCAGCAGAACTGGTGGAAGAGCTTCATCTTTTAAACAGTGATCTCAATATCCCTGCGACATTGGAAGAATTACACATTGCCGCAGATAAAATAGAGGAAATGGCAGAAATTGCCCTGACAGTTGCCCGGCCGGTTGAAAACAATCCCAGACAACCCAGCAAAGAAGACGTGATGGCAATATATGAATATGCCATGACAGGTCGAGAGGATTTTTAGTTGTTCATTTTTCCATTCTTTTCAGTTCTACCCTTCGGAGGAGCTCCGGATAAGCAGAAAGACAAACTGGTTGTCCGGAGTTCTGATGAAGGGCAGCAGCCGACCATCAAATCAGACGCAGTGTCTCCCCGGGTCTGGCCTGTTTTTTTTTGGGGGCAATCCCCAACAGCTTGAAACGTATTTGGATGCATCACAGAGCAGTGGAAAGAGAGCAACGCAACTGAAGCCTATCCAGTGTTCTGACATTTGGGGTGTAGCGGTCAAGACCGCCTTGGTTATTGCTGTTGCAAGGAAAGAATGCTGTCCCAGATCTGGTCAGCAATTTCTTCTTTAGATTGAAGTCCAAGTTGCTCTGACCCGTTTTTTGAGATCAGAATCACCTGATTTGTATCCACATCAAAGCCAGTGTTCTCCCCCAGGATGTCGTTGACAACCATCAAATCAACATTTTTTTCCCTAAGTTTACGTTGCCCCTCTTCCTCATGGTTCATGCTTTCTGCGGCAAACCCAACCAGGATTTGATTTGGGCTCCGGCTTTGACCAAGATCCGCTAGGATATCTGCATTGGGTGCCAGGTCAAGGCGTAACTCTGCACCAGCTTTTTTAATCTTCTGGACAGCAACCTCACAAGGCCGAAAATCAGCAACAGCCGCAGCCTTGACAATTACTGCGGCTGCATCTGCCCGCGCCATGACTTCACTATGCATCTCCCGGGCTGTGAGCACATCAACAACCTCTACCCCTGGAGGCGGATCAAGCTGAACCGGACCTGAAATCAGGGTCACCCTGGCTCCACGTCTTCGCGCAGTCCGGGCAAGGGCATAGCCCATTTTCCCACTTGAGCGGTTACTGAGATAGCGTGCCGGATCAACTGGCTCGCGGGTGGGGCCAGCTGTAATCAACACTTGCTTGCCAGCAAGATCATTCCTGGAACAACAGGCCAGCAGCGCTTCTCTTGCCACATCCCATTCTGGTAACCTTCCGCATCCTTCGTCACCACAGGCAAGCATACCTGATTCAGGCTCTACCACAACATATCCAAGCTGTCTTAACTGTTGCAGATTGGTTTGGGTGGCAGGATGAGCAAGCATGCTGGAATTCATTGCTGGACAAACAACCACTG
>RKSL01000236.1 GCA_008633435.1 Candidatus Desulfobulbus rimicarensis | reverse complement strand
GCACAATACCTCTTATGAGTTTGGTCGTGATATTATCCCTCTTATGATGTCTCAAAAGATGAATGTGCATGGGTATAAGTTTCGAGGCTACTGGGGGTACACCGGCACCATTGATGAGTATTGGCAGACGTCCATGGAGCTATTGGGAAAAAATCCTGTAATTGATATGGAAAAATGGGGAATCCGGACAAATCTTGAACATCGGGGAATCCGTGACTGCCAGCCGCTTAAAGTCGGCAATAACGGTGTCCTGGAAAATTCGGTGGCCTATAATGGCTGCCTGGTTGAGGGGGTTGTAAAAAACTCCATTTTGTTTCCAGGTGTGCGGGTTGATCCGGGAGCAGAAGTGCGGGATTCTGTACTTTTTTTTAACAACACTGTGTGTTCGGGAGCAAAAATCAACAGGGTGGTGAGTGATGTTAATACAACATTTGGCAGCCATGTGCAAATTGGCACTGGCTCTGGAAATGTAGATAACGTTACGGTGATCGGCTGGAATAACCATGTGCCCGATTCCATGGTTATTGGCAGTGGCTGCACTGTTGGCCCTGGGATATCTCCTGGGGATTGGCCTGATAAAGAGCTCGCTGACCTGGAGGTCTTGTCATGAGAGAACCCCATGACGCGCTGGTACTTTTACTCGCCGGAGGAATTGGCAGTCGGCTGAATCTCCTGGTGGGACACCGAGCAAAACCTGCTGTCCCCTTTGGGGGATTATACAGGATAATTGACTTTGCACTATCCAATGTGATGAATTCCGGATTAACCCGGGTGGGAGTCTTAACCCAGTATAAACCGTTGTCATTAATGCGACATATCGGTACAGGTGAGGCGTGGGATTTTACTGGAAGAACCCGCGGAGTTAAAATTCTGCCACCAAGAACCGGAGAAAAAGATTCTGACTGGTATAAAGGAACAGCAGACGCAATCCGGCAGAATATTGATTTTATCAGAGCCAACCCTTCAGAGCAGGTCGTGATTCTATCTGGTGATCATATTTACCAGATGGATTTTGATGCAATGATCGCGTACCACTGTCATAAAAAGGCAGATATAACCATTGGAATGATGGTGGTGCCCAAGAGTGAGATCCATCAGTTTGGCGCCGGAATAGTTGATGACGATAATCGCATAGTTGACTGGGAGGAAAAACCAGCACAACCCAGGACAAATCTGGCCTCCATGGGCATTTATGTTTTCGATACCAACTATCTTCTTGAAACACTTTGCCTGGACAAAACAGAACATGACTTTGGCATGCATATTATCCCAAGAGCTATAGAGGAAGATCGGGTGTATGCCTATCCGTTTTACGGGTATTGGCGGGATGTGGGGACTGTGCAGTCATTTTGGGAGACCAATATGGATATTTTGCAGGAGGACTCAGGGATTTCGCCTGAAGAGTGGGGGATCCGCCCAAATACTGAGGCTGATGGTCGACCAATGGACAGGGCGCCAGCCAGGTTTGTCAGCGGATGCAGCGTGAAATCATCCATGATATCAGCGGGATGTGTTATAGAGGGGACAGTTATTCATTCAGTGTTGTCTCCCGGGGTCAAGGTAGAAAAAGGCGCTGTGGTTCGTGATTCAGTTATTTTTGAGGATGCCGTGATCCAAGAGGATGCTTTGGCTGATTTGGCCATTTGTGATAAACGAGTTGTGGTAGGGAAAGGTGCTGTTGTTGGGCATGGGGAAAACAGGAAAAAGGTGAATACGGAATACCCGACCCATCTCTATTCCGGTATCACCCTGATTGGGAAAGCCGCCATTGTGCCGGACGGTATGATAATTGGCAGAAATTGTCGAATTTCTTCTGGGTACAGGCTGGAGGCAGGCGTGTCTCCTGTCCCTTTGGGAGATGGCGGGAGTCTCTAATGCAAAAGTGAGAAAAAGGCATTGCTTTCCTTGCTTTTTCAGGTAATATCCAGCCCGAAAAGTTGCCGATCTTCTGCGCCCGTAGCTCAGTAGGATAGAGCGCCAGATTCCTAATCTGGGTGCCGCAGGTTCGAATCCTGCCGGGCGCACCATCTCAATTTGCTCGTCGTTCTGAGCCAGCTGGTCATTTTTATTAATCAATAATGGAAGAGTTCCACTCTTGAGTCAGGCATGCTATACTATGAAATATTTTTTAAGTTTTATAGATGATGATATTTTTTAATCAATCGTTTCGGAGAACTGCATGAATGCTGTTCAGCAAAAAAAACGTGTTTTGATAACCGGTGGTGCCGGTTTTCTTGGTTCACACCTTTGTGAGCGCCTTCTAAATGATGGACATGAAGTATTGTGCCTTGATAATTTTTATACAGGTACCAAGGAAAATATTGTCCATTTGATCGATAATCCTTTTTTTGAAATGATTCGTCATGATGTGACCTTTCCTATTTATCTGGAAGTGGATGAGATTTATAATCTTGCGTGTCCGGCCTCACCTATTCATTATCAGTTCGACCCTGTCCAGACCACAAAGACATCGGTGCACGGTGCTATTAACATGCTGGGGCTTGCAAAAAGAGTGAAGGCAAAGATTTTTCAGGCATCGACTTCGGAGGTGTATGGTGATCCTGAGATTCATCCCCAGCCAGAGGATTATTGGGGGCATGTCAACCCAAACGGTATCCGCTCCTGCTATGATGAGGGAAAGCGATGTGCTGAAACCTTGTT
>RKSL01000045.1 GCA_008633435.1 Candidatus Desulfobulbus rimicarensis | reverse complement strand
AGCAGTTAAGTGATCGAGTATTGTACTGCTACTGTATTAGAACTGTATTCGGATATGGTTTGAAATTCCTTTTTATGATTCCTGAGAATAAGACAAGGGGAACCCAAAAAGCAGGAGTGTGAGAGAATATCCTGAGTTGTTGTGATAATTTTAAATAGTGGATAATCAACTCTCTGAAATCGACTCATAACACACTCTTTTTTCCTGAACAAGCATAAATTGCAGCTTAAAATGGATAAAATCATGGCAAACCATGCGCATACAGTAGGGCATGTGTTGACAACACATAGATAACGGGCTATTTTTATAATTTTTCTTTTTGTGAAGAAATCTCATTGCTGTTGAGCAGTTTCAACACGTTATCAGGCTATCCTGGAAAAGTTTTTTCGTTTGCTCTTTGTGTCCAGCAAAAATATTTTCTCTATTAACGCAGGATATTTTTTTGCTGCGCTGGCCAAGCTGTCCAGTGATTGTCAATATACCCGGAAATCTTACCTGGCCCGAACGGATCTGAGTACATGGTATCCATTACTTTGTGGAAGTTATAGATGAATCCTGTCAAAAGAAGAATCGAAATTGTTAATATTATCCGAAAGGAAAACAGGGTCACTGTTGACAGATTAGCGCAGCAACTCAATATTTCCCGCGAGACAATACGTCGTGATTTAACCGAGCTGTCAAATAACGGGAAAGTGCATAAATTTCATGGTGGGGCATCGTTGCCTATACGTACAGGGGAAGGGTCTTTTCAGCAACGGATGAGTGAGCATGTTTCAGCAAAAATTGCTATTGCAGAGGCTGCAGTTCAGCTCATCTCTCCTGGAGAAACTCTTTTTCTCGATACAGGTTCAACTACGCTCTATTTTGCTGAGAATATAGCAGAAATTTCCAATATTACTGTTGTTACCAATTCTTCTGAAATTGCACGAATTATTAGCCTTGCAAACAATCACTCAAGAGTTTTTTTACTGGGAGGAGAGTTCAACGGTGATAATCGACAGACCATTGGCACCATGGCCATTGACCAGATAGGTTCTTTCAGGGCGCATCATGCCTTTCTTACCATTGGTGGCCTTGATAGCCGCACCGGGATCATGGATTTTTGTATTGATGAGGCACAAATCGCCCGGGCAATGATTAAGCAGGCAGAGTCTTTAACCATACTTGCTGACCAGAGTAAATTTGGAAGAATTGCATCTTTTGAGGTCTGTGGCTTAAATAAAGTAACCAATCTTGTTTGCGACAAAACCCCTGACCAGAGTATTCAAACCGCACTGGCCAAAGCCGGGGGCCACGTTCTTGTGACCAGCAGCGGACAGCCGTGAAAGAATTTCCCCGACGAGTTTGACTGTTTGGTCATCCAGTGTTAATGTTTGGTCATGCGTTTGGCAAAACATCTACTTAAAGACTACAAATGAAATCAGCTTCACAAAAAACAACAACTGACGTGGCGATAATTGGTGGCGGAGTGGTAGGGTGCGCAGTGGCACGCCGTATGGCTCTTGCCGGTGCCTCTGTGGTGCTTCTTGAGAAGGCTTCTGATATACTTGACGGAGCAAGCAAAGGCAACAGCGCCATTCTTCATACAGGTTTTGATGCGCCTGTGGGCTCTCTGGAATGGCAATGTGTTCAAAATGGTCATCAGGAGTATCTTGAAATCCATGAGCGTTTAAACCTGCCTTTGCTGAAAACCGGAGCAATGATTGCCGCCTGGACAGAAGAGCAGGAAGAACAGTTTCCCGCAATTCTTAAAAAAGCCCATACGAATCAGGTCGCAGATGTACGTCAGCTCAGTAAAGCTGAGATCCACAGTATGGAGCCTAATCTTGCCAAAGATGTAAGGACTGCACTTTATATTCCCAGAGAGTATGTCATTGATCCCTGGTCAGCACCCCTTGCTTATTTGCTCCAGGCCATTGAAAATGGCGGCCGGGCGTTGTTCAATGCCCAGGTAACAGGAGGGACGTTTGACGGGGAGCATTGGCTACTTGAAACACCCCAGGGGCAGGTTCACACTAAATATGTGGTCAATGCGGCCGGGCTGTATGGAGACCTCGTCGACCAGCAAGTGCTGGGCAACTCAGATTTTGTCATTAAACCCAGAAAAGGCCAGTTTGTGGTCTTTGATAAAGCTGCCGGCAAGCTGATACATTCGGTTATTTTACCGGTACCAACAAAAATAACCAAAGGTATTGTCTTGTTTCCAACTATTTTTGGCAACATGATGGTGGGGCCAACTGCTGAAGAACAGGAAGGGCGTGATGATGCCTCTGTTGATACAGCAACCCTCCAGTCCCTTCACGACCAGGCCTTACGCATGCTTCCAGCTCTTGAAGGCATTCCGGTTACAGCTACCTATGCTGGTATTCGGCCTGCAACAGAGCAGCCAGAGTACCGAATCAGGAAGGAAGCCGACCGCAACTGGATTACCCTGGGCGGTATCCGGTCCACCGGGCTCACATCCGCTCTTGGCATTGCAGCCCATGTGCAGTCACTTCTTGAGGGGTTTGGTGCAGAATTTCAGGAACTGGAAAATCCTGGTATTCCCCAGGTGCCAAACCTTGCCAATCATCTTCCCCGGGATTGTCATAAACCCGGTTTTGGCGAAATTGTCTGCCATTGTGAAATGGTTACAGATCGTGAGATTAATGCAGCGCTTGGCGGAAAAATACCGGCAGGAAGCATGTCCGGCCTGAAAAGACGTACCCGAATTACCATGGGCAGGTGTCAGGGATTTTATTGCTCAGCACGTCTTGCCGAGCTGACAAAAGATAAACTGGAGACACCACTCTCAGTTGGAGAAGCCCATGACTGACATGATCAACACAACATGCGACGTGGCAATTATCGGTGCCGGCCCCACAGGTCTTGCAGCGGCAATTACTTTGAAAAAGGCAGGCATAGACCGGGTAGTAGTGCTGGATCGTGAACCAGTTGCCGGAGGAATTCCCCGTCATTGCGGCCATCCTCCTTTTGGTATTGTCGAATTTAAACGCATCCTCACCGGCCCTGCTTATGCCCGACGCATTGTCCAGGCAGCACAGCAGGCAGGAGTGGAAATAGCCTGTACAACCACAGTGACCACCATGCAAGAGCAGGGCAGGTTGAGCCTGCTTTCCCCGGAAGGAACCAGCCAATTGACGGCCACACGGGTTTTACTGGCAACCGGCACCCGTGAGACGCCACGTTCAGCCCGTTTTGTTTCTGGTAACCGCCCCTTGGGGATTTGCAATACCGGAGCATTACAGTCCATGGTGTACCTGAAAAATATGATTCCTTTTCTCCATCCTC
>RKSL01000235.1 GCA_008633435.1 Candidatus Desulfobulbus rimicarensis | reverse complement strand
GGTGCGCATCCCCCATGACAACCCCAAAAAACGCAAAAATCATTGCTTTCGCTAACCAGAAGGGAGGGGTTGGTAAAACAACTACCGCCCTTAACCTCTCTGCCGTCCTCGCAAGCAAAGGGAAAAAAGTTCTCCTTGTCGATTCCGATCCGCAAGGAAACGCCTCAAGTGGTGTAGGTGTCTTTAACTCAGACCCGGAAAAACATCTTTATCAATGTTATATGAATAATGTTGATACTGCTGATTGTATACAGTCGACAAACCTTAAAAATCTGTTCGTGCTGGCTGCGTCAATCGACCTTGTCGGTGTTGAAGTTGAGCTTATATCACTGAAAAACCGTGATAAAAAGCTTAAGAACATCCTCAGGAAAGTTCGAGACCAGTATGATTTCATCATAATTGACTGCCCCCCTTCTTTAGGATTGTTGACAATTAACGGATTAACAGCGGCAGACTCTGTGCTGATTCCCATGCAGTGCGAATATTTCGCGCTCGAGGGGTTAGCGTTGCTGATTGCTACGATCCGTAAAGTTAAAAAAAGCTTGAATCGTGGACTCTATATCGAGGGGCTTCTGATGAGTATGTATGATAAACGAAACAGACTGACCCATCAGGTAGCCAGTGAAATTACCAACCATTTTGGTGACCAGGTTTTTAAAACAGTCATTCCACGAAATGTGAGGCTGAGTGAAAGCCCAAGCCACGGCAAAACCATTATCGAGTATGACAAGAGTTGTCCAGGGGCAAAGGCATTTATCAAACTTGGAAATGAATTTCTGAGAAGAAACAGGAAGGGATCATGACAAGCAAAAGCGTACTAGGCAGGGGCGTAGGGGCCTTACTTCCGGAAGACCTGGATCTTGACGACGAAGAACGGTTTTTTCTTTGTGATATCGATAAAATAACAGCTAATCCTAATCAGCCGAGACGTTATTTTGATGAAGACAAGCTCGCTGAGCTTGCAGACTCTATCAGGGAACACGGCGTTATCCAACCGTTGCTGGTTACCAGGTCCGGAGGAAACCGCTATAGCCTCATAGCCGGTGAACGACGGCTTCGGGCAGCAAAAATAGCCGGCGAAGATGAGGTTCCTGTGGTGGTGATGGACAGCGGTTCAGAAGACGAAAATCTTGAACTGGCTCTTATTGAAAATATCCAGCGCCATGACTTGAACCCCATAGAAGAGGCCACAGCGTATGCAAGGCTTATTGACGAGTTCGAGCTTACCCAGGAAGAAGTTGCGGGTAAAGTTGGCAGAAAACGATCGACAATCACCAACATGCTTCGTCTTCTCAACCTCCCGGAAACGTTACAAAATGACGTTGCCATTGGTAATATATCAGGAGGCCACGCAAGAGTTTTACTGCGTTTAAAGGACGAGCCCCAACTTATGCAGGCCATTCGTGACCGGATAATTACAGAAGACCTCTCGGTCCGACAGACCGAAAACATCTGTAGACAGACACCTAAAAAATCAAAAACTCCCAAAAAGACTAAAATCAATGCTGATGAACTTCCCAGTTCATACTGTCGAGCCCTTGCTACCCAGCTGACCAACGAGCTCAATGCCAAGGTGCGCATAGTCCAAAATGGAGCGCGCGGAAAACTTGAAATTGAGTATTACTCATCCGATGACCTTGATCGCCTGGTCAGCGTCATAGGTGCTGAGGGATAGCCCATGGCACTGCTCCAGATTGCTATTATCCCTATAGGTACACAAACAGCAAGTGTCGGTGTGTATGTAGCTGACGTGCAGAGGTTACTTAAACAGAGTGGCCTGCAATATGAACTCCAAGATATGGGAACGATCATATACGGGTCGGTGGCAGAACTGTTCAGCATAGCTGAGGAAATCCACAGGCTTCCTTTTTCCAAAGGGGCAAAACGGGTAGTTACCCATATTTTTATCGATGAACACCTGGGTGTTGACAAACACATAGGTGATAAGAAAAACGCAGTACTCAATAGTATTGAGGAAAGGGATAATGAAAAATAACACCCCCTCACTCAGACGAGCGCCTTTCTACCTCCTCGCATTTTTCCTTATCCTTTGGATTATTGGTATTAGTGTAAATGAGCCGCAGCGTGTACTCGAACAGGCAAAGTCAATCTGTCTTGAGTGTATTGGAATAGGGTAGGGCGATTGATGGAACTTGCACGAAAATGGATACAGGCACTCTGGTTCTTCCTGGCCAACGGCTTCTGGGGATTTCCCTTAAGCGGAACTCTTTACCAGGGGCCGCTCAAGGTTATCTGTTCACCTGGGTTAAACTGTTACTCCTGTCCGGCAGCAACAACATACTGCCCCATAGGTAGCCTGCAGCAGTTGTTACTCGGTATACGCTTTTCACTGCAGAGTGGACAATATTTCTTTGGTACCTTTGTTATAGGCTCTATGGGAATGCTCGGTGCAGTGTTTGGGAGATTCATCTGCGGCTGGGCGTGTCCTTTTGGTTTCTTCCAGGAGATTCTTTATAAAATTCCAACCAGGAAAAAAAGTATACCACAGGTGTTTAACTGGATTAAATATTTGTTTCTCCTACTCTTTGTGATTATCCTCCCCCTGGTCATCGTTGATGATTTTGGGATGGGAAAACCCTGGTTTTGTAAATTTGTCTGTCCGGCAGGAACAGCTGAAGCTGGAATACCGATGCTCCTTCTACGTCCGGAATTACGAGAAACTGTTGGTTGGCTCTATGTAAACAAGTTAGTTATTCTCGCCGGGTTTGTGTACTGGTCCATTATCTCGTCGCGTCCATTTTGTCGGACAACCTGCCCCCTGGGTGCATTCTATGCGTTGTTCAGTAAGTATCAGCTCATAAAAATGAAGCTCAAAAAGGATGCCTGTACCGGATGCGGTGCCTGTCACGCTGTTTGTCCTGTTGAAATACGGTTTAACGAGACACCGGATAGCTGTGAGTGTGTTAACTGTATGCGTTGTATGACAGAAGCATGTAATTTTGGTGCTATCGTCGTGGACATTGCAGGTTACGAAGTTCATTCGCCCCCTTTTAAGAATCAAAAAATAACCACTAAATAATTATGAACAAGTCACGCACTATTCTCTTTGTATCGCTGCTTATGCTGTTTGTTATGGGTGTTGGAACCGCTGCTGCTGAAATGGTGGCCATCCATGGGGACGATATCAATATGCGCTCAGGCCCAGGAAAAAAATATAAAGTGATCTGGAAACTTGGGGAAGGTTTTCCACTCAAAGTGCTCAAACGTTCGGGGAAATGGTTACGGGTGCAGGATTTTGAAGGTACCATCGGCTGGGTACACAAGGGGGTAACAAGCAAATCCCCGCATATGATTGTCAAAGTACATAAAAAGAGCAAGAAGCGGATTAATATTCGCAGCGGCCCAGGCACCAACAAACGAATTATTGCTAAAGCATACTACGGTGTGGTTTTCAAACGATTATCTCAAAAAAATGGCTGGGTACGAGTTCGGCATGCTAAAAAACTTACAGGTTGGGTAAAACGTAGCCTACTTTGGGGATTCTAGCAGGATCCTGTCCGGGACTGACCATTTTCCATCTTGGTTCACGGCATAATAAACGTAACCATAGACAAGATTTTTTAAGCAGTTTTTTTTTGAGAACCACACAAAGTTTGGAAGAAAAAAATGTATAGAGAAACACCAACAGGGATAAACGCGGTACAACAGGCAAAAAAATACCCCAACTCATAAAGTTGGGGTAAAGCTGGCGGAGAGGGAGGGATTCGAAC
>RKSL01000234.1 GCA_008633435.1 Candidatus Desulfobulbus rimicarensis | reverse complement strand
CAATGCTGCAAAGACTGGAAACAAATGATTTGTTGATATGATAGCAAGAGATAGCCAGAAGACTAGAATCGTCACCAAGAGACTTTTACAAATTATGTTTTTTTTAAAGAATTGTGGCATTGAGAGGTCGTAGACTTTACATTACGATAATGGCATTATGTCAGATATCCTTTAGTACAGTTCGGTACACAGCAAAATCAAACATGTGTTAAAATGATACAATTACAGTTCCCTATACTCGGGAACAAGAGCATGTAAATAGTTCTTTAATTTTGCTACATCACGAGATAAAGCAGCCTTACCCAAACTCTCAAGTTCTCCTGAAAGCCATTGCCAATCAACATCCCTACTCCTGGCCAGAAGAAGCTTGGGATGAGTAGTTGGTTTAAGGCCTTCACTTTTGTGTAAAATTTCCTCAAATAGTTTTTCTCCTGGCCGTAATCCTGTATAAACAATATCAATATCTTTACCCGGCTCAAGGCCGGAAAGCCGAATCATCTGCTCGGCAAGATCCTTGATAAGAACTGGTTCCCCCATGTCCAAGACAAAAATCTCACTCCCCTGCCCCATGCTCCCCGCTTGAAGAATCAGACTGACAGACTCAGGGATAGTCATGAAATAGCGGGTTATCTCAGAATGAGTCACTGTAACAGGACCTCCTGCCTCAATCTGCCTTTGAAAAAGAGGTACTACAGACCCAGCTGAGCCTAAAACATTACCAAAGCGTGTAGTAATAAATTTTGTATTGGACTGCTTGTCGAGATTCTGACAGTATAACTCAGCTATTCGTTTGGTTGTTCCCATAACGTTAGCAGGATTGACGGCTTTGTCTGTCGATACCAGAACAAATCGTCCGGCTCCATATCGAACAGATGCATCTGCAACGCACTGGGTCCCAAACACATTATTACGTACCCCTTCAGCGGGGTTTTCCTCAACCATGGGAACATGTTTATAAGCGGCTGCGTGAAAAATAACGTCGGGTAAAAATGTTGAAAAAACCCAGTCAACCCGAGCACGATCCTTCACATCGCCAAGTATTGTTTCAAGCTGAAGCGCAGGAAAGGTCTCATGCAACTCATGATCAATGGTATAAATATTAAATTCACTATGATCAAAAATAATCAAACGCTTAGGATCTTGCGAAACAACCTGACGACAGAGTTCAGAGCCGATTGACCCCCCGCCACCTGTAATAAGCACTGTTTGGCCGGATAAATAACTGGAGATGGCCTTTGTATCTAACCGCACAGGTTCCCTACCAAGAAGATCGTCCACGGTTACTGGCCGCAGGTGGCCGGCATCCACATCTCCTCCTTTCATCTCCAACACAGAGGGGAGAGTCAAACAAACTACATTCAAGGCTTGGCACAACTGTACGAGATGACGTATTACCGTTTTTCCAGCAGATGGAATGGCAAGGATGACCATTTCTATATCCAGCTCAGAGACAATAGCCGATATTTCCTCTGTGTTGCCAACTACCCGTATCCCGTGAATCTCCCGGTTCAACAAAGCAGGATCATCATCGAGAAACGCAACAGGTTCATATTCCTTTCGCTGTAATAAGTCCCTGACAAGCAACTCTCCTGTCCCGCCTGCACCAACGACCAATGTCTGTTTTCCAGATTGCTGTCGAAGCATAAGACGATGATCTTTAAACCAGCGAAACAAAATGCGAGGCCCGCATAATCCCCCAGCCAGAAGCAAAGGGTACAAAAGAAAAACAGACCGAGGTACCCCCTGGAATCTCATTAACAATCCGCTGTACCCTATGAGAACAAGAGTACCCATGCCTACGGCTTTAAGTATTCTGACCAAGTCAGGGATTGAAGCAAAACGCCAAAATCCTCGGTACAGACCGAAGAACCAAAAAACAATACCCTGGACAGGTGGAGCAATAACTAAAAGTTGATATATACTATGCCTTAAAATAACTGGAATATCCTCAAAATTAAAACGAATCAGATAAGCAAGAATAAGGGCTATCGGCACCCATAAGACATCGTGAATAAAAGCAGACCATCGATTAAGCAGATACTTTTGAAATAATTTATTCATAAAGAAAACATTTAAGGAAAGAAAATCTGTTTTTCAACAGATGACAAGGAATCGCCAAGAACATAGAAAAAATCCGAGCTTTTATTTTGTATAGTAACTATATATTTATTATTTTTAATTTCAATTATTATCCTCAGATAATGCCCATCAAATGCAAATGTCGGCTTCATTATTTTATACAAACTGGGGGTACCTTGGACTGTCCACAGCTTGTTAAAAACCTAGGAATATTGAGAGAACAACCATTTCATATGATCGACCTTGCTGTGATAATCGTCTGAACAAAATGCCGTGACCTGACAAACGATCAAGTTCTCAAAAATAGTCCAAATGCGTACCACCGATAGAATTCCAACTCGAAAATCCATGTCTGGATACAAGCTATTAGACCATAAATACAAGCAACACATTAACTTTACGATAAAAATGCCAACAGCACTTCCAATCAACTCGTTTCTCCGGTGATGAAACCCGTTATGAAGCATGACGCTAAAAAATTACCGGATGTCACAGTGACCCGCACCGGCCTCCTGGCTCGTAATGTTATCTGGAATCTGCTTGGCACAGGTGCGCCAGTGCTGGTAGCAATTGTCGCCATCCCAATACTGATAGAAGGGCTGGGCGAGGCACGCTTTGGCGTCCTTACATTGGCATGGATGGTCGTTGGCTATTTTAGTTTATTCGACCTCGGGCTTGGCAGAGCACTCACCAAGCTCGTAGCAGAAAAACTGGGTGATGGAAAGAAGGAAGAGTTACCCACCCTCGTATGGACAGCGATGTTACTGATGGCGGCTCTTGGCGTACTGGGTTCAATTGCCGTCGCCCTACTCTCACCGTGGTTAGTTGCCGAGGCACTAAAAATACCGACAGAATTACAACATGAGACTTTAATTTCTTTCTACCTTTTAGCTGGATCCATACCTGTCGTCATAAGCACATCTGGCTTGCGAGGTATTCTCGAAGCCCACCAACGGTTTGGCCTGATTAATGCTGTACGCATACCACTCGGGGTGTTAACGTTTCTTGGTCCGATAGCCGTGTTACCTTTTTCCCACAGTTTAGTCTCAGTAATAGCAACGTTGGTTATTGCCAGACTCCTATCCGGCTGTGCCTATGTGGCGTTATGTCTCTATGTTGAGCCCACACTTCGTTATCCGCACTCAATACAGTCAGCAATGCTTAAGCCATTGCTCAACTTTGGTGGTTGGATGACTGTGACAAATATTGTTGGACCATTAATGGTCTATCTGGATCGTTTTCTCATCGGATCCGTGGTCTCCATAACAGCTGTCACATACTATGTAACCCCTTATGAAATTGTTAGTAAACTCTCAATTTTTTCTGGAGCCTTCATGGGGGTAATGTTTCCAGCATTTTCCGCAGCTGTTGTAAATGACAGAGGGCACGCAGCTTTTTTATTTCACCGAACCATTAAATTTATTTTCCTCGCACTCTTCCCGATCATACTTGTTTTTATTACTCTAGCCCACGAAGGTTTAACTCTTTGGATCAATCCTCAGTTTGCCGATAACAGTACGTTAGTACTGCGATTATTAGCTATTGGAGTATTTCTCAACAGCTTTGCCCAAGTACCTTTTGGGTTGATTCAGAGTTTGGGGAGACCAGACCTCACAGCGAAGTTGCATCTGATTGAGCTACCATTCTATTTATTGTTATTATGGTGGTTGGTCGGATCTTATGGAATCACCGGTGCAGCCATAGCATGGGTAGTACGTGTAGGACTCGACGCTCTTTTCCTTTTTTTCATGGCGGAACGATTACTTCCGTTAATCTCAGTGGTTACCCCACAGTCACTTGTCATATCGATTATACTATTATTTATTTTGATAATGAGTGGTTTAATTTCAAATTTCACCATTAAATTGATTTTTCTTCTGATGGCTCAGCTTCTTTTTGTGGCCGCTGCATGGCTTGTTATCCTCACTAAAGAAGAAAAAAAAGCAACACTCAATTACCTGAAATCTTTATTTACTAAAAAAAAACGATCAAAGTTGCAATGAGCCAGAACAATAAAAAGACTAATCCCCGGGAGATGCGTTCTCAATGGCCTGATGATGGACTTGAATCTGTACCCATTTGCCCAATATGTGGTAGCAAAAACAGAACTCTTTTACATGAAGGTTTAACTGACAAGGTCTTCTTCAGTGCTCTAGGAATATGGACTATGTACTGTTGTAAATGTTGCGCCTGTGCTTATCTAGATCCTCGCCCAACCCCTGAAACTATTCACCTGGCTTATCAAAATTATTATACACATGATAAAACTCCGTCTTTAAGAGAACTAAATTTTCGCAAGAGACTTCGTCGTAAATTCGCAAACGGCTATCGTAATTTTCGTTATGGCACACAAGATCACCCTGCCAGTATTTTCGGCGTTCTTGCCGCCGCCCTCATGCCCGGTGGGCGAGCAATCATTGACGCAGGCATGCGTCATCTACCTAAAATCAAAGCAGGAAACCGATTGCTGGATATAGGTTGTGGCAATGGTGCATTCCTTCTGCGGGCTCGTAGTGCCGGTTGGACAGTTACCGGGGTTGATTTTGATTCAAGAGCCGTGGATACGGCCTCCAGTCATGGTCTTGATGTTCGTATTGGTGGAATTGAATCCATGGACTCAACTGTTGAACAATTTGATGTTATTACCTTAGCGCATATAATTGAACATGTGCATCAACCGGTAAACTTTCTGCAGAAATGTTTTAATTTATTAAAACCAAATGGATTTTTATGGATAGAAACACCAAATATTGCGGCTCAGGGTCATAAGAAATTTGGAGCACATTGGCGTGGCCTTGAACCACCGCGCCACCTGGTTCTTTTCACTTTGAAGTCCTTGTGCAAAACTTTAAAAAAAATTGGCTTTACAAATATTGAGATTCAACCATATCGCCCTTTGTGTTACAATGTTTTCGTAGCAAGTAATGCAATTTCTGCCAATATTGACCCCTATTCAGTACCTGGACTCAATGGATCAATGCTCCAAGTCAAAAAAGCAGAACGACTTGCCAAACAAACCCCTGAAAGTCGCGAGTTTATTACCGTGAAAGCGTGGAAAAAACTTTAAAAAAAATCAGCAAAGAAGAAGGAAACAATCATCGTTCTTTCTTCCCTGCTGATTTTGCAAAAAATACTACAAAACACATGCCAATTGCTTATGTTTGTATATAAACAATCTCATTTTCCACTTACTACAGCTCATGGATTCGTTTACCGCAACATCAGACACCCTGTTGACAAACACAGCCTCCAGGTTTTCCCAATTTTCAACCAATAATGTGTCTGAAACACCTTTTCAGCTTACAAGGTCTTTCAAGCTGAATCTGGCACGCAAAGGCTGAATTATTATTTTTCTATTGTGGCTCTTGCAAAATGAAATAGTTCAGCATATTTTTCATCATTTTGATCGTGCACCTTACGCAGTACACGATACTCGGATGAAAATTCAGCATGCTAATTTTGCCAGAAGATCTATGAGTTACAACACTACATAGCAGACATGTCGTTTATAAAAAACAAAAACATTGTTTAAGTTGGTCAAAACATAAAGCTCCATTTTCTACTCAAGCTGTATGGATATGCAATTTTCTGATGATAATATTAGAGTCCTGGCAATTACAGGTGGGAGGAATGTACCTAGTCGCCGTTTTCGCATTGCGGAACTCGTACCATTTCTCGCAAAGGAAGGTATTGAATTAACTGAATTTTGCCCAGTGGTCAACACTTACCCCCCAGCCTCTAAAGCATTGCGGCTGCCATGGTTGGCCGCTGCTCTGATGGAGCGATTAACATTCATCTGTCGCTCAAAAGGTTATGATGCAATCATTCTACAACGTGAAATGATCTCTACCCTGATGACCTTTGAAAAACTTTTGCCCAAACCTCTTATACTGGATGTTGATGACGCAATTTTTTTACACCGAAACGGAAAAGCAGCCGAGCATATTGCGCGTTCATGTTCTCTTGTAGTCTGCGGCAATCGCCACCTTGCCGAACGCTTTTCTCAATGGAACGAAAACGTAGCGATTATACCAACAGGAGTCGACACCAACCAACTCCGACCAATCACACATCACAATAACCATCATGATTCAATTATTGGATGGATCGGTACTGCTGGAAATTATCGTTACCTTGAAATGATCGAACCCGCATTACGAAAAGTGCTTGCAACTTTTCCAAATACTCATTTGCAGATTATTTCCAATGAGTTTCCGACATTTCTCAAACATCTCAGCAAGCAACTGGATTTCAGATTATGGTATCCGGGAATTGAAAAGGAGTTATTACCTCGATTCTCAATTGGTATTATGCCGTTGTCTGACAGTGAGTGGGAACGAGGGAAATGTGCATTCAAGATGTTACAGTACATGGCTGCCGGTGTTCCAGTGGTTGCTTCTCCAATAGGTGTAAATAAAGATCTGCTACAAACTGGAAATATTGGTATTGATGCCGTTAGTATACAAGACTGGACTGAAGCGATAACTTTTTTGTTGAATGATTATGAACTTGCTTTGAAATTAGGTCAGAATGGTCGAAAAGTTGTAGAGGAAAGATATAGTCTAAAACAAGTCGCTATATCATGGAAGAATATTTTTCACAATAAAATATAATAGTTATATGATAGCATCAGACATGTTATTGAGTTTGCTTTTTGGGATCATGGCAATCTGTTCGATTTGGTGGTCGCAATTTGTATATGGCGATGGTTTTGCACCGCTAGGAATATACTTGACTGTGACTTTTTCTTCTCTTGCACTCTGGAATTTGAAATTAGTCGCCCTGGTACAACTAAGTGGTTTTGTGTATTCCATCATTTTCCTTTCTGTTATTGGGTTCATTTTTGGCGCCTTCATTGCAGCTCCCGGAACGTATTTGAGGGGAAACAGAGTCACTGTCTGTCAATACCCCATGGTGAATCAGAAAGGTTTGAAGACATTTTTCTACGTTATTGGGATATTATCGACAATTGGTTGGATAGTATTGCTGATTAATTTTTCCTATCACTTTTCTTTGTCAACTGTATGGGAGGAACCCTATAAACTTCAACCAGCATTCCAAACTATGCGTTTTGTAGGATATTTGAATTTGCTAGGCATATTAGTACTTCCTACCTATGTTCTATTCAGGAAATCTGAAAAAAAAGGCGGTAAATTATCGTTCTTGCTAGTGATTAGTTCATTTGTAGGATTGCTGTTGGCTGGTATAAAAAGCTATCTTTTTTTTTCTGTGGTTACATCATTATTTGCATGGGGAGGTACTCGCAGACGAGGTACACCACTACGTTACATGATGACAAGTGCAGTATGCCTCATAATTTTTATGATTCTATATGACCATGTAATAGATATATTTGTTGCACAGCATGGTGCGGAAAGTATTCTAAATACTGTTGCCCCTACTTTATACAGACCTTATCTCTACACTGTAGGATCTTGGTCTGCGCTTACTGTGGCTATAAATGATTCGGTATCACAATCGTTTTTGGCGTCTTTCTCCCTAGGTTTTTTATGGAAAATCCTAGGAAATGGTTTTGGGATTATCAATCCTGTTCAGCAGTTTACCGCTTATTCAAATATTGCTGCCATTGGACATCATGATTTTAACGTGTACTCAATGGCTGGTGGACTC
>RKSL01000233.1 GCA_008633435.1 Candidatus Desulfobulbus rimicarensis | reverse complement strand
GCACATTCATCCGCACAGAGGGGGATGATCCAACAACTGTTACTGTTCCTGCCGGTGGTGTTGGCACGGATGTCGACGGCTTTAAACCACCTGTCAAGAGTATTGAACTCATTAAGTCAGTCGCAACTGTGGTTGATACAAATGGTGATGGCCGTAACAACAGAGGTGATGTTATTCATTATGCCTTCAAAGTTACCAATACCGGTGAGGCAGCCCTTACTCAAATTACGGTAACTGACTCTCTAGCTCCGGTTGTTGGAGGCCCGATAGCAGTATTGCCTCCAGGAGCTGTTGATACAACCACGTTTACCGCAACGCATACTATTACATCCGATGATGTTGCGGCTGGCGGTGTTGAAAATGTTGCGATTGTAACGGCTAATGATCCTGATGGACAACCGGTGACCGATGCGTCTGATACGGGTACAGATCCCGAGGGGAATACCATTGCAAATCCCGGAGCAACGGAAACTCCCAGTCCACTTGGTGTTAATCCCAACGATCCGACTGACCCAACGAGTGACCCGACAACATTGATTCTTCAGGACAAATTCCCTTGGCACCTGTTTATGCCAATCATTACCATGCCGCGTTGTCCAGCGGTACCTGATTTCTGCTACCTGGTTGCAGATGGTGACAATGAAGGCTCAAGTGATGCGCCTTTGTTGAAATATACTTTTGAAACCAACAAACTGGAGTTGCTCAACAGGTTGGGAGCGCCCAATGTGGAAACGATAATTCTTTCCCTGGACGGCAAAACCATTTACGCCACAGATGACGGTGTTTTTGGAATCATTGATCCTACCGCTGACATCACAGATTCCTTTACTCCTATTGACCCATTTGCACGTGATGCGGGAATCGGGAGAGGATCGATCGGAACAGTAGTTATGCGAGATATCGATGGTCTTTCTTTTGACCCGACTACGGGTATTTTATACGCTACGAACAGGCATGAAACCCAGTCGGATCTGCTGATTCAATTGAATCCTGAAACCGGAAAGATCATTCCCAATGCCTTTGGCAATGGAATTGACTATGTGGTCATAGATGCAGCCTCAGTCGGCGCCAGTGATATTGATGATATTGCCCTCAATTCTGACGGCACGCTTTACGGCGTCGCCGGCAACAGTGGCGGAGGAGGGAATGACCATCTGATCATCATTGATAAAGCAACCGGTGCTGTTACTGACAGTGGTCCTCTTCATCTTGATAATAAACAGATTCAGGACATGGAAGGGCTAACACTCTACGTACATAACACCCTGTATGGCACAACTGGTGTAGAGTTTGGCAGTTACGGTACGGCTAACTCTCTTTACAGAATTGACAGGGAATCCGGTAAAACGACCTTTATCACCAATTTGGAGCAGAATTTTAATGGCTATGTGCCCAAAGACTTTGAAGCCATAACCTGCTTCCCAATCTGTAAGTAAACGTAAACCTTCCCCTTCATCTGTTCATGACGATGAGGGGACAATAACAATGCCCTTTCTTTTAACAGGCCACGTTAATAACGTGGCCTGTTGCATTTGATCTTGCCTGCATTCTTTTCCGGATACAAAACATCAGAAATGTACCAAAGACAAAGTTTACTGGTGTGCCATTTTTTTCTCCAGCCAGCTGACTCCAAGTGATGCCGGGAGAGTGATTGCCAGGTACATGAGTGAAATTGTCACCCACACTTCAATGGTGAGGTACGTCGAGGCCATGAGCTGGGTGCCCTGGTACGACAATTCCTGGATGGAAATCACAGAGACAATAGCTGAATCTTTGATAAGCGAAATAAACTGCCCTGCCATTGCGGGAAGAACCTGACGAAATGCCTGGGGCAGGACAATATGGTAAAGTGTTTGCCTGCGAGTCAGACCGAGGGCATGGGCAGCCTCCCATTGATGAGAAGAGACTCCCTGAATTCCGGATCGGAGTATTTCTGCAAGATAAGCCCCCTCAAACAAGGCCAGAGTCAGCGTTGCAGCAAAAAACGGAGAAAACTGGGAGGGCTTGCAACAAAAGAATGCAAGTATTGCCTGAATTTCTGGATTGGCATGTCGAACCAGTTCATCCAGTCCGATAAACAGGGCCAGTTGATCGGCCAAAAAATAATAGAAGATAAAAATCAACACCAAGGGAGGCAGGTTCCGCATCACCTCAATATAACAACCTGCAAGCAAACGACCGAGTAAACCTCTTCCGGTTCTCGCCAGAGCCACAACAAGGGCGATAATCATTGCCAGTAGACCAGCCCAAAAACTTAGCCTGAGAGTGGTCAGCAGTCCATGCAGCAGGTAATTCGTCGTCCAGCGTCCAGATGCTGCATCATAACGCAAGATATACTGTGGAATAACCGACCAGTTCCAGGTGTAATGCAACCCTACTGTAACACGGTATCCGGCAAAGCAGACACCACCAAACAACAGAATAAGCAGGAAAATATCGACTTTAAGAGAGGAATAATGTCTTCTGATCATACAAGGCCTGGAGCATGTGGCACAACATGATAACTCATCAGGACAGAAGAATTGGTGATAGTCTTTCTCTGCCTTTGAAAGTGGTTACAGATTGGTGTAATATCAAGGCTACAGCTCCCTGGTGAACGGTTACGTATGACAAGGATAAAGAGGTAAGCCCGGACGCTGTGGCGTGTCTGTGACCAATGACCAACA
>RKSL01000232.1 GCA_008633435.1 Candidatus Desulfobulbus rimicarensis | reverse complement strand
TGCCAAAGTTGCACATACATACCGTTCATGGCTCGTTCAAGTTGCTGCCTGTACTTTTCTACCCCGACAGAGGTGATCTTTGGCGGTACAAAAATCGGTTCACCATATTGCAGCACCATGGAGCTGAACGGCATTGGAAGTACTGTTTCATCCCAGGAGTTAACTGTTGTATAATGTTGTACAGCCCAGACAATGGGAATAATCGGCATGCCTGATTTTGCCGCAAGCAAAATTGTTCCGGGTTGGGCAACACGGGGCGGCCCCTGTGAACCATCTGCGACAATACCGGCATTTTTCCCTTTTTTAATATGGTCAATCAATCCCTTGAGCGCTCTTACCCCAAAACGGTTAGCAGAGCCGCGTACAGTCTCAAAGCCCATCAACTGAGCTAGTCTTGCGATATATTCACCATCTTTACTGGCACTGACCATCACAACACCGGGGTATTGACGCAGAAAATGGAGAACATAAAAGACAGAATAATGCCAGATTGGGACAACAGCCCCACCACCAGTCAGAGCCTGGTCAAGATTTTCCCGGCCAATGACTTCAAGGCGGCAGGAACTCAACCAGAGCGAAGTCAGACCAAAATACAACCTTGGAATCAGCGCAAGTGATGCTTTATAGAAGAAATCAGCCAACAGAAAGCTCCAGCAGTTGTAATTCTTTTATGCGGTCACGCAGAGCTGCAGCCTCTTCAAAAGCCAATTTTTCTGCGGCAGCATTCATCTGCTGCTCAAGCTGTTTAATTTCTTTATGGATGTCATCCACCGAATGATAAACAATTTCAGGTTCTGCAGCAACTAATGTCCCGGCATCATCGGCATAACCATCCCAGCCCGATGCCTTGAGATGCTCGGTCATTGAATCTTTGATTGCAGATGAAATTGTCTGGGGGGTAATCCCGTTTTCTGCATTAAATGCCTTTTGAATCTTGCGGCGTCTGGTGGTCTCATCAATGGTAAACTGCATGGATTTTGTTATTTTATCTGCATAAAGGATGACCAATCCTTCAGCATTTCGGGCAGCTCTCCCGCATGTCTGAACCAGAGAACGTTCAGATCGCAAAAATCCCTCTTTATCAGCATCAAGGATAGCCACCAACGAGACTTCAGGTATATCGAGTCCTTCGCGAAGAAGGTTGATGCCGACCAGTACATTGTACTCGCCCCTTCGTAAATCTCGTATCAATTCGACCCGCTCAAGTGTTTTGATATCAGAATGGAGATACCTGACTTGAACCCCGACATTTTCGTAATATTCAGTTAAGTCTTCAGCCATACGTTTGGTCAATGTGGTAACCAGCACTGCCTCCCCCTGTTCTGTACATCGCCTGATTTCAGCCAATAGATCATCAACCTGGGTGGTCGCCGGTCGTACCTCAATTCGGGGATCAAGAAGTCCTGTTGGCCGAATCAGCTGCTCAACAATATTATCACCGCTTTTTTCAAGTTCGTATGGGCCTGGTGTTGCCGACACATACACAGCCTGGTGTACACGTTGTTCAAATTCATCAAAACGAAGCGGACGATTATCAAGTGCCGAAGGCAGCCGAAAACCAAAATTCACCAGTGTTTTTTTGCGCGCTCTGTCACCATTATACATGCCGCCTATCTGGGGAACTGCGATATGGGACTCGTCAATAATCATGATGTAATCGTCAGGAAAATAATCGAGCAGGTTTGGAGGAGGCACGCCGGGTTCTTTACCGGTCAGATGACGACTGTAATTTTCAATACCATTGCAGTAACCCAGCTCCTGAATCATTTCAAGGTCAAACATGGTGCGCTGATCAAGACGTTGAGCTTCAACCAGTTTGTTTTCTGCGTAAAGCTGATCAAGCTGATCGCGCAGTTCAGCTTTAATAGTGCCCATGGCACGATGCAGATTATCCTGACTGGTCACAAAATGACTTGACGGGAAGACAGTAATTTCAGCAACATCTTCAATAATTACCCCCCTAAGAGGATCAATAATAGAGATAGCTTCAACTGTATCACCAAAAAACTCCACCCTTACTGCAAATTCTTCCTCATGTACTGGAAAAATATCAATAACATCACCACGAACCCGGAACGTTCCCCGATGGAATGACATTTCATTACGCTCATACAGCATGAAAACCAGACGTCGCTGCACTTCCTCCATGGAATACTCTTCATCAACCTGTAAAAAAAGATGCATATTTTTATATTCATCTGGTGAGCCAAGGCCGTAAATACATGAAACGGAGGCGACAATAAGTACATCCTGCCGGGTCAGCAAAGCCCGGGTTGCAGAATGACGCATCTTGTCAATGGCATCATTAATAGATGAGTCTTTTTCAATATAGGTATCTGAGGAAGGAATGTAGGCTTCAGGCTGATAATAATCGTAATAGGAAACAAAATACTCAACAGCGTTTTCAGGAAAGAGTTCACGAAACTCGCTAAACAGCTGGGCTGCAAGTGTTTTATTCGGGGCAAGTATCAAAGCCGGCCGATTAACCCGGGCTATGACCTGGGCCATGGTAAACGTTTTTCCTGAGCCGGTAACACCCAGCAGAACCTGGTGGCGGCTGCCATTATTGAGTCCATAGACAATGGTGTCAATCGCCCTGGGCTGATCACCAGCAGGTGAAAAATTTGAAACGAGTTTAAAAGCAGTTTCCATGGCACGTCGTTAGCAGGGAAAATTTTGAACAGAGAGTCGTTACTGTAGCAATCAATCTACCAGTCCCGGAAAAAAAGGCAAAAAAAAAGCCCGTCAGCTGTTGCCGACGGGCCTGGTGAGGTAAATTTTAAAAAATAAAAAATAAAAAACTACACTGGACAGGCAGTATGTCTTCCACGGGAAATCTCATTAGCTGGAACAAGAAATGGCGTTACTTTTTTGCCATACTCCTGACCGGTGTGGACAACCTGTTCAAGTATGGAATCACCTTTGGAGCTGAATTCTACATACTCCCAATTCTCTGGTGTTTCAGCAATGGCCTGCATTAATCCCTGGTGCAAAGAGTGACCAGAACGATCTGCAATAACATGGCCACGCACAGGGCAACCGAGCAAGGCCAGATCACCAACAAGATCCAAGACTTTATGACGGATAAACTCATCATCAAAACGCAGGCCGTCCTCATTAAGTATTGATCTTCTATCCCAATGAATGGCTATGACATTATCAAGAGTACCACCAAGGGCAAGTCCATTTGCCCAAAGATGTTCAACCTGTTCCACATACCCAAAGGTACGGGCACTGGCTATTTCTCTAGTAAATCGTTCGGGCGTTATATCAATGCTGTACGTCTGTTCGTTGATTAATGCGCTGTCAAATTCTATGCGTCCGGTGACCTTAAAACCATCATAAGGCTCAATGCGGATTGATCGTTCGCCGTCACTGAATTCAATGGCTCTGGTTATACGTAGCACTTTACGTAAAGCATCCTGCCGTTTCCGCCCTCCGCATTTAAGCAGGTGAACAAAAGGACCGGCACTGCCATCCATTATAGGGACTTCATGGGAATCAATTTCAACCTCAGCATTATCAATGCCAGCGCAATGCAGAGCTGCCATGAGATGTTCTGTGGTTGAAATTTTTGTTTCTCCATTACCCAGGGTCGTGGCCAGGGTAGTATCAACTATTTGTTCCATCCTGGCCGGGATAGCCGGACGAGAATCCAAATCTGAACGGTAAAAACAGATACCCTTGTCTGCTTTGGCTGGATTAATAGTGAGATTAACGGTTCTGCCGGTATGCAGGCCAACGCCACAACAACTGACAGATTTTTTTAAGGTGTACTGATGAGATTCAATGGAAGTAGCCATCGTATATATATTCCTGTAGCAGGTGGATTTTATTAATTATATACAAACTTATGCAATAACCAAGCCTGCTCTCAAGAAAAAAACTAGCCAACTGTAGCGTATGATTAACCACTGTATATTAAATGGATAGCGGTGATATCTAAGACTATTTCTAGACAATGCCTTTTGTTGATGTTGTGTCATTTTTGACACAACATCAACAAAAGGATATAAATGTGTGCTTTCGAACACACCCTCAGAGCCATTTGGATGTGAAAGGCAAAGAGCCAACGGAAGGAGTTGTAACGTTTCCCGGGACAGTGGATTACAGCAAATGCAGAGGTGACACATCAACCAATAAGTTTTTTACAGTATGCGTCAAATTGTTTTTTAAGTAATCGGGCGGTGCTTCCCATAATTTCTTTTTCTTCAATAATCTTTTGGAAATAATGGGTGGTTAAGCCGGTAAAGGAACTGGTTGGATGGAGAGTCAGCCAGTTTTCAGCATCCTCATCTGCAAAGGCACGCTCAACAATTTCGACAATAAGGGGTTGATCATCTTCTCTGGCCCATTCTATAACTTTTTTAAAAAGTGCCTCCTCACTGCTTTTTCGGTACTCTGCTCGCCTGGTCATGTACTCAGCACCTTGCATAAAAGCCCTCCTCAAAAATTGTTGAACAGGTTTATCATGATCAGTAGATTATGATGCAAATAGAGTATATTTGCAAGATTTTATGCGAGCTCATTTCTTCATGCATTCAAGGGCAATCGTTGCAGCCCGATGAGAACAGCCTGGCTCGCCTAATTTTGCAGCCACCTCAGCAAGCCCCTGCTGCATTTTTTGTCGATATGTTTCGTTTGTAAACATTTTACGGAGAGCCTCAGCAATATTGTGCGGTGTCACTTCATCCTGTAATAACTCAGGTATAATCTCTCTGCCGGCAATGAGGTTAACCAGTGAAAAATGGACAATATTTTTGACCAGTAGTCTGCCGAGTCGATACGTTCTTGGCGATACCCGGTACGTTGTCACCGTTGGTATACCCAACAACGCCAGTTCAAGAGTTACTGTCCCGGAAGCTGCAACAACGGCATCACAGGCTGCCATCAGGTCATAGCGCTCTGTAGTAAGTGTTCGGATATTTATGGTACTTCGGTGAATTGCAAGACCATTTTCTTCCAGCAGGGCTGTAGAAATCGTCGAAGCCTGTGGTAACAGAAAAAGATACCCCCCCGAGGTATCCTTGCTGAGTAAACGAGCTGCTGCCAGAAAATCAGGAAGTAAAGAGCGAATTTCTTTAGATCGGCTTCCAGGTAATATCCCAACAATACGAGTGCCAGGCGAAACCTGGATGTCATGTTTACGCAGAAACTCTTCTCGGGTTTGCTCGGCCTGCACTGAATCAACAAGGGGATGCCCGACAAAATCAACGGTTACTCCACGGGCTGCATAAAAATCTTTTTCAAAGGGAAGGATCACCCCTACCCGCCTGGTAAGCTGTCCTATTTTTTTTACTCTGCCACTACGCCATGCCCATACCTGGGGACTGATATAATAGAAAACAGGAATACCGAGCTTTTTTGCTTTTGCAGCCAGGAGAAGATTAAAGTCCGGATAATCAATGAGGATCAACAGAGAAGGCTGGACTTTGATCATCTGCGAAATCAAAGCCTTACGGGCAGCTAATATATCGCCTAGATGACTGAATACTTCGGTAAGGCCGACTACAGCAAGTTTAGAAGCATCAAAGAGCATTTCAACGCCAGTCGCAGCAAGTTCCTGGCCGCCAA
>RKSL01000231.1 GCA_008633435.1 Candidatus Desulfobulbus rimicarensis | reverse complement strand
CACTGGATACGACTTAGCCATATCGTCGCACATGGTTTATCCGCAAGAATAACCTCTCAATACAATTATGGATGAACAATGAAACAGCGCCCCTGGTTTTTGACACTATTAAGCATCGCTTTTCTCTATCTAAGCTCATTTTGTATGGCTGCTCAACCCGAGCCTGCTCAACTTATTATCTTTCATGCCGGATCATTAACAATACCTTTTAAAGCAATCAGCAACGCATTTACAAAAAAATATCCTCACATAACCATCCTGAGCCAGGGGGCAGGTTCACGAATTTGCGCCCGAAAAATTACAGAACTTCACCAGCCCTGTGACATCATGGCATCTGCTGATTATACAGTCATTGATAATCTGCTCATCCCGGACCATGCAGAATGGAACATGGCATTTGCCACCAATGAAATGGCTATAATGTACAGGCCAGACTCTGCCTATGCCAACGAGATCAACAGTATTAACTGGCCAGAAATTTTATTGCGAAACGATGTGGAATATGGTCATTCCAATCCCAATGCTGATCCGTGTGGATATCGCAGCCAACTCACCTGGCAACTAGCTGAAAAATTCTATAAAACCCCAGGCCTGTATAAACAGTTGCAGCAGGGCTGTCCTTTAAAAAATATTCGCCCAAAAGAAACTGACCTGATGGCATTACTTGAAAGCGGCGAGCTTGATTATGTTTTCATTTATCGTTCAGTCTGCCAGCAACATAATGCGCCCTGTATTCTTTTGCCCGATGAGATAAACCTCAAGTCATCAAAGTATTCTGCACTCTACTCTCAGGCTACCCTTGAAGTTTCAGGAAAAACTCCGGGTTCTAAAATTTTAAAAACAGGAAAACCCATGGTATACGGCTTAACTATTTGCAAAAATGCACCAAATGCCAAAGCAGCTGAGCTTTTTATCCAATTTCTAACCAGTAGAGAAGGTAGATCAATCCTGCAAAAAAACGGACAGCCACCACTTTGGCCAGTACGTATCACTGGTAATACCCAAGAGTTGCCTGCAAAGCTTAAGCACTTGCTGCAGACCACAGAATAAATACTTTTGTTATGAAGCCATTTCCCCTGTTTTTTTTTACCCTTGCCGGCATTGTTCTGTTCCTGCTGACAATGCCCATATTGAACATGCTGACAGCCTCTGATCCTGCATTACTCAGTGCAACCATGCAGGATAAAGAAGTTTTTCATGCCATTTCCCTGACCCTGAGAACCGCTTTCCGGGCAACAGCATGGGGCATGTTTTTTGGCATTCCTCTGGCTTATTTACTGGCTCGAAACACTTTTCCCGGAAAAAGCATTGTTCAAGGGCTTATAGATCTGCCAATTATGATTCCTCATACAGCCATGGGTGTTGCTCTATTAATGGTCTATGGTAAAAAATTTATTCTGGGTTCTGTTTTTGCCAAACTCGGAATATCGTTTGTTGGCACAGAGCTTGGCATTAGTCTTGCCATGGCTTATGTATCTTTGCCCTTTCTTGTTAACAGTGCTCGTGATGGCTTTATTGCTGTTAATGAGGGGCTGGAAAAAACAGCCCGTACTCTTGGCGCAACACCATGGCAGACTTTTTATAAAATATCATTGCCCCTTGCCAGACGAGCAATTATTACTGGCGCCATTATGATGTGGGCCAGAGGAATTTCAGAATTTGGCGCAGTGGTTATCCTGGCTTACCATCCAATGGTGGCCCCCATTCTCATCTGGGAGCGATTTGAATCATATGGACTCAAATATGCCCGTCCTGTTGCCTCGCTACTCATTATTATCTGCCTGATTGTCTTTGCACTTCTGCGCTGGCTTGCCCAGAGAAAACAGGAAATGTAATCATGCTTGTTATTAAAAACATACATGTACACCTGGGCGATTTTCAATTACAAAATATCTCGTTTTCAGTCCAGCCAGGTGAATACAGAATTATAATTGGCCCTACTGGCACAGGAAAAACCATGCTGCTGGAAACCATTGCAGGTCTGCATAGACCCAGATCAGGGACTATAGTTTTAGATGATCAGGATATTACCCGCACTCCACCTGAACAACGAGACATTGGCATAGTCTATCAGGAGTATGCGCTTTTCCCCCATTTAACAGTGTTTGAAAACATTGCCTTTGGTCTTGTTCTGCAAAAAATCAATAAAAAAACAAGAGCTGAGAAAGTACAGGAAATGGCCACATTTCTTGGTATAGAGCATCTTTTGCAACGCAGCCAATGCCATCTTTCAGGGGGAGAACGCCAGCGGGTGGCTCTGGCCAGGACGCTGGTTATGCGCCCTTCTGTATTGCTGCTTGACGAACCGCTCAGTGCAGTTGATTCTCGTACCCGTGATCAACTACGCGCTGTACTGAGCCGCATTAACCAGCAACTGAAACTCTCAATCATCCACGTTACCCATGACTTAAGTGAAGCGTTTGTACTGGGAGACACAATGACCGTTATGCACAGGGGGAAAATTCTACAGAATGGTACTCCGAAAACGATCCTTAAAGCCCCATTGACAAGGCTTGTCGCAGAACTTCTTGGCATGAAAAATTTCTTTCAGGCCACCCGTATAGATGAGGATTTTTTGCAAATACACGGTTTGGGGAAAGTCCCTTGGGCATCTCTTGAAAAACCAGCATGGCTGGACCATAATCACCAGCCACAAAAAGCTATGAAAGTCAGTCACTGCGGCATGGCAAGCTCACAGGTGCTGCGACTTTCGGATAAACCAGCATGGCTGGACTATAATCACCAGCCACAAAAAACCATGAAAGTCAGTCACTGCGGCATGGCACGATCACAAATACTGCAACTTTCCGATAAAAGAGTCACAGGAAGACCATCGCATTGTCTTATTTCATTCCCTGACTGGGCCGTGGAAATCACCCCGGAACAGAATGCTGCCAGGTATTTCTGGCAGGACATGACAACTGTAACTGCACTTCATTCCACGGACAAACAGGTTCTGATCACCCTGCAAACCCGTGAAAATGGCACTATCCACACATCCTTTTCACATCGGGAAATCCAGGCGTTCCCTATTGAACTACGCCTGGGTATCTCTGTGCTGACCGGCATTCTTGGCAAAGAAGTACATATTCTTAGCAAAGAACAATAAAAAAATAAAAAAAAGCCTGTCCAGATAAGGAACTGGAAAAATCAGCTCAACTTACCGCAACATTTTTTATATTTTTTTCCAGAGCCACACGGGCATGGGGCGTTGCGACCAATTTTCTCTTCCTTGCGACGTACAGTTTTAGGGCCTTCATCCGTGGATCCTGCACTTGAGACCTTGGCCATTTCAAGTTCTTTTTCCCGTTGCAGCCGCTGTTCTTCTTCAAGCCTTGCCACTTCGTCTTCCTGGACTATCTGTACTCGCATGAGCGTACTCACGGTCTGTTCCTTGACAGTTTCAATCATGGCAAGAAACATTTCAAAACCCTCTTTTTTGTATTCATCAAGTGGATTTTTCTGTCCATAGCCACGCAGGCCTATCCCCTCTTTAAGATGATCCATGTGGAGCAGATGCTCTTTCCAATGGGTATCAACCATCTGGAGCAGAATCATCCGTTCAAGATGACGCATCTGTTCAGGCTGATTACGTTCTATCTGAGCCTGGTAGGCGCTGTCAACCTCGGCCTGTAACCTGTCGCGTAATGTGTCATAGTTTAAATCCTGACGATCTGCAGTGCTCCAGTGCAGTTGAAGATTAAACACAGAGGCTACCTGCTCATTAAAGAGTTCCCAGTCCCAGTCTTCGGAAGGGATACGATCCTGAACAATGGGCAGGGCAACGGCTTCAACCAGATCTGTAATCATATCATTGATTATGTCGTGCACATCTTCACTTTCTAGTACTTCACGACGCTGACCGTAAATGACCTCCCGCTGCTTGTTCATGACATCATCATATTCAAGCAGATGTTTACGAATATCAAAGTTATGGCCTTCAACCTTACGCTGGGCGTTTTCTATGGCTTTGGAGATCATGGAGTGTTCAATGGGTTCATCCTCTTCCATACCCAGTTTATCCATGATTGAAGAAAGTTTACCAGAGCCGAAAATACGCAGCAGATCATCTTCCAGGGAGAGAAAAAACCTCGAAGATCCCGGATCACCCTGACGGCCGGAACGACCTCGTAACTGGTTGTCAATACGGCGGGATTCGTGACGACCTGTGCCAAGGATATGCAAACCTCCCAGCTCTCGAACCCCTTCCCCCAGTTTAATATCAGTACCACGACCTGCCATATTAGTGGCAATGGTGATTTTCCCTTTCTGGCCTGCATTGGCTACAATTTCAGCCTCACGTTCATGCTGTTTCGCATTGAGAACTTCATGGGGAACTTTAATTTTTTTGAGCATCTGGGCAATTTTTTCTGACACGTCAATAGAGATCGTGCCCACCAGCACAGGCTGCCCCTTTTTATGCAGTTCCTGAATTTCCCTGACTATTGCCCGGTACTTGGCTTCCTGATTCTTGTAGATAACATCAGGAAAATCTTCACGAATCATGTCACGGTTGGTCGGCATAACCAACACATCAAGATTGTATATCTTTTTAAACTCAGGTGCTTCAGTGTCAGCGGTACCTGTCATGCCTGCCAGTTTGTCATACATTCTAAAATAATTCTGAAAGGTAATAGAGGCAAGAGTCTGGTTCTCTTTCTCTATTTTAACACCTTCCTTTGCCTCAAGAGCCTGATGCAGTCCGTCTGAATAACGACGCCCTTCCATGGTACGTCCGGTAAATTCATCCACAATGATAACTTCACCGTTTTTGACAATATAATCCACATCGCGCTGAAACAGGACATGAGCTTTCAGAGCCTGGTTTACATGATGCAGGTGATTGATATTGGCAGGATCATAGAGATTATCAACTTTGAGAAGTTCTTCAGCAAGCATGACACCATCATCGGTGAGCATGGCCTGTCGTGATTTTTCATCCTTGGTATAATGCTCTTCCTCACGAAAATGTTTCATTATCCGATCCACCTTAAGATACATCTCAGTGGACATCTCTGCCGGCCCGGAAATAATAAGAGGGGTACGGGCTTCGTCAATGAGGATAGAGTCAACCTCATCAACTATGGCATAGTTAAAACCACGCTGACAAAAATCAGCAATGTCAAATTTCATGTTGTCACGGAGATAATCAAAGCCGAACTCGTTGTTTGTACCATAGGTGACATCAGCAGCATACGCTTCCCGTCGGGCATCGTCATCCATGTCATGGACAATTGACCCTGTGCTCAGACCAAGAAAACGATACACCTGTCCCATCCATTCAACATCACGGCTGGCCAGATAATCGTTCACTGTGACCACATGCACACCTTTACCAGACAATGCGTTAAGATAGACTGCAGCAGTTGAGGTAAGTGTTTTTCCCTCACCGGTTTTCATCTCTGCTATTTTTCCCTGATGCAGAGCAATAGCTCCTATAAGCTGCACATCGTAATGACGCTCACCAAGAACTCTTTTAGCGGCCTCACGACAAACTGCAAATGCTTCAGGTAAAAGAGAGTCCAAAGACTCACCATCAGCAACACGTTTGCGAAATTCATCTGTTTTCTGCTGCAGCTGCTCATCACTGAGCGGAGCAACAGAGGGTTCAAAATCATTTATTTCTGCAACAATACTTCGCAGCTTTTTGATCTCGCGGTCATTCTGGCTGCCAAATATTTTGGTTAATGCTTTTCCTATCATCTCTATCTCCAGGGGGGAATCAAGCTGATTCCATGACTGACGCAAAATCTCACCGCAAAGCAGGTTCTACTTGGGGTAATCCTCAGGGGTCAGAAGGGGCAAGGTTAATATGTATTGATATAATCTAGTTATATAATTCTTTATGGCGCCAAATCAAGGCATCTTCATCACAATCTGGAAATTTAGGGCAATGCAGACAATCACTCCAGATCTTATGCGGTAGTTCACTCTTCTCAATATCAGAAAAATCCTGCTTACGAAAAAAACCAGCCTGATAGGTGAGCACAAAAACATTATCGATCTCAAGACGTAAAGCCTCATCAAGACACGATCTAACCATTTTTTTTCCTATGCCTTTAGCCTGATGGCCTTCCGCAACCGCAAGAGAACGGATTTCTGCAAGATTATCCCAGCAGATATGCAGAGCACAGACCCCCTGCACGCCATTATCGTCATAAACAATAAAATCACGTAACTGATCATAAAGTGAGCTGATAGAACGCCCCAGTAACAACCCTTTTTCCGCAAAGGTTTGCAGTAGACGATGAATCTCACGAACATCACTCATCCGCGCTGGTCGGATATGGTTATCTTTATATGTAATTTTCCCTGTTTTCATGATTTTTCAAGCAACCTGTGATTCAGCAAAAATACTCAGTCTGTTATTGCATAAACTGGTGTTTGTGTTGAAATAAGCAATTCGTTCAAATCAAGGCTACAGCTCCCTTGGTGAACGGTTACGAACATGTAAAGCCGCAGTGACCAACTTGCCTAGCTTTTTGTGGCTGGCGATTATGGTCCAGCATGCTGGTTTCTACTTTTATTCTTTTCTGCCAACCCGGCTCTTCTTTTTTGCAGGACGAAGAATTTTCACCGGAGTTTTATGTTTGTCTTTATGTTGACCGGAAATTTCAGCGACAGGATTTGCAGCAGGAGGTGGCGCAGGCAACAAAATGGTTTGACCAGCCCAGATCCCCAACAAAAACATCCAGAGAAATAAACAAAACGTTACCACAGCAAGCCCGAAAGCTCCTGTCCAGCCGAATTGCAGGCAAAACCTCTTGGCTTTTTTTTTCTTAGCAGTTTTCCGAGGTGCTGCTTTTTTTTTGGTGGCCATATAAATACCAGACAGTCTTACATTTTTTCAGGTACACTCAGCCCTACCAGCCTAAGGCCATTGGCAAGCACTGTTTTAACCCCTTTGCATAAACACAATCTGGCGCTACTCAGCCCTGAGTCATCAGTGATAACCTTATGTTTATTATAATAGGAGTGAAAATTAGCGGCCAGTTCCATAAGATAAAAAATAACCCGGTGCGGAGCAAGGTCAGTAGCTGCACCGGAAACCATGGCCGGGTATTCTGCAAGGGTTTTTAACAACTGATACTCTTCCACCTCTTGAAGTGTATGTAAGTCTACATCTGTAAGGTTCGGCAATGGCATGTCCGGATTTTTTTCTGCAGCCATCCGTTCTATCGAACAGAGTCGGGCATGGGCGTATTGTACATAATAGACCGGATTTTCCTGGGTCTGAGCTGTGGCCAGTTCCAGATCAAATTCCAGTTGAGAATCGGGCTTGCGCATTAAAAAGAAAAACCTGAGCGCGTCAACACCGACCTCATCAACCAGTTCATCAACTGTGACAAAAGTCGCCTTACGAGTAGACATTTTCACCTGTTTTCCATCGCGCAGCAAGGTAACAAACTGGTGCAGAATGACTTTGACCTGGCTGTTATCATAGCCCAGAGCTTCGATACCTGCCATTACATCGGGAACAGTAGCAATATGATCTGCTCCGAAAATATCAATCATCCATTCAAAACCGCGACGAAACTTTTCCCGGTGATAGGCAATATCAGGCAGACGATACGTTGGTTCTCCGGTAGTCTTAATAATTACCCGGTCTTTTTCCTGACCAAACTCCGTGGACTTAAACCAGGTAGCCCCTTCTTTTTCATAAACCAGCCCTTTTGCACGCAGCTCATTGACCACATCATCAATCAGTCCATCTTCATACAGGGTATGTTCATTAAAATAGGAGTCAAAAGCTATACCAATACGTTTGAGTGTGGCATCGATATCTGCAAAAATAGCATCCTGAGCCCGCCTGCGAAAGAGATCAATATCGGCATCTTTAAAGCCATCACCGTTGTCCTCTATCATGGCACGGGCTATCGCATAAAGATAATCGCCCTGATACCCATCTTCAGGAAACTCATAGGGCAAATCAATCAGCTCAAGATATCTCGCCTTTAATGAAGCGCCAAGAACACGCATCTGACGCCCGGCATCATTAAAATAATATTCTCGGGTTACATTATAGCCGGTTGCATCAAGCAGGCGAGCAATGGTGTCGCCAAGAATTGCATTGCGGCCATGGCCAACACTGAGCGGGCCTGTGGGGTTTGCACTGACAAACTCCACCATTACCTTTTTCCCCTCTGCCTGTTGGGAAATGCCAAACGTATCACCCTGGTCATCAATAGGAGCCAGCACCGAACTCCACACCTCAGGCTGCAAAAATAGATTAACAAATCCTGGACCGGCTATTTCCACCCTGGCCAGCAAGCTTTTCTCCTGCTCAAGTAATCCTGCAAGTTTCATTGCTATCTCACGGGGATTACATCTTTCTTTACCTGCAACAACCAGGGCAACATTGGTGGAGAAATCCCCCTGGCCTTCATGTCGAGGGACTTCAAGTTTATACAGATTTGCCCCGGCATCGCTCCAGAACCCCAGGTCAATGCCCTGGGCAAAACAGCGATCAATTAAATCTTTTAGCTGTGATCGTATCATGTTCAATTACATTTATAGAAGATAAATAAATAGACAACGTCTGCCCTGCAAAAGTTTGCAAAGCACAGACAACTGCAAAACAGAGCTGCAAACCCAAAATCAGCCCTCTGTGCCAGGAAAGAGATATTCCCTGTTATTCAGGTTACCAAACAAACAGAGAACTTCATAGTTAATGGTGCCCATCAAATGCGCTATTTCATCAGCAGTAATCTCGTTGTGCCCCTGTCTGCCCAGAAGCACCACTTCGTCGCCGGGATGGACAGGGTCAAGATCAGTAACATCAAACATAGTAAGATTCATTGATATTCTGCCTATCACCGGCACTTTTCTCCCATGAATAAGCGCCTGCCCCCTGTTAGAGAGAACCCGCAGATACCCATCTTCATACCCTGCAGGAATAAGCGCAACTGTTGTAGGGCGTTTAGTGACCAGTGTGTGGCCATAGCCCAGGCCAGTCTGGGCTGGTACCTCTTTAACCTGGATAACTCTACTTGAAAACCGCATTACAGGTTCAAGCGGCAGACGCTCTTGCTGAGCACTGCCCTGAAAACCATCAGGGAAACAGCCGTAAAGGGATATCCCCGGCCTTACCATTGACTGGTAAGAATCTGGAAAATATACAATTCCACCTGAATTAGCAAGGTGCAGAGTGATATCTCTTGGCAGAACAGAAACAAGGCCCCTAATATGGTCACAAAACGTGCTGATTATGGACGGGGTAGAGTCAGAATCTGGCACATCTGCCATGGGAAAATGTGCCAGAATTCCTCCAAGTATCAATCCGGGCAGGTCAGC
>RKSL01000230.1 GCA_008633435.1 Candidatus Desulfobulbus rimicarensis | reverse complement strand
AATCAGGATCAACAAGATCTGCGGCAAGGAAACGCTCAAGAAGAATTTCTTCTTCAACAGGTATAGATTGTATTCCCGCTGCAGGAATTTGTTTAGCTAGAGCCTTAGAAATTTTACGACCTTTTTTCCCAAGAACTTTTCCGTCCTGAGGAGTAATTAAATCAGAGGTTAAGCGTTGGCCGATAAATGTCTCTGGTACAAATCGTATTGCAAACTTATCCTTCTTAAGTTCAAGTGTGTTAATTTGATAAAAAAGTCGAAGCAACTCTTCATCAGTATACCCCAAAGCTTTTAAAAGCGTGGTTACCGGAAGCTTACGGCGGCGGTCAATCCGCACATAAAGAATATCCTTAATGTCGAATTCAAAATCAAGCCAGGAACCTCGCACAGGAATAATTCTTGCTGAATAGAGTCGTTTACCAGATGAATGGGATTTGCCGTTATCATGCGTATAAAACATACCAGGTGAACGTTGCAGCTGATTAACCACAACACGTTCAGTGCCATTAACGACAAATACACCATCTTTAGTCATCAAGGGCAAAGAGCCGAGAAAAACTTCCTGTTCTTTAATATCACGAACAGATTGCACTCCTGTTGTTTCGTCAACATCAAATGTAATAAGACGCACAGTGATCTTAACCGGTACATCATGGGTCATACCACGCTCAATACACTCTTCAATGGTGTACTTTGACACACCAAATGAATAACGGACAAACTCAAGAGAGCACAATCCATTAAAATCAGAAATTGGAAAAATGTTTTGAAAGATTGCCTGGAGTCCGACATCTTCTCGCTTATCCGGGTCTATACCCCGTTGCAGAAAGCGCTCATAAGAGCAACGTTGCATGGCGATAAGATGAGGCGGTTCTACAATCTGGCGTGTCTTGGCAAAACTTTTTCGTACTCTATTCATGATTCCTCTCGATACAATCCGCGATAACCAGCATGTTACCTAAAAAACAACACAAATTAAACTTGTTGCGCATATGTTAATTTTCAAATTTTCTTGTGGTGCCTGCAAACGCAATAACGCTACGAGGATAATCCCCATAGCGTCACTGTGTAATGTTGAACTTTTCTGAACGTAAAAACGGTCAGAAAAGTTAAAGAAGAAGACTACTTGATTTCCACGGAACCACCTACAGCTTCGATCTTTTCTTTGATCTCTGCTGCTTCGTCCTTGGTTACTCCTTCTTTAAGGGGAGCAGGTGCTCCTTCTACAAGGCCTTTTGCTTCCTTAAGACCAAGAGCTGTGATTGCGCGAACCTCTTTAATGACTTTGATTTTCTGATCGCCAGCGGCAGTCAGAACCACATCAAACTCGGTTTTTTCTTCAGCAGCGCCACCACCGTCGGCAGGGGCACCACCAGCTGCGGCAACAGCTACTGGTGCTGCGGCTGATACACCAAATTTTTCTTCGAGAGCCTTAACAAGATCAGCGACCTCAAGAAGACTCATTTTTTCTACAAGTTCTACGACCTGCTCTATAACATCAGACATCTTTCATTCCTCCAGATAATTATAATTAATTCTCTTTTTGATCTTTGATTGCTTGCAGTGCATATACCAAGTTGCTTGGCCCTGCATTCAGGGTTCGAACAAGTTTGGTAGGTACTGCAGCAAGAACACCGCAAAGCTGACCAAGAAGCTGTTCTTTGCTGGGGAGTTTTGACAACGAAAGAACTTCTTTTGCTGTCAAAACTTTCCCGTCAAGACCCGCAGCTCTAATCTGTAATGCCTCAAACTCTTTTGCAAATTCTGCAAGAGCCTTGGCCGTACCTACTGGTTCTTCAAAACTAAAGGCAATAGCAGTAGTTCCAGTAAATTCTTCGCTGAGGATCTCGTAATCTGTTCCTTTAACAGCGAGCTTTAGCAGGGTGTTTTTAGCAATCTGGATTTGTCCATTCTGCTCACGCAACGCGCCACGTAATTTTTCAATTTCTGTGACCTTTAATCCGCGGTAATCAGCTACTACCGCGAACTTGGCATTGCTAAAGGTCTCATTAAGCGCACTGACCTTTGTAACCTTAGTATCGCGATTCAACTGGTAAACCTCCTTGGTAGTCGCGGGATAATCGTGAGACAGCAGAACATGAATGAAGACGTAGTACCGGTATCAAATACTCATGAAACGGTATGGTCTCGGCAGGTAACCAAAGCGGTTATTAAACTGACAGTACCTGCTGTCTCTGACCTTCCCAGGGTTAAACTTATTAAGTATATATAAAGCCTCTTATTTGAATAAGATGCAGATTCAAAACAGCATTTTTTCTGCAGACTGTCAGGCCTTCAGAAGTGAACGCACATGGGAGGGATCAATTTTAATTCCAGGCCCCATTGTCGTAGAAATAACAATAGAACGTAAATAAATCCCTTTGCTGGATGATGGTTTAAGCGAAATTATTTTTTCAACAAACGCACTTACATTATCAACAAGCTTATCTTGACCAAATGAATGCTTGCCAACAAGAGAGTGAACAATACCAGCTTTCTCTACGCGGAAATCAACTTTTCCCATCTTTGTTTCTTTAACGACTCGATCAATATCAAATGTTACCGTACCAAGTTTAGCATTAGGCATCAAATTTCGCGGTCCGAGTATCCGACCGATCTTTCCGACTTCACCCATCATATCAGGAGTTGCGATGGTTTTATCAAAATCAAGCCAGCCTTCCTTAATTTTGTTGATAATTTCCTCAGAACCAGCAAAATCAGCACCTGCAGCAAGAGCTTCTGCCTCTTTTTCACCTTTTGCGAAAACAAGTACGCGAACTTCTTTCCCTGTACCATGAGGTAAAATTACTGTAGAACGAACCATTTGATCCGCATGACGAGGATCAACGCCAAGACGAACAGCTATCTCAACTGATTCATCAAACTTTGCACATTTATTGTCAAGGAGAAGAGTAATCCCTTCAGCAAGTTCATAAAGTTTTGTACGATCAATATTTTCTGCAGCGTTGTTATACTTCTTTCCGTGTTTTGACATAATAACAGACCTTAGTTGTTCTCCCTGATTCGATGGTCAATCGAGCAGGTTCAAACGAATTTTAACGATATCAATCAAGTACAGTGATTCCGCAACTGCGGGCAGTACCAGCAACAATACGCATTGCCTGGTCGATGTCATATGCATTGAGATCAGGCATTTTGATCTCTGCAATTTCCTTTATTTTATCCATACTCAGCTCAGCTACGCGTTCACGCTTAGGATTACCAGAACCCTTTTGAATACCTGCAGCCTTAAGAAGAAGAACTGAGGCTGGAGGGGTTTTGGTAATAAAACTAAATGAGCGGTCAACATATACGGTAATGACTACCGGTATAATTGTATCACCCTCGGCTTGAGTTTTTGCATTAAATGCCTTGCAAAAATCCATGATGTTCACACCATGTTGACCAAGTGCCGGCCCTACAGGTGGTGAAGGGTTAGCCTTGCCAGCGGGAATTTGCAGCTTAATGTATGATTGTATTTTTTTAGCCATTGTTTACTCCTCCAGGGCATCGCCCGGAGCTAATTATTACTTACCTGGATATACTCAAGTTCAACCGGAGTTGAACGTCCAAAAATAGAAACCATTACCCGTACACGCCCCTTATCAGGATACACCTCATCGACCGTACCTTGAAAATTAGCAAATGGACCTTCTGTAACCCGAACCACATCACCAATCTCAAAAATCACTTTAGGTTTAGGTTTTTCAGCCCCCTCAGCAATGCGGCCAATTATCTTATCTGCTTCTTCCTGAGTAAGCGCAGGTATCAACTTATATATTTCACTATTACCGATGGCCTGGTTAGCATTAACACCGACAAAACCAGTAACACGGGTAGTTTCAACCACAGTATGCCATGAATGTTCATTCATATCCATGTTGACGAGAATGTATCCAGGGAAAAACTTTCTTTCAGACGTTTTTCTTTCTCCCTTGACCATTTCTACTACCTGCTCAGTAGGAACAAGAATCTCACCAAACATTTCTTCCTGATGCGCCTGCACTATACGATCTTCAAGGGCTGCTTTAACCTTATTCTCAAAGCCGGTGTGCGTATGAACAATGTACCAGTATTTTGCCATCTTTAGTGCCTATTGCAAAACCATAGAAACGAGTTTGCCCAGGAAGAAATCTACAGAGCCTAAATAAATAGAGAGAACAACAGTCAACACAATAACAAAACCGGTAAGACCTATGGTTACTTTACGATCAGGCCAAACTATTTTTTTATACTCTGCAACGACTTCATGATAGAAATCCCGTATGGAGGAGGGGGCAAAAAGTGATTTCTGTGGCGCATTATGTTGCCCACTGCCTTTCTGACTACTCATTGATTTATTCTTTCTACCCATCGTCTCGTTGGTGTTGCGAAAATGCAATAGATGGCAGGCCAGGAGGGACTCGAACCCCCAGCCCTCGGATTTGGAGTCCGATGCTCTACCAATTAGAGCTACTGGCCTGCATTAACAAAGTAATAACATACCTGTGAATATTCGGCCTGACAACGCATTGCCAAGTCGTTCATCACATTATTTAGTCTCTTTGTGAGGTGTATGCGTTTTACAGAACGGACAGAATTTCTTTAACTCAAGCTTATGAGGTATAGTCCGTTTATTCTTTGTGGTTGTATAATTGCGTTGCTTACAATCCTGGCAAGCAAGGGTAATAATATCTCTCATTCTATTAGATCCTGATATATAAACTGCAGCCGGACATATTGCCCGGCTGCAGTTTGTGCACTTTCAATCCGGCATGAACCGGTACATAGAGATAATCTATTCGATTATCTCGCTGATCACGCCGGCGCCAACTGTTCGGCCACCTTCACGAATTGCAAAA
>RKSL01000044.1 GCA_008633435.1 Candidatus Desulfobulbus rimicarensis | reverse complement strand
ATTCATCAGTATTTTGGGGTTAACCCGGAAGTTATGTGGAAAACCATAAGTGTTGATGTTCCGGAAATATTACCTCTTTTCCAAAAAATACTTGCGGATGAACAGGGGGGACAAGGCTGATTATTTCTTGTCTGTCTGAAATCGTTACCGATAAATTTCTACGAAACAGGTTTTGTTTTTACAGTATCGCTTACAGTACCATGAGCATTTATGAAAAAACATAATCTTTGATTTCACAAGGTTATTACTGATGTTCAATGATCGACACCTCCACCATAAGTTGTTCACAGACTGTTTGTACATAAATCACCACCTTGAAAGGATTATATTTTTCAAGGTGGTTCCTCCCACATGACTGTAGGTCGCTATCTGCGTATTGCTGGTTGCTTTTCTTCGTTAGTCTTTTCATCCCCTGCCCCAAAACGCCCCATCTTCTTCCGACTCTCGCTGTCCTCATGAACTCAACATATTCCAGCTGCTCAACAACAAGCCTCACACGTTGATAGCACGTACGTCAAATCTCATAAAATCATAATTCCTCTTTGTTGCCAGCAACAGATCTTTTTTCCTCATTAAAAAAAAATAAAAAAAATCTGGAATAGAATCTCCCCTCGACCGTTATCCAAGTAGAAGAGCATCAAGACTCTTCACAACCAAAACCTCCAGACAATGGTGTCTGGGGGAATGCATGCCTGCTCGGCTTGGCTGAGTTGGCCACAAAATGACTTTATTTAAGTCTGTTTTTAAAGCGAGGAGATCATTATGTACACCTTGAAACGCACAGTACAAACCGTATCAATCACAGCCATCATTTTTTGTGTGGCATCCACCACAGCTCTTGCTGGTGCTTATGGTTTTGGCGGCAGTGTTCAGCACAGCACGCGCCATGCAACAGGCGGGCACCATGCTACCAGCCATCAGGTAGAGGTGCACCACAACAACAGAGCAGGACAGCACCAGCGCAACAATCAGGCCAAAGCACGGGTGCAGACCTCGCATAACGGGGCATCAGCAAGGGTAAACACCAGTGCTCACAGTCAGAGCCGTGACAGCAGACATCACCACGGATTCAGTTTCTAAACTGTGGCGATTGTCCTGAAACTCCCTTCCCTTAAGAGAACAGGACAGGGAGTTTCAAGTAATCTGAATGTCGCAGCACTTGTCAACGTGCCACGCCGCAGTGACTAACCTGTAGACCTTGTCGTGGCTGGCGATTATGGTCCAGCCATGCTGGTTGGTCTGAATGTGTAGTGCAGGTGTATCACTTGTACTTTGCATGAAACAACACCTTGAGCTGCAAGATAATTGTACTTTTCAGGCAGTGTACATCAACTGCTCACAAAAAAGTCATTTCCATTAAACCGTCTGTCTCAGAAAGGTTTGTGCAGAAATCATCACCAGAGATGAACCATATTTCCCCAAAAAACACCGTAATTCTCTTGACTATTTAGCCACACGCGCAATATTGTGCATATGCAATTAAGAATTACCTGAAAAACTTAAATACAACTCAAAGGGTAACCAAATGTATACTCACAAGCAAAAGATCTCGTTCATATCCGTAATAGCTTTTTTAGGCGGAGCCGCATGCTGTTACGCCTCTCCAGCTTCTCATGCTTTTACCCTGGCACCTGAATTTGCCATGGACAGTGGTGACTATGGCAGTGGAGACACAATCGATACCACTTCATTTTCTGTTACAGGATCGTATGATTTTGCGAAAAAATGGACGATTTCCGTTACTGCAGTTCCCTACATGTACCAAAATGAAACCTACACAGATGTAGTGTTGATTGACGGGCAACCGGTTCACCATACCGATCAATCCGGTGTACATCCGCACCACGCCGATACGCGAGTCTCCGCAACAGGTGTTCATCTGCCGGTTAACCACCCACAAGATCATCCTTCACCAGACATCCATGTTCCTGAACCCACCCATACGAAAGTTTCACAACCACACCCAACCGACATTCATCCACCGATTAAGCCGCATCCTGTACTTGACAATAACCTGCCACAGGCTGCAGCTGTCCCGCAGCAAAACAGTCAGGTCAACGAACAGGCTGTGAGACGGCATGGCTCGGCAAGCGGGATCGGTGATACCTTTATAAATCTTGCCTATAACGCAGTTGAAGAAGAGGCGACAATCCCGGGAGTCAGCCTGCACACAGGCGTAAAAATCCCCACTGCTGATGAGGACAAAGGCCTGGGTACAGGAGAAATGGATTACCAGCTTGGTGTCTCCTTAAATAAAACTGTGGGAAGGTGGTTTCTTGCCGGTGGCCTTGATTATAATATTCTTGGGGACCCGGACGATTATGATGTAGATAATTACTTTTCAGGATACACCTCCGTTGGTACGGAAGTTACCCCGAACATGGATGTCTCCCTTGATCTTACCGCAGCCCAGGCTGCCACTGATGTAAGTGACGACTCACTTGCCCTTGGCATTGGTGCCAACTATTACCTTGAGCAATATGGAATGGTTACGGCCAGCGTGGCAACTGGACTCACAGACGGTAGTCCTGATTATTCTGTTCTTGTTGGCTATTCTTACTCTTTCTAAAGCCAGCCCCTGCTGTTGACAATGCGTTACTGGAGTGTCAAGCCTGGTCTTCGACTCGGCTTGACCGTCTTTTTCTTCTGGCTGTCAGATCCAGCAGGAATGATCCCAGGGATGATTGCCTCGCAGAATCAGCGTGCCTTTGTCCATGCAGCCACACCCGTCAGCCGACGAATTCCATCTCTACCCGGAACTCATCACAGGGCGGCCAAAGCTTCGGGAAAGAGAACCCTATCTGCCGGCCCCCATAAAAAAGCGATTTCTCCCATCAGAAGAACCGTCTCTGGAACACAAAAAACCGCGGGCTCACACCAAATTCGCCCCAGACAACACATTAAGTCAACTTCCAGACACATAAGAACTATGGGCTCAGCCAGCCATATTGCTCCATCAAAACAGAAACATACAGACCCTCTTCATGCAGCGTCTCATGAACTGATACCTGCCATACATCCCCAGGATGACCACACAACACCTGTATCCATACGCTCTTCTTCCCATGATACCCCGACGGAAACAGCCGCCCTGACACCATTGCACCATGGCTCCAGCACAGCGCAATATGAGCCAAATGTTGTTTTAGCTGTCGCGGTTGATGAACAAACAATTTTTGGAGCCAACGGACAGACGTTACAAAAAAAACACGCACTCCATTTTTCTCACCTTGGCATCACTGTCATGACCTTTGAAGTCTCAGCGCAGAACGAT
>RKSL01000229.1 GCA_008633435.1 Candidatus Desulfobulbus rimicarensis | reverse complement strand
AAATTTTATTTTTGCACTGTTAACAGGATTAATTTTTTGGCGAGTAGAAGGAGAACGGCCTATATTTCCAGAAAAATTCACTAACAGAATTGGGGATTTTCTTGAACAATATATTGCCCCACCATTTCTTTATATTAAAAAGCAAGCTATTGTTCTACTGAGTCGTCGAAAAAAGGTAGTCACAACCCAGATAAAAACTCCGTCCTCAATACACCAAATAATTCGAGCTGACGCTCAAAACAAAATATTTCATTTAGCAGAGTGTGAAAACTATTTATGTAAAAATTGCACAATTACTTTTATCAATCCTGAAATAGCAGAGAAAGCGGGTTTTACCCCCTGCCCATTCTGCAAAACACTGCTTGAGAAAACAAGAAAGACCTTTAAAGAATACAAACCATAAGCAAACAACGCAGATAGGCATGGTCGCCTGTTAACATTTATGGTATAGAGTAATCCCTAACCAAGGGCGGGTAGCTCAGCTGGATAGAGTGTCGGCCTCCGAAGCCGAAGGTCGCGGGTTCGAATCCCGCCTCGCCCACCAGTTTTTAAACATGTTGTTGAAGAATTTTACCAGACAGACTTAAGACATTTTTCCCAGTCAACCCAGTAAGTCAAAAGCACAACAACTTATCCCTGGTTAACACTCTTAAAAGGTAGCCTGTGGTGTTTACTTCTCAGGTTCTACAAGTGGAACAGAAGATTCCATTTCTTCTACCAGCCCACATTCCGTGCCAAGTTTGCGCACAGCAATCATAAATGTTGAAGGCATGGGCAGCACGCGATCCTGATCAAAAAGGCCAAGCTCTTTGGCAAGCAGCAGGCAGGGGATAGAATGCACCCCTTCGTGATTGTCACAGATGGTTTGCATACGCAGGGCATCGGTAAGATGTGGAATAAGATCAGCCGCCCGTTCTTTAAGCTCTCGTAGCTCCTGTTCTATGATTGCACGATTTTTGCGGGCAAAAACATTTACATCAGGGTCTGCAGCCTCTGTGCCAAACAGATTATTGACCACAGCACCAGCCAGCCATTTTTTTTCATGATCAGACAGATCCTGATATCTGGTCTGCACATCTTCTTTTAACCGACGGTACAAAATCATCTGTACCATGACGATAGCCTCTCGCATTACCGGGACAATCTTAGGGTTGAAATCTGAGGCTGCCTCATCAACCACGTTATGTATTTCTTCGCTCACAATACCACCTTTATATCCGGATGATCAGCTAACACCTGATATGTCCGCAAACGGTGATAATCACTGTACACGGTTGATTCAAGCAGCATGCTGATATATTTACCACTACTTGACACGCGAGATTCTGACAGAGCATAAGGCGCATCACCCATGTGCTCTGCGATTACTCGACGCATCGCTTCTCGTTCCATGCCTATAACCTTATATTGCCAAAGACAGGGATAATCTATTTGGGGCTTACAGTTACCAGGAAGCTGTTCTGGTATTTTTTCCATATTTTTTCCCTATTCTGCAACGAACTCTTTAGTACAAGGGATGAGTATACTGCCTGTGATCTGCAGATCTACTCAACATGCATTCGTGAAATATCACCGACCTTGCGCACAAGTGCGCCAAGAGCGGTAAGCAGATTTAAACGGTTTGATCGAACAGCAGGATCTTCAGCCATAACCATAACATCATCAAAAAATCGGTCTACCGGCTCTTTCATGCTCAGCATAGCCCCAAGAGCTGCTTTATAATCACCATCAACGATAAGGGGAAGTGCCTGTTCACTAACCGCATTGAGTGTGGCATATAATTCTTTTTCCGCACCTTCAACCAGCAAATCAGGATCAACCAGTACGGCACTATTATCTTTAATAATATTGCGGATACGTTTAAATGATCCGGCAAGCACTGCAAAATCCTCACTGCCACGCATGGAATCAAGTGCTTGAACCCTGGCAAGACAATCACATATATCATCAAAACCGACAGCAGTTGCAGCCTCGACAACTTCCTGTTTCAGGCCTGTCGAGATCAGATCATTTTCAAAGCGTAATCGGATAAAGGCCAGTAACTGATCAAGCGTATCGTCTTTGGGAGAAATTTTAGCGCCATACTCCTGCAGAGCCTTTTGGGCAAAGTCAGCCAGAGAAATATGCAAATCATGACTACGGATAATATTGAGCAAGCCAATGGCAAGCCGTCGCTGGCCAAAGGCGTCTTTATTGCCAGTTGGCCGCTCGCCAATGGCGAAACAGCCGACCATGGTATCCATGCGGTCTGCCAGCCCCACAATGGCACCAAGAGATGAAGCAGGAAGCTCTCCCCCGGCCCGAACGGGCTGGTAATGTTCGTAGATTGCTGCTGCGACTTCTGCTGACTCACCATCAAGGAGGGCATAATCCCTGCCTATCAATCCCTGCAAAGAGGGAAATTCACCTACCATTTCGGTAAGCAGATCAACTTTGGCAAGCCTGGCAGCACGCAATGCTTGTTCCTTAAGGGAAGGATCAAGAATCTCTGTTAAGTACGCGGCAAGTGAGGCGATCCGTTCACTTTTTTCAGCCATGGTTCCCAGAGTATGCTGAAAAATAATTCCTGACAGGCCATCAATACGGCTTGCCATGGTATGTTTTTTATCTTCATTAAAGAAAAAAAGTGCATCTTCAAGACGAGCCCTGAGAACTCGTTCATGACCACTAACTGCCATTTTCTTATCTGCAATATCAGTGTTGTTCACTGCAACAAAATTTGGCAGTAATTTTCCATCACTGTTAACAACTGGAAAATATTTCTGGTGTTCACGCATTGAGGTGATCAGGGCTTCATCAGGAAGATCAAGAAATTTTTCATCAAATGAACCGCATACACCCCACGGGATTTCAACAAGATTGGTAACAGTGTTTATAAGCCCTTCATGAAAAGCAGGTTTGCCACTCTTTCCTACCCTTTCCTGCACTGCACGCTCAACTTCTGCAATAACCATTTCACGGCGTTTTTTGGGATCAGCAATAACAGATTTATCTGCTAATTCATTCAGGTATTGGGCGTAATCATTAACCAGAATTTTGTCAGGAGACATGAAACGGTGTCCCAGTGTACTATTACCTGCGCGGACATTTTCCACGGTGAAATCAACGATCTTCCCATCATAAAGCGCAAGTAACCACTGAATAGGTCGAGCAAATGCCAAAGTACTGTTTGCCCAATGCATGGATTTAGGAAAAGGGATTGTTCGCAGCAACTCATCAAGTAGTGCGGGGAGCAACTGAGCGGTCTGTTGCCCTTTAACCTCTTCAACAACCATAAGATATTGCCCTTTGGGTGTTTCAACAATCTCGATATCATCAACTGTCAACCCTTTGGAACGTACAAAACCAAGAGCTGCCTTTGTAGGATTGCCCTCAGCATCAAAAGCAGCCTTTTTGGCAGGCCCTATATGTTCTTTACGCTGATCCTGTTGTCTGCTCTGGAGTTCCTCAACAGCCAATGTTAACCGTCTAGGGGTTCCCACAGTATGCATTTGACCGAATTCAAGACCAAGCTCTTTAAATTTTGTCTGTGCAGCTTTTTGCATAAAGGTGAGAGCTGGTTGAAT
>RKSL01000228.1 GCA_008633435.1 Candidatus Desulfobulbus rimicarensis | reverse complement strand
TATCTTAAATAATGTTCTGTAATCTCGGCTCTACTATGCCCCATCCTCTCGGACACGACCTTTAACGCCTCATCATAAGTTAAACCGGTTTCCTGCACGTCTTGAACAACCCTCTGCGCAAAATTCCACCGCAAGCCATGGGAACCGGTGTACGGCTGCCCGGTTTCCAGTGCAGCGGCTTTTAACTGCCGCAAATAGGTCCGATACTGGAACCTGAACGCGCCGTCTTGCCGGATGATCCCGGCAACCTGTTCATACAACTCCGGCGGTAACGTCATTACCCTGCGCCTGCCGCCTTTGGTATTGGTCAGCTGGATTCGGTTGCTGCCTAACAGGTGCTTTTCAGTAAGGTGGGTAATCTCCTTGACCCTGGCACCGCCATGGTACTGGATCTGCGCCGCGATCCCGTACACTCCCTGAAGGCTATCACATAAAATTTCAGGTTTCCAGTAACCGCGTGATTTTGTGGTACGTTGTAACTGTTCCCGTGCCTGTTTCCTTGTTTCATCAATCACTGTTGCCCAATTATCAGACCGCTTATAGATGCTATTTAGACCTGTATTCATCTTTCCCAACGCAGCGGCATAGGTGGCAAAGGTTTTATACCGGACACCATCGGCAACCTTGACCCGCAGCCATTCCCGAACGTGATCCGGCGTGATCTTTGCCGCATCTTTCACGCTATGTTCATCCCGGCACCACTGCAGGAACTGCGTACCTATGGCCCTGTACTTGGTCATGGTGCTGAAACTGAACACGCCCAGATTTTGTGCGGTGTGGTGATTGCCGACAATACCGGCGGCCTTTGCATCCTGTTTGGCGGCGTGTCGACTCTGGCCGATCCGGTCCAGTTTACGGAAGATCTGTCCGCTTTGGTTTCTTGGATTTCCTCGCATGTTGTTCACCCTGTCTACAGTTCAGTAAATTTTCGCCCGTTACCAATCACCCCGGCTGGATCTGTTGCCGGGGGTGTGCATGCTGCGTTTATCTGACTTGTCAGGTAAACGCGCATGCCGAGGTATGTGCGTCTTTTCTCTTCTCATCCCATCACCTGATATCTATTTATCATCAACGCCACCAAGAAGCGTAAATTCTTGGCATGAGCACGGGAACTCATGGCAGACCCTACGGCCTGCGAACATCCTAAGGCCAGCATACAGGTCAATGTATGCCGCTGCTGGAGCGATACCCCAGACTTGTGCAGCCGCCAGCACGTTAATAAAGGCGTTTTGTTTAACGAACATGAATGCAGGAGCGGGAACAATGAGCACACACAGGGAACAGGTAGAAAAGGCGATGCTACGGTATTTCGGCCTGATGCCAACCGAGCAGCGGCGGCAAGTGTTGGACCGGTTGGGCGTGGATTACGGCGCATTTATGACGCTGGTGCGGCAGGCCTGGGAAGCTGAAAAGGATCTACCAGAGGCGGATGTTTTGGCGCGTCGACTGGGTCAGATTCGTGCGCATGTGAAGGGCAGCAGGCTTGGTAAAACTGGCCGCCTGTTCACCTTGAGACACTGGCCGGAGGCGAGGAAGTTACAGAAACAGGGAGCCAGCTACAGAGAGATTGCAGATTACTTGAGAGAGTTCCGCCGGTTCAAGATCTCACCAGCGTACCTGCGCCGCCTTATGGAGCAGCTGGCGAAGGTCACGCAATGAAATCAGCAGTATTGTTACCGGCATCGGCGGGCCGTTGGCTGCGGGAGTTGTGGTCGTGGCCAGTTGGTTTTGTTGTTGGCCTGCTGATTGGTTCGTATGCCGTGTCGGAGATAGTGGCACAAGCGCTGGTGACTTTGTGCGAGCTGGTGGCCTATCGGTGGCCTTGGCTGGTGCTGTTGATTGTCGTTGTGATCGGTGCCCGGTACAGCCTGCGGTATGTGGATCGGGTCGAAGGTGCCAGAGCGCGGGCAAGGCTGTCAGCAGAAGAGCGGGACAAGGTACAACGTGAAGTGTTGGCAGAAGTATCAGACAGGGTGCGACAGGCTGAGCGTGTTGAGGTGTTGGCACGGGAGAGAATGGCGGCCCTAAGGCGGCTGGCTGGCCGTGTGTATGAGGATGCCGACCAGTTACAGGGTGAGGTGGTGGCGGTTGCTGGTTTTGTTGATCATGTGGCGGAGTTGATAGGCCGTAAATCAAAGGCCATACAGAAGGAAGCCGGAGCCGAGCCGGTGAAGGTGGCAAAGGTGATCGAGCGGCATAACCGAACCGTTCAGGAATTGGCAGAGATTATAGATGGCGTAGGGCAGGCGTTTCCCGATCTGGCCGGAGCGTTGCCGGTCCTGAAACCACTGGAGATACCTGAAGCAGAGCCGAGGGAGTTAGACCGGTATGAGCAGGTGTATTTAGAGCAGAAGTCCGGCGATTATCAGGGCCGAACCATGAAATATAAGACGAAAAGGAAACGACGGAGGAAATAAAGATGTTTGAGAGATTGGCAAGGCTGACACCGGAAGAACTGCGGGAGCTTGGCGGTATGGATGTCAGCGGGTTGGATATGGCGCGGCTTAAAGGTGAGGCGCGGCGAATAGTTGAGGATAATGAAACGGTTCACCTTTCTGGGCGTGACCGTGAGGAATTAAAGGCCCTGTTTGCATTGGTCCGAGCTGAGACTAAGGAGAAACAGCGGGACGCGGAGCCATCAGCACCCGTGGCCCTGCTGGATGCAGCCGCGTCAGCAGTGACCAATGTGGAGCGATTGGCGGGAGCCGGTCTGCGTGGCATCGGAACTGTTTCCGGTGCACTGGCTGATAATCCTAAACTGGCAGTCGGTGCCGCTGGGTTGGGCTTCCTCACGAAAGGCGGTGCCGGTGGGTTGATGAATGCCGGGTTTATGGTGGCTGTTATTTACATGCTGTTGAAGGCCGCTGGTTCGCCGTTGGCTGGTGAAATGGAAAAGGTAGGCGGCGATCTCCTTGCAAAACTGAACGGTAAAGCAGTGAAGGCGGGGCCAACGGTTGAGATGGCTGACCAGGTGACAGCACCGCCGGTTATTGAACCGAGGACACAGGGAGCCAAAACATATATACGGAGGGTAAGTCATGGGATTGGGTGAACTACAACCGGAACAACTGGGCGAGGTCAAGACTGCGGAAACGCTGGACGAACTACGTGAATATTATTTGAAAGTTTGTGCAAATCTATACGGTGAAAGGCTGCTAATTGAGCGTTCATATCGAGCCTTTGATATTCTTACAGGGGATGGACTGAACCCGGACTACAGTGAAATAAAGTCACCAAGGCGGCCAGGCTTTATGGAGCTGTCAGCAGCGGAATTAACCGGGGAAATTGAGACCGTTGAGGCGGAATATCGAAAACGGTTGGCGACACGAAAAACCATGGAAGCAGACTTAATGGCTTTGCTCAAAGACTACCAGACCGAGGCCGAAGGTTTGTTGCCTGATGTGTCAAGCAACTTAGCACATGCATCAAACCGGCCATCGCTTGGCCGTTAACCCAACTTCGTGAGTATGATTCTCAAAAACCTCTGAAACGGCACTTTTACGTTGA
>RKSL01000227.1 GCA_008633435.1 Candidatus Desulfobulbus rimicarensis | reverse complement strand
AGGAGTTGAGCGAACAAGAAGGAGTGTTGCGCAATATGGACAACAAGGAACAGGCTCCTTTTCCTCTACAGGAACCAGTTGAGATACTTGCCAGACAACTGGAAAAACAGATGGCCATTTGATTTTTTTTATTTTCTTTTTTTCTTATTTTTCTTTTTTTATACGTACTACCGGCCTACCCGGTTTTGGAGCAAATACATGGAAACAATGGGATCACTGCAGCGCACACATAACTGCAACCAACTTGGTATTGACAATCTCAATCAGGAAGTCATTCTCATGGGTTGGGTTCTTCGACGGCGCGATCATGGTGGCGTTATTTTTATTGATCTCCGCGACCGCTGGGGTATCACGCAGATTGTCTTTAACCCTGAAATCAACCCTGAAATTCATGCCAAGGCGCATAAATTACGATCTGAATGGGTTCTGGCCATTAAAGGCAGGGTTGAACAACGCCCAGGCGACATGGCCAATCCTAAACTGACAACCGGCGCAATTGAAATTTTGGTCGATGAGCTGCGTATCCTCAATACCAGTGAAACACCGCCCTTCCCTATTGATGAAGAAGCAGAGGTGTCTGACAACATACGGCTCCAGTACCGTTACATGGATCTACGCCGACCGGAAATGGCCGACAAGCTCATCATGCGTCACCAAGCGTTACAGGCCGTACGGAGTTATTTAAGCGAAAACGATTTTCTGGAAATTGAAACGCCCATGCTGACTCGTTCTACCCCTGAAGGGGCAAGAGATTATCTGGTGCCAAGCCGCGTAAATGCAGGGAAATTTTATGCCCTGCCCCAATCACCTCAGCTCTTTAAACAGATGTTGATGATCTCAGGAATGGATCGATATTTCCAAATCGTTAAATGCTTCCGTGATGAAGACCTGCGTGCAGACCGGCAGCCCGAGTTCACCCAGATTGACATGGAGCTGAGCTTTCAGGACGAAGATGCCATTATTCAGATTACTGAAGGGATGATTCAAGATGTGTTCAGAAAAACCAGGGACATAGAGCTTAAGCCTCCATTCAAACGAATGACCTATGATGAGGCCATGGCTCGTTTTGGTACAGATCGCCCAGACACACGATTTGGGTTTGAGCTGGTTGACCTGACCGAGACTCTCCGCGGCTGTAGCTTTAAGGTGTTTAACTCTATCATCGACAAAGGGGGTGCTGTCCGAGCGATAAATGCCAAAGGCTGTGCTGATTTTTCCCGCAAAGACCTGGATACCCTCACCGATTATGCTACCCGGTTTGGTGCCAAGGGGATGGCCTGGATAAAAATAAAAGATGACCAATGGCAATCCCCTATTACCAAATTTTTCTCCGAAGAAGAACTTGCTGCCATGGGAACCGCTCTTGAAGCCGAACCTGGTGACCTTCTGCTGTTTGGGGCAGACGACAGCGCAACAGTGAATCAGGTTCTTGCCGAGCTTCGGCTTGAACTTGCCCGTAGATTAAAGCTCATTGACAACAGCACTTTTAATTTCCTGTGGATAACTGACTTTCCGCTGGTTGAATATGATACTGACCGCAAAAGATATACGGCAGTGCACCACCCCTTTACCGCACCAAATGACGATGATCTTGACCTGCTTGAAACAGATCCGACAAAGGTTAAAAGTCGCGCCTATGATCTGGTACTCAACGGTAACGAGATCGGAGGCGGCTCTATTCGTATCCACACCCCTGAGGTACAGAAAAGAGTTCTAAAAACACTGGGAATTGGCCAGGAAGAAGCTCAAGATAAATTTGGTTTCCTGATCCAGGCGCTTACCTATGGCGCACCACCCCATGGTGGGATTGCCTTTGGGGTAGATCGACTTTTGATGATCCTTACAGGGTCAGAATCAATACGTGACGTGATAGCCTTTCCTAAAACCCAGAAAGCCACCTGCCCACTCACTGAAGCGCCTGCCACTGTTGCCAGAAAACAGCTTACAGAACTCCACCTCAGGCCTGACTGGAAAGAGGCATAGAGAAGCAAAGACACCCGGTCTTTTACAAATACTACTGCACGAAAAAAAAAGCCCTTACCGGATTACTCCGGCAAGGGCTTTTTTTATACTCAAGGGATTTCCTGCCATTCATCTGATCCCGACAATCCCTGCACGGGATATGGACATCTAGTGTCACGTCAACCTTGTAATGTCGTATCATAAGTGATATTATTCTTCATAATCAACCATGGAGGATTGAGCATGAAGAAGTTTACGGTGACCCTGACTAAGGATGAGCGCGCTGAGTTGAACGAAATTTCTTCCAAGGGAAAACACAGATCGCAAAAAGTGCTGAATGCATTGATTTTACTTGGTTGTGACGAGGGGGAATATCAAGATAACCGATCAATCAATGAAGAAATATCCCGTGTTCTGAAAACAAGCATGCGAAAAATTGATCGGGTAAAAAAACGTTTTGTCGTAGATGGCCTTGACATAGCACTTAACGGACGCAAGGGGAGCCGCGTTTATGCAAAAAAAGCTGATGGGGATTTTGAAGCTCACTTGGTTGCGCTGAGTTGCAGCAACCCCCCTGAAGGATTTTCCCGATGGAGCTTGCGACTCCTTGCGGATCGGGTTGTTGAACTCAATTATATTGACAGCATTTCCCATGAATCGATACGTCGTATTTTAAAAAAAACGAACTTAAGCCTTGGCGGCAGGATGGATGGGTAATACCACCGGAGGAAAATGGAAGTTTTGTCGCCAACATGGAGATGGTTCTTGATGTGTACAAACGTCCATATGATGAACGGTATCCGGTAGTATGCATGGATGAGTCACCCAAACAGCTTATTGCAGAAACCAAAACTCCGATAGCAGCCGCACCAAGCCGGCCATGTAGAAGTGATTATGAGTACAGGCGCTGCGGAGTGTGCAATATTTTTATGGCAAATGAACCCCTGGTCGGCAAGCGTATGGTGAAAATAACTGAGAGAGTGTGTCACCGTGCTCGGTGCATTCCGTTAACTACCCCGTTAATGAGGTGATTAACATCAGCTAACAAGAAGATAAATGATAGGTGAGGGTCCACCAATGGAAACTTCTGTACGAAGGCTTCGGCCAATCGCAACATAGATCTAGCTAACCATCGTACTT
>RKSL01000226.1 GCA_008633435.1 Candidatus Desulfobulbus rimicarensis | reverse complement strand
GTTGCTAGAGGGGAGCAAAGAAGTATGATAAAAACAACCATAATTTTTTTTTGCATTTCATTTCTCTTTATCAAAGAGTATGTGTAGAATTGAACCTTCTTACCTGTCTTTTACTCTTTACCTTGAACTATTGCATCTTGTTGAGGAAGGACATGACCTTTTTCACAATCATCATAAGCTCCGAACACCATATTTTTAATAAATGCACTAAAGACTCCCACCATCAGACCTACCATAGCACTTAAGGCAATGATCAACATCGATTTCGGGCTTACTGGCTTATCCAACACTCTTGCAGGTTGATCAACTAACACGGCATGTGATAAAGATGCATCGATTTTTTTGTTTTTCAACTCTGCCAGTTCAGCCTCTAATTTTCGCAGACCTGGAATAAATGGGCTTTCGTCCTTACGCTCTATCAAGCTGTTAATCTCACTCTGCAAGGCAACTTCACCGCGATAAAAAAGAGGTATCCCTGCTTGAGTGGCAAGCAAAAAATTGTCAGATGCCTGCTGGGTAATGCTTTTTCGTTCTACAGGAAGAGAATTATTCTCATTATCTTTTATAGCAATGCGTTTTGCTATTATCAAGGCTTCCTGTAGCTGTTTGATCCTGTCCTGTCGCTGCTGTTTCGCTACCCGTCGCAAGGTAGCTATTTTCATCTCCAGCAACTCGATTTGGGTGTTCACCTCAGCCTCAATCCCCTTGACAAGACCGTTAACTGTATACCTGTCGATAAAATTGACCAACTGCTCAAGCCAATCAGCAAGAAGTTCAGAACGAGTACCTTCCAGCAACACATTTATGCCCCCTGAAGGGTTCTTCGCATTTTTTTTCCTGACTGTAATTCTCTTGTCAAATTCCCGCTCAAAAACAGAGTAAAGCTCATTTTTGTCTGACGTTTTTTCTGAAAAAAATCGGCCAAGATCATTATCGATATAAAACTTATATCTTACCCCCTTCCTCTGTAAATTTTTGGTAAACTCAACATATATTTCCTGTGGTTCAAAATGTTTGTTTATGAAATTAAGATTCGCAATATCATTTACTCCAGGTGGGAACAGATCAACTTCGGCTCGGTAGACCTTGGGTAGCAAACAAACTAGGCCAATTGCCATAACAACACACCCCAAGAATACACCAATAACCATCCTCTTTGATTGCATTAATATCATCCAGAGATCCACCAAACTAATCTCGCTTTCTGCCGAATCTGCAGTACCTGGCAACACAATCTGATGGCAATATAGCGATTCTAGTTCATTAGTGTTTTTATCCATCATAACTCAGAATTTGGGTTTACTTCATTCCGTCAAAAAAACAGAATCCTTTTAACAATATACACCATATAAAAAAATCATCGTAAAATGCTTACTTTTTTTCAGAATATTTAAATCTATCAAGATACCAGGTCGCTGCCGTTTCGAGGCCTTCCTCTACACTGTATTGAGGTAAATATCCTATTAAAGCATTGGCCTTGCTAATATCGGCGAGGGAATGCCGAACATCTCCTGCCCGAAAATCACGATAAACCGGTTTTACCTCGGCTGCTCTAGGGAAATATTTTTGTACCTTTTGCTGAATAAGAAGGTAAAGATCATTCAAGCTTATTCGTTTGCCATAGGCAATGTTATACACTTGATCGATTGCTTCTGGATTCTCAGTAATTGCTGACAAAATATTAGCCTGTACACAGTTATCAATGTAACAGAAATCTCGACTGGTCTCACCATCACCATTGATATATACGCTCTCACCACCAAGCATACCGGAAAACCATTTAGGAATTACTGCAGCGTAGGCACCGTCAGGATCCTGGCGACGCCCGAAAATATTAAAATACCTGAGACCTATAACAGCAAGCCCATACGTTTGTGCAAAAACCCCAGCATAAAGTTCATCTACTAGCTTAGTGACTGCGTACGGAGAAAGCGGGTTCCCAATTTTATCTTCCACCTTGGGCAGGCCAGGATGATCTCCATAGGTCGAGCTTGAAGCGGCATAAACCAACCGATCAACACCATTATCCCGTGCAGCCACCAACATGTTGAGAAAACCAGTAATATTATTATCATTGGTCACGATCGGATCTTCAATGGATCTGGGAACCGAGCCTAATGCTGCTTGATGCAATACATAGTCAACACCTTGGCAAACCTGCTGACAGGTTGCAAGCTCTCTGATGTCACCATGAACAAAGCTAAAACGTTGCCATTGCGAACTACTTACAAGGCTTTGCACCTCATCCAGGTTATGCTGAAATCCCGTAGAAAAATTATCCAAACCGACAACTCGCTGATCAAGTTTCAAAAGAGCTTCCAGCAAATTTGACCCAATAAAACCGGCTACTCCGGTAACTAACCACGTTTTACGATGAGCGCGCAGTTCGTCTTGACGTTCTTGGTAAAACATTAATATCTCCAAAAAATAATTGTCTTACGGCAAAAGATATCAGGCATGGTACGGTGTAAATTGTGCCCGTATGAAACCGTTGAATTCAGATCATATATAGATATAGGGGTGGTGCCGATTATAATTTTGCAGCAGGATAAAAGCTGTGAGGTTACATTCAACTGTTGTAATATGAGGTGGAAAAAATATCATTTATTATAATAAAGAGCATTGGCAGACAATCAGTGAACCGCTTACCTTTCAATGGCATAATTGTCAGAATCAGTCCTTCTTCCTTCACATCCAGCCCGAAATCAAGCAATACTTAGTGATATCCTGCAGTCAATGAAGCATGCTCCTTACCCAAAAAACCGCTAGGCCCCTTGAAGCCATGAGATAAAGGTTGCTAGAAGATACAAGGCAAGCCCCCAGCAGTAGCAAAAAAATTCTTTTTCACTCTAATCACACCTGCCAAATAACAAAATGGAAGATTCCATCCCTTGTCTTGAAAATCAATGATACTAAACTCTCTCCAAGGGGGATATATAACATGACAGACTTCTATTAGAAGGAGGGGCACCATACCATATGCATTATGCCTTTATAATATGACTATCGCGAAACGATGAAAATACCCCTCTAGTATCTACTATTAAGCTACCATGCTTCGCAATAAAATCAAAATCAAAACAGTCATGATCCGTTGACACAATAATACAATCAAATTGCTCCAGCGATTCCTTGGTTAATTCTATCGATTCTAATTCAAAAAAATGCTTTCTCATTTGAGGAAATGAGGGAACATATGGATCAGAATATGATAGAATTGCACCCTTCGCTTGTAATAGTTCCATTAACATGGCAGACGGTGACTCACGCATGTCATCAACATTCTTTTTATAGGCAATACCTAAAATCAAAACCTTGGTGCCATGGAGAGGCTTTCCTCTTTCGTTAAGCGCATCCATGACTTTGCCAACCACCCATTCAGGCATTGCTGTATTGACCTCTCCGGCAAGCTCAATAAACCGGGTATGCAAACCATATTCACGGGCTTTCCAGGTAAGGTAAAAAGGATCGATGGGAATGCAGTGCCCGCCAAGACCAGGGCCGGGATAAAACGGAGTGTACCCGAAGGGCTTTGTTGCAGCCGCATTAATAACTTCCCATATGTCTATATCCATTTTGTCAGCAACAATCTTTAATTCGTTGACCAGACCGATATTTACTGCTCGATAAATGTTCTCAAGAAGTTTGGTCATCTCTGCAGCCCGTGTGGAGGACACAGGAACGATCTGTTCAATAACCTGCGTATACAACGCTAAGCCGGCCTTGCGGCAATTCTCGGTATCTCCACCGCAAACTTTGGGGACTGTCCTGGTGGTAAAATTTATATTACCGGGATCCTCACGTTCAGGGGAATACACCAGAAAAATATCCTTGCCAACCACAAGCCCAGTAGCTTCGATTCGTGGTTTAAGTTCTTCATCTGTTGTTCCCGGATATGTTGTACTTTCCAGACATATCACCTGCCCTTTACGCAAATAAGGACAGAAGGAGTCAACTGTTCCTGTGACATATGATAGATCAGGCTCCCTGTATTGATTTAAAGGTGTCGGCACACAGATAAGCAAAGCATCAGCCTCAGCTGCACGGGAAAAATCATTTGTTGCCTGAAACATTTTTCGATCAACAGCATTTTTGATGCTCGCAGATGCAATATGCTTAATAAAACTCCTGCCCTGATTCAGCTGGTCAATCTTTGCAGTATCAATATCAAAACCAAGAACCTGGAAACCGACTTCAACATAGCGAAGCATCAACGGCAAGCCAACATATCCCAGTCCAACGACACCGATAATCGCCTGTTTATTTTCTAATTTTTCCAACAATTCTTCTAGTGACATAGCACTCACCTTTATCTCCTATCCTACCTTTAAAAACTCGTCAAAATAAGCGATTGTTTTAACCAAGCCTTCCTTTAATCTAATCTTAGGCTCCCAGCCGAGTTTCTTTTTGGCAAGAGTAATATCTGGCTGGCGTTGGCGGGGGTCATCTGAGGGTAACGGTTCTTCAATGAGCCTCGAACTGGAACCAGTTAATTCGATAACCTGTTCTGCCAGTTCCCTGATGGTAAACTCCCCCGGGTTACCGGTATTCATCGGGCCGGTGAACGAATCTTCAGAGTCCATAAACCGTACAAAAACTTCTATTAAATCATCGACGTAACAAAAAGAACGAGACTGGCTGCCGTCACCGTAAATAGTTATGGGCTTGTTCTGTAGAGCCTGCACTATAAAATTCGAAACAACTCTACCGTCATTGGGGTGCATTCTCGGCCCATAGGTATTGAAGATACGAGCTACTTTGACGATGAGATTATGCTGTCGTTTATAATCAAAAAACAAGGTTTCAGCACATCGCTTTCCCTCATCATAGCAGGAGCGGATACCGTTTGGGTTGACATGCCCCCAATAATCCTCTGGCTGGGGATGAATCTCAGGATCACCATACACCTCCGAAGTCGATGCCTGAAAAATCTTTGCCTTCACTCTTTTTGCAAGCCCCAGCATGTTAATAGCACCGTGCACCGATGTCTTTGTGGTCTGGACAGGGTCGAACTGATAATGAATAGGTGAGGCCGGACACGCAAGATTATAAATCTCAG
>RKSL01000043.1 GCA_008633435.1 Candidatus Desulfobulbus rimicarensis | reverse complement strand
CCCAATTTTGCGAGTTGCGAAAACAATAACGATTGATTACAAATAGTTACAATGTTTAACATTGGCAGTATGGCACTACATCTTTCATTTTGTTGTAAGAGTTGTTTTCACCACATTACCTGGATTAATTTTAACACCCAAGGCTGAGTATATCTCGTGTTGCTCAGGTTCAGCTTGTACACTTTTCCTGATATGAACAGCATCACCATTTTTACATTGCATTGAAACCGTGACCCGGTTGTGCGGTAGCAGAATATTACGCAGAGTTGTCCATGAATCGTGGATACCTGCATGCCGAAGTCGGTACCGTGTTGTATGGACAAGGTGATATGCCAACAATGTGATAAAAAGATGGCCTGAAACCCGCTCAGCGATATGATGATGTATAGGACGTAAGCCAAGTTCTGATTTCAGAGAACGAAAGACAGCCTCCAGATCCGTCAGCATTGTGTAGGTCTTCCATAAGGTAGACTCATCCCAATCGGACTGATTGGTACGTAAACAATATACTCCCGGATACGTATCGGTTGTGTCCGCTGCTGGTTTGCGTTGCCAGGTTATCTTGCCGGCATTACCACTCTCTTCATCTTTCGTAACTGTTACGGTATACAATTTCGCTGCTTTGGAAAATTGTTGTTTAAGACGACCAATTTTCTCAATTACCTTGTCATGTTTTTTGAGTCGTCTCTTTATCTTCAACCCATCACTGAGGTATTGCAAGGCCTCTTCAAATCGTGTTGAAAACAGAACTCCAATAGCTCGTTCTTTCTTTTCCCGTTGACTGGAATGACAGTATAAAAGGATTTCTCCACTCTCGTCATCAATGACTTTTTGAACCTTGACTGTGCATTCTGCATCCTCCTTTACAATGGTCGATTCCGACTCGTCAAACTCACGATGCTTTTTCCGGCTTACAACCAGGTATGGATATTGATTATCTTTTAACCAATCAATATTTTCTTCTGTGGCTATACCAGCATCCATAACTACAGTGGGCTTTTGTAGAACAGATCCCTCCGTGGTGGATTGAAGTTCCTGAATCATTTTTGCAAGTGTTAACGCTTCGCTAACATTACCTTCAAAAACACGACTGCGTTTTGGAAAACCACTGCTGTCGAGCACCAGAGCTAACGTGACAAGTGGACAATCGGATCTTTTTTCCTTGGAATGACCGCGCTTGGCAAGAGTATTGGCAAGACACTGACCTTCAAAATAAGTATTGGTCAAATCATACAGCGTTATCGTCTCCTGAAGGGAGAAAAGATTTCGTTCCTTGCAATATAAGTGTTCTTCAATAGCTGATTTCTTCTTGAGCAGCAGGTCGGATATCTGATACATTTTATACTGACTGACTTCTTCAAAATTATGGTCAAGCAGTTCTCCAAGGCCCGACTGATCTTGAAGCCATCGATGGGTTTCTCTTTCACTTGCAGGGTGACATGCACGGGCAATTATAGAACCAATGGCCAAAGCAGTCTGAGGACCAGTAAAACCCAATTCGCTAAATTTTGTATCAAGCTCCAGTAAACGTAAGGCTTCCAAAGTAACATGCTCGCAACCAATACTGCGTGGTCTGTTCATGACAAGGCTGTCAATGTTAACCTCTCTGTAATCTATTCCATTGCCACTCTCTTCATCTTGCTGTCTTGCTATTATCCTTGCGGCATAATGGCGAGCCCATTTATCCACTTCACAATCGATTGCAAAAAGAAACTGTTGGCCATAAAGAACCTCCTGGATCTTCTTTATCAAAAGAGGCCATTGCTCTTCTGATAAAGAGAAATCAGTTCCCAGGTTTAATAGGGTGCGTTGATTTACTTTTTTCCCGACGCGCCGAGACTCAACAATTCGATAAGTGAAGTAGTGGCCCCCGGACTTCTTTTTTTGAATTTGTGTTTTTCGAATATACATGCAGTCAGAATTGCATACTATTCAGCTCCCGTCAAGGTGGCCAGGTCACTTCATGGCACTACAGGGGGCTGGAAAATTCTATCCACCTGTATTGTCGTTAAATTTAATTTTATTCTCAACGTAAAAGTGCCGTTTCAGAGGTTTTTGAGAATCATACTCACGAAGTTGGGTCAAGCCCGGATGATCCTGTCCAGGAGTTTGAATTTCCGGGAGCGGTACGAACAAGTCGTGAACTGGGTTTCCCGGGAGCTTGCGGAGTTGTCGAACCAGGAAGATCGGTGAAACCGTCAACAAGGTACTGGTGAGTACGGATTATTTTGCAAAGGGTTCAGCTCCATCGGACAAATCAGGACAAACCGCCTTTGTCTATGGCCCGGATTTACCAACCATACTGGATCGGGCATTTCTGTTGCTCGATGCTGCCACCACCATTCCTTTAAAACCGGAATGGCAGGCCTGGCTATGGGATGAGGTGCTGCAGCCTGAAAAGCTCTACTCCTTTGGTGAAGAAGAGTTGCGGGAAGCATACCTTATCAGCTGGCCCGGGGACGACACCCTTCAGGAACGAATCCTTGAGGGAATCTCCATGCACTATCTGCATTGACTGGAGGCAGCCTTAAGCGAAATCAAAAACACCCACCGGGGGAAGAGCATTTCAATTCCCCTGAGGGGGTATTGTTCTCTTTTTCCTGGTTACAACGGGAGGAAAGAAAGCAATGGAAACCGCCACACTCACACCTGAGCCGGAAACAGTTACAAAAAATGTTGTAGATCCGGAACAGGCACAACCCAAAACAATAAAGCTGGCTGATTTTCTTGGTGAATGGGGAGATATTTTAAAATCCCAGGTCATCCGGAATATGGATCCGGTCTATTCGCCTAAAAGTGAAGATGACTGGGACAGAGAGGCCGGAGAAAAACTGAAACAACTTATCCGTCCGCCATTTGAGTCACAGACCCGGCGAGGGATTCTGCCGGTGGCCAGGTCTTTTTATATGGAAGATCATAAGGCCGCCTTTCTGGTCGGCGAAATGGGGAGCGGGAAAACGTTCATGGGACTTGCAGTTGCCCACCTGATCCCAAAATCAGTCAAAAGAATCCTGATTCAATGCCCAGGTCACCTGGTGAAAAAATGGATACGGGAAGCAGAAGAAACCATACCCGGCTGTACCTGCTTCAATCTGAATGACAAAAGCATGCAACAGCTTCTTGCTCATAAACTCCATCTGACCCGGCCAATCGGCACGGAGATATGGGTTATCGGCAAGGAACGGGCAAAACTTCATTTCCAGCGCAAACGGCAGCTTGTTATTCGCCGTGGCGCTGAATGCTGTCCTGAATGCGGCAGAGCGGTTGAATGCTCTACCACCGACAAAGCTCCAAGCTGTGAACATTGCGGAGCCAAGATGTGGGCTGCAGACAGGGAAAAAGTCCGGCGCTATGCCAAGGCCGAGTTCATAAAGCGGTTTTTCCCGAAAAACTTCTTTGATCTCCTCATTCTTGATGAGGTGCATGAACTCAAAGGTGGCGGCACTGCCCAAGGCCAGGCAATGAGCTGTTTGATTGCCCGGTCTGAAAAGGTACTGGCATTGACTGGCACTTTAATGGGTGGGTATGCGCGCGATTTATTTTATCTGCTCTGGAGAATGTTCCCCCGTTTAATGAAGGATGCAGGCTTTGAATATGGCCGTACCCTACAGTTTGCCGAACGTTACGGTGTTGTCCAGCGTACCTACGAC
>RKSL01000006.1 GCA_008633435.1 Candidatus Desulfobulbus rimicarensis | reverse complement strand
AAGGGCATCAATTGTCCCACGATCAAGTGATGTATACAGCTCACCTGCCGGGATGTTGGTCACATTAACACCAAGTTTTGCAAAGACTTCACCGGCAAGACCGGGGATACGCATTTTCAGGCCTTTCAAATCGTCAAGAGTGTTGATCTCCTTTTTAAACCAGCCGCCCATCTGGACACCAGTATTACCACCGGGGAAATTCAACACTTTAAATTTATCATACACCTGCTGCATGTACTTCATGCCATCATCATAATAAAACCATGCATACTGTTCGGCAGCGGTCATGCCAAAGGGAATAGTGGTGAAAAAGATCGTGCTTATATCTTTACCTTTCCAGTAATAGGAGCCGCTATGACCCATCTGATACTGCCCACCTTTAACCATATCAAGAATACCAAGAGGGGCTTTATGCTTTTCCTTTCCCTCAACTTTAATGATAAAGGTGCCGCCACTCATTTCTTTAACCATTTTGGCAAGATTGGCCGGAGGTGAGGCAAGAGGGGTTAACGTTGAAGGCCAGGTCTCTGCCAGTTTCCATTTAACAACTTTTCCAGCCATTGCAGGTGTTGCCAGAAGAGCCAATGCGGTTACAGCCACCGCAATTCTGTGTATAAGCTTCATGGTCGCTCCTTTGTAAATATTCGTTGAAAGTCTTCGCAAGATCAGCTTTTCAAACTCTAAAAAGCTCTATTGTTCTTAATCCGCTTTTCTTTTTTTACAACATTTTTCTGTAAGAGTTCTGCTCTAATCCGCAAAATATTGAAGAGCCAGCTCAACCTCTTCCCGGGAACCAAGAATAAGGGGAACACGCTGGTGCAGATCCGTTGGTTCAATATCTAAAATCCGACGTCCATCATCCGTGATAGCCATGCCACCAGCCTGTTCAACTACCATCGCCAGAGGAGAAGCCTCATAAAGCAGACGAAGTTTCCCATCTGGTTTATCAGTACTCTTCTTGTCCCGGGCATAGAGGAAAACACCACCTTTAATGAGATTACGATGAAAATCAGCCACCAGAGAACCAATATATCGAAGGCTATAGCATCGTTCCCCACGGTAATCCAGCTCTTTTAGATGTTCTATATAATTACGGGTGTTGTCATGCCAGTATTTTTCATACGCTTCGTTGACGCTGTAATATTTTGAGCGCTCAGGAATTGTAATATCAGGATGGGAGAGAAAGAACTCGCCCACACTGGGATCAAGGGTAAAGCCGTGTACCCCATCGCCAGTAGTATAGACCAGCATGGTACTTGATCCGTAAATTATGTAACCTGCAGCAATAAGATCACGCCCTTTCTGCAACAGATCTTCACGCACGCCCTGCTTGCCCTTACTCTTACGTTTATGGATGGCAAATATGGTGCCGATACTCACGTTTACGTCAATATTCGAAGAGCCATCCAAAGGATCAAAAGCAACTGTATACTTACCTTCGTAGCCATCTAGAACCCCGATAATATCGTCATCTTCTTCAGATCCCATCACACAGATATAGCCGCATTGCTCCATGCGACGTTTAATGGTCTGATTGGCGAATTCATCCAGTTTCTGAACTTCTTCTCCCTGTATATTTGTTTTCCCGGACTGGCCGAGAATATCGGCAAGACCTGCCATATTGACCTCAGCGCTGATGATTTTCCCCGCAACAATGAGTTCATTAAGCAGTCCTGTAAGCTCGCCTGTTGCCTCAGGATGAAGCATCTGGCTATCCATGAGTTGACGGCTTACGGTTATTCCCTTACGTTTGGCCATTGCTCTCTCCTTATTTCTTGTATTTTCCGCAAACGTGGCTGGCAAACAGCATATTGAAAGAACCGGGTATTGTCAATCCGGAACCCCTGGCAAAAATCAGCTTATTTTCCAGTTTCTTACAAGATTAACCAATGTGCGAACCGCAATACCTGACGGCCCTTTAGGGACATAACTCTTTTCAGTAAAATCCCAGGCCGTACCGGCAATATCCAAATGAGCCCATGGCGTATCACCAACAAATTCCTGTAAATAACAGGCAGCAGTGATGGTCCCCCCACCTTTACCGCCAATATTTCTGATATCAGCAACCTTTGATTCTATCTGTTTGGAATATTCCGGACCAAGGGGTAACCGCCACAGTGGTTCTCCGGCCAGCTCACCTGCTTGCATCAGCCTTGAGGCAAGTTTATCATCAGTAGCCATAAGTCCGGTACGGTGATGTCCCAGTCCAACAATAACAGCCCCGGTCAGGGTGGCAAGATCGACCACTGCGTCTGGTTTATACCGATCAATTCCATACGCCAGCGCATCGGCAAGAATGAGACGCCCTTCTGCGTCAGTATTAATGACCTCAGATGTTGTTCCACCATAATGGGTTATAATATCACCAGGTTTGATTGCTGCGGCTCCGGAAAGATTTTCTGTAGCTGGCACCAGGGCCACAACATTTATTCCTTTAGGTCGCTCGCTGCCAATAACCTGCATGGCGCCAAACACTGCTGCGCCGCCACACATATCATATTTCATATCTTCCATGCCGGTGGCAGGTTTCAGACTGATACCGCCCGAATCAAAGGTCAGACCTTTTCCAACCAGCATCAGTGTGGGCCATTTTTTATTCCCGAGATAGTGCAAAATAACGAGTTTTGGAGGCAATGCTGACCCCTGATTCACACCAAGGATCCCCCCCATACCAAGTTTTACCATGGCTTGCCTGTTAAGAACCTTGCATTTCAAGGCATACTTATCTGCCAGCTCGCGCCCATACTCGGCAAACTTAGCCGGTGTCCAACTATTGCCCGGCTCATTAGCCATATCTCTTGCCTTACAGGCTGCAAGGGCTGCTCTTCTGCCATAATTCATGCCTCGGCGCACCTGCAAATGGGTTAAACCGCCATCATGGAGAAAAAATTCAGAAGGAAATTCGTTTGTACAGTCCTGATTTTTCTGTAGAGTTTTATATTTATCAAAAACATAATTGCCCAGCAGCAACCCCTCTGTAATACTGCTGGCAATGGCAGAAGGTGCAATTTGATTCTTCTCCGGAAGCACAGCCATCAGGGTTTTCACGTTGAGTTTTGCTGCCACGGCAACAGCGGTTCCCGCAGCAAGACGAAGCTGTTCACAACAGTCGGCTTCAGAATCCTTATTCTTTCCCAGGCCTACGACAAGCACCCTTGACGCTGAAAACTGTTTTGCAGATGAGGGGTAAAACCAATAGGACTGCCCGCTCTTGCCTGAAAAATCCCCTGATTTCCAGGCAGTTTTGACAGCCATGCACACCGCTTTTTCCCTGCATGGAACGCTCTTTTTTCCTGTCTCTGCAAGAAAATAAACCAACATATCCCCGGTAAAACGAACCGGATCTTTTGCACTGAGCTTAATCATATATACTCCTTATAATGCATTATAAACCTTCAAAACATGTAACTGGTATCTGTCCATAAACGAAGATTTTTTCAAGCCAGATACGGGAGTCTCCCCGAGGATTGAGAAAAAAGTGCGGCCTGTATCTGATCTTTCGAGCAGTATTTTTTGAGTTTGACCAAGAGGTGATGGCAAGATATCCAATGAACAACCACTCACTGGTTTTAGCCACTGGTCATAATAATCGACCAAATGCCAATCTGGCAGAGGAAGGGTGATGATACCTCTCAACCTCCTTCCTCTACAGAGTGTATTTTCAAAAAAACCCGCTCAATCTCAGCCACCTCGGCTGACAACTGATCAATCTGCAGGGAAACACCATTGCGCTCTATCCGCTTGACAGATGGCAACAGACGATCTTTTTGCCAGTCTAAAAATTTTGCAAGTATCTTCCCACTCAAAACTATCCCCTGTTTCAACAGCAAAGTACCCGCTTCAGTGCCAATCATATTAAAAAGTTTCACAGTAACATAACCAGAAGCAACGGTTTTGGCGACGCCCTCTTCATGGACCACAGTTCGCAAGGAGGCATGACGGCCACCACGCCTGAAAATCGCACCGGCAAGGCCAGGCATGGCTGCAGAAAGAGCCAACGTATCTCCGGCCTGGATTTTTCTATTGAGATCATCTTCTGCAAGACCATTGACAAAAATCGTCTGCACCCGCTCATGTATATACTGCCTGGTAAACCCATGCAGTCCCTCTAAAAAGTCACCAATACCGACAGCACCTTCCACCTGCACCTGAAACCCTGACTGCAACAAAATCGCCATTTTTTCAAGTGCACCTGCGGCGGTGCGCATCTGAAAAATAATACATTCCAACTCGTTATGTTTCATGGATGCCTCTCTATACTTGGTTAATCCCCCGCTTGTGTCTGTCCAAAAATGAGGATTTTTATTCGAGGTCAGGTAAGCGACCGGCGTGAGACTCCGGGGATTGCGAAAAAAATAAGCGCAGGGATATAAGTGATATCGGAGTCTAGGCTTACCACCGAGCATTATTTTTTGAGCATGACTAAGAGATCGGACAAAAAGACCATTTTGCGACAGACACCCGCTAAACCCCATCACTTTTTGGTTATTTATCGTACTCTTTTCTCCTTAATTGGCAAAAAAGTTCATTTCAGATAAGATGGAAAACAAGATTTTTGTTCCGGTACCTGAAATCCACCCGGCCCTGTGCATATATCATGCAGCAACACCGGACTTTCAAAATGTGTTGTGATCGGTGGCGCTCTCTCTGCCATGCTGGCTAACTGATTGGAGGTTTGTCTTGATTCTCGAGCTCATCCTGGCTGTAGGCCTGGCCATTGTAATTTCTGCGACCTGCAGTGTTTTTGAAGCCGTACTCTATTCCCTGCCCATGAGCCGGGTCGAAATGCTTATCAAAAAACGGCCGGGTACAGGTCGTGTGCTCAAGCAATTAAAAACACATATTGACCAGCCCATTACAGCTATTCTCACCTTAAACACCATTGCCAACACCATGGGGGCAGCCGTGGCCGGAGCAGCGGCGGCTTCAGTATTTGGAGAGAGCAATGTTCTCTGGTTTTCCCTGTTTTTTACGCTTTGTATTCTCCTGCTCTCAGAAATTTTACCTAAAACTCTTGGCGTTGAGTTCAACAGTGAGCTGGCGCCATTTATTGCCCGTCCCCTGCAATGGATGATTATAGCCTTAAAACCAATAATTTTGCTTTGTCAGGCCGTAACCAGGATGATTCCCAGAAGAGCAGGCAACCATGTTTCAGCAGATGAGCTGACAACCATTGCCCGCTTAAGCAGAAAATCCGGTGCCATTGCCAAGGATCAGGAAGAGGTCATTACAAATATTCTCAGTTTACGTGAAAAAACTGTGCGCCAGATAATGACCCCACGAACAGTCACCTTCAGTTTAAGCCAGGATTTAACGGTTGCTGAAGCTGCCAGACTTAAAGAAAAATGGCGTACCCACAGCCGGGTACCGGTCTACAGAAAAAACCGTGATGATATTGTCGGCATAGTCCTCAGTTACGAAGTAATGATGGCCGTCGCTGAAAATAAACACAAAGTTACTCTGAAAGAATTAATGCACCCGGCCAACTTTGTCCCTGAAACAGCGCCATTAAATAAAGTGTTTATCAATTTCTTCGAAAAACGTCAGCACCTCTTTGTGGTCGTTGATGAATACGGCACAGTAACCGGCGTTCTCAGTATGGAAGACATTATTGAAGAAATCATGGGACGAGAAATAGTTGACGAATCTGACCAGGCAAAGGATATGCGCGCGCTGGCCCGGGAAAAAAACCCGACCAGATAAAGCAACGGGTTCAACAAATATCGACGAAATTACTTTCTTTTGCGCTTGGCTATTTTCTTTTTATTCTTCTTTTTTGTCAACCGCTGGGCATCTGCCAGACGTTTTTCCGCCTTTTTAATGAAAATCTCCTGTGACCCCTCAGTTTTACCACGTCCTTTTGGAGTTCTCTGAATATATGAACCATCTGGCTGCATTTCCCATGCACTACGGCTGTCACGGAGTTGAACATCTAGAATTTCCCGCAGTTTTTTCTTTATAAACGATGGCTCTATGGGGGTGATAACCTCTACTCTTTTTTCCAGATTTCTTTTCATTATATCGGCAGAACCGATAAAATACTCTTCTTTACCACCATTATAAAAATAATAAATCCGGCTATGTTCAAGAAAACGACCAACAATGGAAATAACCCGAATATTTTCAGACAGCCCCTTTATCCCTGGCCTTATCCTGCAGCTGTCGCGGATAAGCAGATCAACTTTTACCCCGGCCATGGCAGCTCTGTAGAGCGCGGCCGTGATATCCTTATCTTCAAGGGCATTGGTTTTAAATTGAATCCTTCGAGGCGTTTTACCCTTCTTACTCTGAATCTCACGTTCAATTTTTTCAAGCAGAGCTTTCTTCAGCACCTTTGGCGAGGGCAGCAATTTCTGATAATTACGATCAGGAGCGTATCCGGTTGTGAGATAATTGAACAGCTCAGTAAGGTCATCGCCAATCAGACGATCTGAGGTAAGCAGACCGAGGTCTGAATAGATACGTGCAGTCCCTGCATGATAGTTGCCTGTTCCTATATGAGCATAACGGCGTAACCCGTCATAATCGCGCCGGATAACAAAAATAACCTTGGAATGCGTTTTCAGGCCAACAACGCCATATGTCACATGAACCCCTGCCTCCTCCAGATAGCCTGCCCAGTGAATATTTGCCGACTCGTCAAAGCGAGCCTGCAACTCAACGACTACGGCTACCTGTTTGCCGTTATGGGCTGCATCGAGTAAATATTGAATAATGCGGGAATCAGAGGATGTCCGGTACAGGGTCATCTTAATGGCCAGAACCTTGGGGTCAACGCTGGCCTCTTTTAAAAATCGTTCCACAGAACTGTTAAACGACTCATAGGGATGTTGCAGCAGCAAGGCACCTTCTTCTCGGATGACATGAAAAATATTAGGAGAATCTCCTGCAAGCCGGGCATGGTCAACGGGCTGGTGCACCGGAAAATGGAGTTCAGGCAGATCAATTAAGGCAATTTCCATCAGATCACGCTTGGCCATGATCCCGTCTGTGGTAAAGACATCGTCATGTTCGTCAATACCCAGTTCTGCGGCAAGCATTCCTCTATGGGTCGACGTCATGCAGGAACCCACCTCAAGGCGGACAATTTCGGCAAATTTACGATCACGCAGGGCTGATTCAATATCAGAGAGCAGATCATTGGCCTGTTCCCCGAATTTCTCTGTTATGGCATTTCTCGTCACCCTGAACAGCTCGCAGGATTCAATCATGAGGCCGGGAAAGAGTGAATCCAGGTTATTGGCAATCAGATCTTCAAAACGAATATAGCAATGCTCCTCACCGACCTGGATGAACCGTGGAATACCAACGCCGGTGGGTACTTTTATCCGGTTAAGATAGGCATGATCATCATTTAAGTAGCGGGTCACAACCAGCAGATTCAGGGACAGATTTGAAATAAAGGGAAAGGGATGGGCAGGATCCATCCCCTGGGGAGTAAGCAGTGGGTAAATATTTTCATGGAAATATACATCAACAAGTTTTTTTTGTTCTTTATTAAGTTTCTGATAATAGGCTATGCGGATACCACGGCGGGAGAGCCTTTTAAGGAGTTTTTCCTCAAGTTCCTCCTGCTGACAGAGCAGATCACGGACGACCTCGTAACACTCGTCTATCTGCTGGGCAGGAGTACGACCGTCAACCGTCAGCTTGCGGACACCAGCTCCCAGCTGCTGCTTAAGTCCGCCAATACGCTTCATAAAGAATTCGTCAAGATTTGACCCCACAATGGATAAAAACATCATTCGTTCCAGCAATGGCGTGCGCTCATCCTGTCCCTCATGGAGTACCCGCCGGTTAAACTCTAGCCATGTCAGCTCCCGGTTCAGGTACCACTGGGGTGAGGTGAGATCAAATTCTTTACCTGCTGAGGCCAGAGCCTCTTTCTTGTCTTTTAACAGGGGATTTACAGACTCAGCTTTCTTTTCCATTGCCGTCTCTCTGAACAGGTTTTTTTGACGTTTCCGGTGCCAGAGCTGGACATGCCGAGTTGGAATACTCCACAAGCTCTGCCACCAGGGCACCAATCATAATTTTTGATTCAATTTCAACCGGAATCCGGCAGGCATCATTTGTGAGCCAGAACACTGTATCACCATCTTTGTCATACAACCCCTTAAAATCCATTTTCGGCATGACTTTTATGGTGTTACGCCGCCCAAATATAGTCTCTTTTGGTTCAATTCCAAACACTTTCACTGCCACTTCATGGCGTTTTTTATCGGCAAAAACCGGCACAATCTCCTGTTTTTCAGGAACCAGCCTGAGCGCACGGGTAATAAAAAACGAGGAAAACTCATTATAAACCAAACCATCAACCGTGTAAACCTGCTCAGTTNNCATTGTTTTTTCTATAGACGACCGCGCCTTTGTCCTGGTCGTAAAGAGTTACTCTACGGGTATTGACATGCCCGCCCTCGAGCTGATGAACGTCATAGCGATATGGCAGCTGCAAAGGCCCACGGATATACGTGGTAAAGCTGTCATTGACAGGATAGAAAAATTTGAAAAGGCCGTAATCAGTGACTTTTGCCTTGATGACCAATCCATCACCTGAAGGCTCAGGTGTAATCGACATGTACAGATCGCCAATTTTAATACCGCCGGACCAGGATATAGAAAAATGCAGAGTTTCCTTACCGGAGTAAATTGCAGTAAATGGTTGCTGATCTATGACCGGAGACCTGCTTTGAGCAGGGAGAAATGGAGGAAGAAAGAAAAGTCCGACAAGTACAAAACTCAAAAAACAAAAAAAAGGGGCGCGGAATTTCATGGTCTGATGCCTGGAACGATAAAATGCAGACAGCTGCTGCTGCCAAGTTCAAGCGTTATGCCTGACAGATCAAACTGTAAGTGTTGTCAAAAATAAATCAATGGCCAATGAACAGAGCACATACAGTGGCTGCAAACAGGGTAAGAGCAATAAAACCATTCATTGAAAAAAAGGAAACCTGGATTTTTGTCAGATCCCTCGGGTTAACCACAATATGTTGATAAAACAGGGCGCTTCCGGTCAGGGCTATGCCGATAAAATAGACAAAATGGAGATGCTGAACAATGCCGGTAAGGGTAAACAAGACAAAGGCAAGCCCATGGAAAAAGACTGCCAGTCGAAAGGCAATTTTGCGGCCAAATGATGCCGGCATGGAGTAAAGCCCTGCTTCTCTGTCAAAATCAGCATCAAGACAGGCATAAATACAGTCAAAACCTGCCACCCAGAACAGTACGCCCAGAGAAAGTATCCAGGGATAACCATGCAGGGTTCCAACAGAGGCAACCCAACCGCCAAGAGGAGAAAAAGCAAGGGCAAGGCCAAGCACCACATGACAAAGCCAGGTAAATCTCTTGGTCAGAGAATAGACAAAAGTAAGAGCCAACGCCACCGGAGCAATGCAAAGCGCTGCCGTATTGAGCATCCAGCAGGAAAAAAAGAAGAGCAGGGACGCACCTGTAACCATTGCCCATGATTCTTTCAGAGAGACCTCACCTGCGGGAATTGCCCGTTTTTCTGTGCGTGGGTTGGCCGCATCAAAACGGCGGTCAACAATACGGTTAAAGGTCATGGCTGCTGTTCGCGCTCCGACCATGGCCAAAATGACCCAGAAAAAGACCCGAAATGAGGGTATTCCCCGCACGGCAAGAAAAGCACCCATCAAGGCAAAGGGAAGTGCAAAAACAGTGTGCTTGAACTTAATCATTTCAAGCATGACACCAAGTTTCTTCAGCATGATTGTCCTCCATTCCAGCGAGGAAGATCAGGAATATGGACACCAATTTGATCACAAAGACGGGAGGCAAACTGTCTGGCAATATCCTCAAGTGTTTCCGGTTGCAGATAAAACGAGGGCATCGGCGGACAGATCACAGCTCCGGCATCAACAAGAGTAAGCATGTTCTTGAGGTGAACGCGGTTAAGCGGGGTTTCCCGGACGGCCAGGAGCAGCGGTCGACGTTCTTTAAGGCTCACATCAGCTGCCCGGTGGATCAAGTTTCCTGAAAATCCGGCTGCAATGGCGCCCATGGTGCCAGTGGTACAGGGCAGGATGATCATTGCGTCGTAGAGGGCTGAACCAGAGGCGGGTAATCCGGTGAAATCGTCCACCCCAAACCAACGCTCCACTGCCGGAAGATCTGCCGGAGACAGACCTTGTTCCAGCTGAAGCACTTTCTGGCCACATTCTGAAATTATACCATGCACCTCAACCGTTGCCCGGGCAAGTAGCTTAAGAAGTGCAGGCACATAAAGCATGCCGCTTGCGCCGGTAATCGCGACAATAATGCGTTGCGATCCTGCCATATTATTTTACCCCGATATAAATAGAAACAATGCCGAAGGTCAGAGGTTTTCGCTGGACACTTGAAAATCCTGCCTGACGCATCATTGCAAGTAACTCCTCAGGCTCGTAAAATGCGGCAATTGATGAGGCCAGATATTCATACGCCTCCTTGTCGCCGGAGACCAGACCAGCAACCGCCGGCAGCACCTTGTTGAGATACAATGAATAGAGCGGTTTTATCAACAGATTAGTGGGACGGGAGAATTCAAGAATGAGCAGTTTTCCGGTTGGTTTAAGTATACGGTGCATTTCGTCAAGCCCCTGCTGGGTGCGGGCAAGATTTCGAACCCCGAAAGCAACTGTACACCCCCAGAACGTATCACTGGGCGCAGGGATCATCTCGCCATCACCACACACAGGAAAAATGCGATTTTTTCGCTCGTCATCGGGCAACGCTTTGACTCCGGCTCTGAGCATATCTTCACAGAAATCCACAGCCAGTACCCTGCGTTTTTTTTGCTGCCGGGTAAGCTCAAGGGACAGCGGCAGTGTTCCGGCACAAAGATCCAGAACCTGGCCGTCGGTAAATTGCTGTAACAGACGAGTGGTTTTCCAACGCCAGTATTTATCTATCTGCATAGACAGCAATGAATTTAGCAGATCGTATTTACCGCTGATGGAAGAAAACTTTTCCTGAACAAATTTCTTTTTATCCTCAGGTTGCTGCATAATGATAGTTCCCGGAATCACAAAGGTAGAGTTTTATCAATGAAAAAGTTTGAGGGGCAAGGCAGCATTGTCGGCTTCTCCGCGCTGCATGAGCAGGCTGAAAAAGATGTGCAGTGCTTTTTGTTTTGCCGGCCCCAGATCATATTCCATGGCACGTAAATAGAGCGAACAGGCTTCACAATCCATGGGTATCCGCCTGGCTACCCGCTCACATATCTCAGGAAGCAGATCAATGCCCTTGCGACGACAGTCGAGAAAAGTTTTCCTGATTGCCTGAACCTCCAGGATATGGTCTGCAATACAAATAAACTCTTCACGAACGGCACAGACGGCAAAGACAAAGGGCAAGCCCGTTTTTTTATTCCAGACCTCTGCAAGATCAAGCTGCACAGGATAGCTGTTGTCAACTTTCAACCGCAGGGCCTCATCACCAATGGCCAGCACTGCTGCAGGATGTTCCCGTTCAAGATGCTGTCCAAATATTTCCCCGGTCATATAACGCGGCTGCACACCGATAAACTCTTCAAGAATAATTTTTACCAGACAGACCGAGGTATCTGACTGTCCGGTCAGCAGGATGAGTTTGTCGTCAAGACTTCCCGGAGCAACAGTGGAAAAGAGATATACACTCCCCACCGGCCCGGTGGCTGAAATCGAGAGATCTGCCAAAATCTGATACTTTTCAGGACGAGCTGCATACTCGAAGGAGGAGACAAAACCAAGATCAAGTTGATCAGCAGCCAGTAATTTATTGAGTGTAGATGGTGGTGCTTCAGTCACCTGCCAGTCAGAACGATCCACCTCAGCCTTCCATACCTCATAGATAGGTGCAGTATTAATATAGTTGACCATGCCGATACGAACCATAAATCAGTGAACTCCAGCCCGTTGTTTTGCAAAAGTTGGCACCCCGACACGTTTCAGTTCAGGCCTGCCTTTAAATGAAACAAGTATCTCATGCACCTTGTCAGCTGTTCTACATGCCTCCGGCAAATACACAGCGAGAAATGCAGCCTGTTTTCCTGGTTCCAGGCTACCTGTTTCCCGGAAAATCCCCAAGGCCTCGCTACCGCCACGGGTCGCCATGGCAACAATAGCAGACGGGGCAACTTCAGGATGATCATCTGCAAGAATCCGCATTTCACGCCACAGGGAAATTGAGGGATTACTTGCCAGGCTGTCAGTGCCAAGAGCCAAAGTAATCCCAAGTTTAAGATAGTTGAGCACCGGAGCTTTACCAACCCCAAGATAGCTGTTACTGCCAGGACAAAGGCAGACAGAACAGCCAGATTGCTGCAATATCTGCTGCTCTCCGGTTGGTACATGAACACAGTGTACGCAGAGTGTTTTGGCATCAAGCAGGCCAAGCTGATTTAAGTACTGCACAGAGCCGCTGTTGTCAATTCCGGTGGGCTGAAACGAACCATCCCAAAAACCTCTCTTGGCAAGAAATACAGGGATTTCTCCTCTGCCTCTGCTCATCATTTCGCTTTCAGAAGCAGGTTCGGCAACATGAATGGGAAAAACATGCCCCAGCTGATTTGCCCGGAGTTTCAGTCTGGTCAAAAGTGTAGCATGGGTAGAATAAGGGGCATGGGCAGTACAATGTTGATCTTTTTCATGGTCAATTGCAACCAGCGTTTTTTCATTGCCAGCAAGCGCCAATCCATAAAATTCTTTAAAGCAGAAGAGCATTCCCCAAAAATCAGCAGCCAGCTGACGGCTGATCCCGGTATTGCTGATGTCTGCCAACGCAATAACCCCGTCGTCCTGCTGAGCTTCAAGAGCCTGTTGCATAGAGGTAACAACAGCTTCCCCGGCGAATCCAAGTCTGACACGTTCTGCCAGCAACTGCTCTATCCAGTGGGTAAACAAGGAAGGCGGGGGAACCATACTGAGATGGGCAAGATGGGAAAGCTCCAGATGCGTGTGCGCATTGACCAGAGACGGCAGCAGAACATGCGCTTCGTGGTCAATAACTTTGGCAGCTGCAAAGCTGTTTTTCAGATTACTGTAACTGCCAACAGCGTGAATTCTGCCCCGCCCGACAACAACAGCGCCGTTTTTGATGGGGTCATCAGCAATTGGTAATACCCAGGGAGCACGGTGAAGTTGAAAAGAGTCCTCCACAACAGGTGTTACACAAGGGTGTAATCCATCAAGCGTTGACGTGGTTCAAAACCTGCATCTATAACCAGTCGTTGAATTTCCTGCTCAGTAAGACGAAAATGAACACCGGCTGCGGCAACGACATTTTCCTCAATCATGGTAGAACCAAAATCGTTGGCACCAAAAAACAGGGAAATCTGAGCAATCTTTGACCCCTGGGTGACCCATGATGCCTGAATATTATCAAAATTATCAAGAAAAATTCGACACAGGGCAAGCATGCGCAGATACGCAAACCCACTGGTTTTGTTTATTTTAACACCTATGGAAAGCGCCGTATTATCAGGTTGAAACGGCCAGGGAATAAATGCGGTAAAGCCACCGGTTCGATCCTGCAGATCACGAATTCGCTGCAGATGCTCAAGACGCTCATCCAGGGTTTCAACATGGCCAAACATCATGGTTGCCGTGGTACGCATCCCCAGATTATGTGCCTCCTCCATAACCCGTATCCAGGCATCAGCAGAACATTTCCTCGGCGCGAGCAACTGGCGTACTCTGTCATTTAAAATTTCTGCGCCGCCGCCTGGCATGGAATCCAGACCTGCAGCCACAAGACGCTGCAATACATCTTTTGTAGTCAGTCCGGAAAGCTCAGCAAAATGACAAATTTCCGGTGGAGAAAAACCATGGACATGAATACCGGTTGATTTCATTGTCTGGAGCATATCTTCATAAAACTCCAGAGACTTGTCAGGATGATGCCCGCCCTGAAGAAGAATTTGAGTGCCGCCCAGTTCCTGGGTTTCATGAATTTTCTCGAGCAGCTCTTCCGGAGTTAATACCATTCCTTCAGGATCGTCGGGAGCCTTAAAAAACGCACAGAATTTACAGCCGGAAGTACAGATATTGGTGTAATTGATATTGCGATCAACAACGTAAGTGACAACGGGTTCCGGATGTTTACGCTTGCAGATTTCATTGGCCAGAAAACCGAGCTCATGCAGACCAGCCTCATTCCCAAGCCAAAGAAATTCTTCGCCGG
>RKSL01000225.1 GCA_008633435.1 Candidatus Desulfobulbus rimicarensis | reverse complement strand
AAGCGACAAGTTCCTTCAAATTCACTGCTTTGAGCTTCATCTCTACCATATTTTGCTGCAAAACCCCTTAGCCAGCTAGTTCAGAAGGCTTCATATAGTCAATATTATCTTTGATTTGAGCTTCTGCTGCTTTCTTTTCAAGAAAGGCAAAAAGACCAAAACTCTGACTACGCTTAGATAGTCGTTCTTCCAGTGTATTGCTCTGTTTATTGAGTTGCAGAAAACGAGACTGCATAGCCTGCATTTCCACCAACCCTTTTTCCTTGGATTTTATCCCACGTTCCAAACGTTTTCTTTTGTCCAACAAAGGAAAAATAACAAACTGCACCAAAACAAAAACAACAAGCGCTCCTGCGCCAAAGGCCAAAACACGTCGATCTTTTGTTGATAAAGCCATCATGAATTCCCCTCAAGCTGGAGGCGGATCTCAAATCTGATAGTATCTTTCTCTTTGGATTTAGTTGCCGAAACAATGGATACATCCTGATAACGGGGCGATTCGGCTAGTAACTTCTTAATGGTGTTAACATTATTAAAGGCATCAGTTGTCCCCTTGATCTTCACCGAATCTTCATCAACAACGAGCCTGGATACATGCAGAGAAATTGAACCAGGTACCCGTGAGGAAATATCTGCGAGAATAGCCAGAATCCGTTGCTCCCTGGTAAACAACGGCATAGAAACTGTTGGCGCCTGGAGTTCCTCCAAACTGGCTCGCATCTGCATCAAAGGATCAACTATACGAGTAGCACCGGGAAAACTCTTCCGAAAGACTTGCTCCATTCGGGTAGCGAGCTGGTCATAACTGCTGAGTGACGCTCTATAATCAATAAACAAATACCCAATCCCAACTGAGAGCACCAGTAATGCGGCAAGAGCCAGTGAAATAACCTGTTTCCGAGAACCCAGCAAATGAGAGGGTAAAGCAAATTCATCTTTGCGGAAATCCAACGGTGCAATCTTGCTTTCTCCAAGAAGAGCAAGCGCAAGGGGCCTGTCATAGAATGCAGGATTCCATTTTTCTGCGGCTTGTCTTGAAACGCTTAGACCACCATCATGGACAAGATTGCAGGGGCTACAGGGTAGACCCAGTTCTTCTTCAATCTGCTGTTGAAATCCCCGGGCAAGTTGCATGGGGCCAGCGAACATGATACGGCTCGGGGAATACTCAAGCCCACTGACTATAGAAAAACGATCCAGGCTTTTTTGAATCTGATTACACAGGCCATGAATCGCGATTCTGGCAGCATTCTGATCTGTAACAGTTACCTCGTTATCCACAACATTAAAAATGTTATCCGTAAAAACAGTTTCCGGATAGGATAAACGCCGCATAAAAACACTTTTCTGTCGTCTGCACACGACAAGCGTCATTGAGCCTATATCACCATACAGAAACAAAAATTCCTGTTCATGTCCTTTTGTGCAGAGATATTCAGCAAGCGCATAGTTTGAAATACATATCTGCAGTGGATCAAGCCCAGCTTCGTTAAAAACATCAAGGTGATGCTGTATTTGCTGTTTTTCCAGAGCGGCAACCAGCAAATCACTTCCTTTTTCACTCTGCCTGATAATTCTCGAAGAAAAAACCTGCTCACTAATGGGTGCCAGAAGATGTTCTTCAAGTTCAAAAGGGAGAATTTGTTCTATTTTTTTCTCATTGGTAAATGGAAGATGAAGATTCCTCAGGCTGAAATGCGCAAGAGAAATACCCAAGACGCTTTGGCCAGTTTTCCAGTCCAACTGTGTAAGCAAATTCTGAAGAACTCCGGGGAGTAATGCTGCATCACCCAGCATCTCATAGCCACAACCGACAACCTGGAAATCTCGGCCTTTACAGGAAACAATGACGCCACTGATGACTTCATCGCTTATGTCTATGCCCAAGGTCAGTTGCGCCATGGTTAAAATATTCCTCTTTACAAATGATGAACGAGTATCGTTTAACAAACAGACCGATCAATACTTACCACATCAAAAGATGGTACGCATGATCATAATGATGATTCCACTTTCCAATACAGCAAAACCTGCTCTTTAGTTTTTCGTCGCAGGATAACACCAGTACCAGATCGCTGCAAGCCATTGATACGAGCTTTCACAGTAACTTTAAAAGAATTACTGGATGTTGTAATTAAGCCCTTAGGAAAAACAATATTCCCGGGAAAACCGCTCACCTGTCGATACCAGCCAGGATTTTTCAGCCTGTCTTTATTTTTTTCATCACTTCTGAATGCAATAAGCTCACCTGCTAACTCTTCTGTCATATCAGGATGCAATGCCTGCAAAACCATTGCCGGAGCTGTATTGATATTTATCTTACCCTGCTGGTCAGCAATGGTCAAATAGTCAATGATCCCGGGATGTGCTTTACCACCATAAAGCAGTTGCTTTGACCACCCTTTAATCAGGAGTAACTCCTCAACAAAGAGCAAAGGACCATTTGCCGGATGATACGAAGGATTCAAGCCGTTGTAATACCCCTGCTCAGCGCCATTATCACGTTCGTTATCATCCTCGTCCAGCCAGTCGGCAAGCGGATCCAGTATTTCTGCTACAGCATCGTCATTATCTGGAAGAAATTGATCTAAAAGCAAAAAACGTTTCCAGAAGGCTCGTTGTATTTTCTCCTGATCGTTTTTTGATTTCTTCCCCTTTTTTTGCTTTTTCTGGCGTTTTTTTGCAGCATCACTTAAGACAAGAGCATTAACCTGCACTCGACCGGAAAGATCAACAACTTTAGATCGGA
>RKSL01000224.1 GCA_008633435.1 Candidatus Desulfobulbus rimicarensis | reverse complement strand
TTCTATAAAAAGGCTCACGGTCGAGGCAACCATATTGGGGGCATGCACATTACTTCCAAAGATTATCCCTACGAGGTAACCATGCAAAAATACTTTGATTTGGCTATATGGGTGGCAGTTGCAGTGGTCATTACTGCAGCTTTAACATGGATTACAAAGGATTTTCATACCCCCGATGAATTTTTAGGAATACTGCAAGCGTCTTTTCAGTGGCTATTTTTTGTTCCGTACCTCGTAGGGATAATCTTTGGAAGTAATGTGCATGCCCCCAATATGGTTGCCTCGACCGTGAGCCTTTTTATAGAAGTATTGCTTATTGTATTAGCGGTTCGATATATTGTACTCATTCGTAAAAAGATGAATTGAAAAAGGAGCACAGGGGATTCTCGTTGTGTTATTCTGTTGTATAGACACATGGCCACCTTGAAAAGGCACCCACATTTCTTTTGTCTCAACATCGTCTTTGGGGCAATATATATTCTCAAAATACTTACGCTGGCCTTTTTCGAAAAGGGTTGCCATATACTTATTCTTCAGGGGAACCTGCGAGTATATACCTGCCTGCCTTGTCTTTTTTGGGACCAAGAATACCAAGGTTCGGAAACACCTTTCTGGCGATATAAAAGCTGAGAACAATAATCGCAAAAAGGATCAGGAGTTTCAGTGCTGCCACAGGTGTTGGCGCTCCGCTTAACAGGAGATTCTCAAGCAGATCATAGGCACACCACCACCCCATGAGCCTGTAGGCGCCTCCGTGGAAATGAAAGGTAAAATAGGCAAAGACAAGCGGCAGCAAGGATTTGATCAGGATAAAAATTGTTGGTTTATTCAGATCAATGGGAAGTTCTGAGAGAATAATCAGCACAGTATAGCACACAAACAGGACTGCCAGCAGACCATTGAGCTTCAGGTATTTACTTCGGAGCCTTCTGGTTGGTATACTGGCAATACAATAGGCATATTTTGAAACACTTTCGGGTTCAGTCGTACTCAATCGGGAAAAGATTTCTTCCCGGCTCAAGCCAGCTTCCAGCTCTGTTGTTATTGAATGACTGATGTGCAAAAATCCCATGTTTTTCCTCGTGCGTTCTCTGGTGTTGATCTTTGCATTGTTGCTTGATATCAGTGTTATGCTTAAGAAATACTTCACCGGAATATCAAGCCAATGCCTGTGATTATTCTTTATCGCCATAAAGTCGACCTTGAGCTGCGCTCGAACAGTACTTTGTCTTTACGGGCAAAGGCAAACTCTTTTTCAAAGTCTTGCATTCGAGCATACTATACCGAAATTATCCGTTGCAGAAGAATGAAAAATCAATTATTCAAAATGCCCTTAGCTGATTTGACCAAGGTGCGCTTTACAGCTGCTTGAGAACATCCTGTTATGCGCTGATTATTTGTAAATCATTTTCTTTACTGGTGATCTGATGACACTTGCACTCTTTGATCTTGATAACACTCTGCTCAGCGGGGACAGCGATTATAGCTGGGGTGAGTTTCTGGTGAGAAAAAATAGAGTGGATAAAGACTATTATGAGTCAGCAAACCTTCGCTTTTACGAACAGTATAAACAGGGCAATCTTGATATTCATGAATATTCTGCATTCAGCTTTGAGCCGTTAACACGACTTTCCAGACAAGAACTGCAATCACTTCACAACGAATTTATGGATGAGGTTATTTCCCCTTTAATGGGAACCGCTGCACAAAACCTTGTGAACAAACATAAAGAACAAGGCCATACTCTGCTCGTTATTACAGCAACAAACAGCTTTATAACCCGTCCTATTGTTCAAGCTTTTGGCATAGACCATCTTTTGGCAACAGAACCGAAGGTTGTTAACGGCAAGTTTACCACTGAGATTTCAGGAATTCCCTGTTTTCAGGATGGCAAGGTAGAGCGGCTCAATAAATGGCTGGCTGTACATAACGAATCGCTGGCTGGCAGTTATTTTTACAGCGACTCATTTAATGATCTGCCTCTTATGGAAAAAGTCGACAATGTTATTGCTGTTGACCCGGACGAAAAACTTGCTGAAATAGCCCGACAACGAGGCTGGCAGGTTATTTCCCTGCGGGATGCAGAAAAATAACCCGGATTATACCTTATACCGTGTATCAATACCTTGCTTACCCGGCTAGATCAGCTGCAATGATTTTTGCGATTCTATTCCCTGCCTGCCAGCATTTCCCTGCAACCTTTACCGGCGCAAAGAGTATATTTCCGGCACTGTAATAGGTGGGGTCAGAACATCTGCCAGAGCTGTCCACAAGCGGACTTCCTGTCTGCTGAACAAGTTGCAAATGACTCATGCGGGCAAGGGTGGATTCAGGGGTGAATTTCCCTGTAAACAAGACACCATCACACTTGAGCCGCTGCTCTTTGCCGTTTTGCTGGACAATATGCACTTCTTCAACCCGTTTGTCGCCATAAATCTCAAGGATGTTGGTATTGAGCCGCAATGGTACACCGAAAAAAGATGCCGCATAATGCACAGGCCAGGCAACTGTCGGGCTGCTGTTTTCTTCAATCATAGCCACCGGCTTGATCCCTGCTTTTTTGCAGGTAAACAGTGCGGAAAAGCTCACAATTTCCGTACCGACCACCAGAGGATTGCGAAAAGGAATCATATTTTTCAGGTACACCATGGACTGTAATGCTCCGGTATTGCAAATCCCCAAGGGGCGGTTACCAGAAACAAAACGGGCTGAACGTGGCGTCTCACGGGTGCCGGTTGCCAGTAAAACCCGTTTGGCCGTCAATTGGCTGGTTCCTTCCGGGGAAAGCAGGCTCAACCTGCCCTGCTCTTGCATGGTGGTCACTGTGGTTGTACAGGCTATTTCCACTCCTGCCTGCTGTGCTGCCTGGACAATGCGTCGGGCATAAGC
>RKSL01000042.1 GCA_008633435.1 Candidatus Desulfobulbus rimicarensis | reverse complement strand
ACTCGTAAAACTCAAAATGTAGCGTTTTTGTATGTCGCAACATGTTGAAATCATTAGATGCGATTTTACCGTTTCGACCTTTTTACGAGACCATTAATCATTGAAATGGAGCGTTTGCTTTTCGTAAAAAGACCAACAACTGGAGCTGGGGTTATACCAAATTTGGCACATGTCGACGTGAAGAACGATGTGGCTATCTGTTATCAGCTGCATGAATGACCTTCCTGGTTTGACGGGCAATTTCCAGTTCTTCATCTGTCGGTATAACCAGAATTTTCACCTTGCTGTGTGACGAATTTATGGCTCTGCTACGGTCGTGGCATTCTTTGTTTTTCTTCTCATCCAGAAGAATGTCCAGCTGGTCAAGTCCCTGGCAGCAGAGTTGTCTTACTACGGCGGCATTCTCTCCAATGCCGCCGGTAAAAATCAGACAGTCTGCATGGCCAAGAGAGGCCAGGTAGCTGCCGATGTATTTTTTAATGCGGTAACAGAACATGGTGATAGCCCGCTTTGCCGGTTTGTCACCCTGTTCTGCGGCTTGCGTTATTGTCCGCATGTCATTTTCATCACAAATTCCTTTGAGACCACTCTCTTTATTGAGGATTCTGTCGAGTTCTTCCATTTTGAGATCTGCTTCACGGGCAAGGTAGAAAAGAATGGCCGGGTCAAGGTCACCACTTCGGGTACCCATAATGAGTCCTTCAAGCGGGGTGAGCCCCATGGAGGTATCAACACACTGTCCATGGTCAATGGCCGCCGCACTTGCGCCATTGCCCAGATGCAGACTGATAATGTTCAGTTTCTCCAGCGGTCTCTCAAGGTATTGGGCGGCTTTGGTCGCTACGTAGCTGTGCGAGGTGCCATGGAAGCCGTAGCGACGTATTTTAAATTGCTGGTAGAGGGCATGGGGGAGGGCGTATAAATACGCATGTTCAGGAATGGTCTGGTGGAAGGCGGTATCAAAAACTGCAACCTGGGGAATGTGTGGTGCATGTGCTCTGCAGATTCTGATACCGGCCAGGTTGGCAGGATTATGCAGCGGAGCCAGTGGGATGAGCTGTTCAATGGCATCGATGACGGTATTGTCAATGAGGGTTGGGCGGGTAAAGGTTTCTCCACCATGGACGACTCGGTGGCCAATACCGACAAGCTGCTCCGTTGACTGCAGCAGCTTGGCTGCGATCAGCTGGTGCATTATCAGTTCAATGGCCTGTCGATGATCAGCTACGTCATGGGGTTTGGCAGAAATTTCAGACTGATGGTTTTTTGTACAAATTGTCAGCTGTACCCGGCTCTGTTTTTTCCCGATCTGTTCAACAAGGCCTGATGCTGTAAGGTGCAGTCCGGGCAGGGCAAAAAGCTTCCATTTCAGAGAAGATGATCCAGAGTTAATGACCAGAATACTCATCTGTTCTTCTCCGCATTTTTGCCCACCTGTTGAGCCTGTATGGCGGTGATGGCCACGGTGTTGACAATATCCGGGACCAGACAGCCCCGGGAGAGATCATTGACCGGTTTATTCAAGCCCTGCAGAACCGGGCCGATGGCAACTGCCCCGGAAGAGCGTTGTACAGCCTTATAGGTGTTGTTCCCTGTGTTGAGATCCGGGAAGATAAACACCGTGGCCCGGCCGGCAACCTCGCTGTCCGGCATTTTTTTAGAGGCCACAGTTGCGTCAATGGCTGCGTCATATTGGATGGGGCCGTCAATTTTCAGTTCAGGCTGGCGTTTGCGGGTAATGGCCACAGCTTCACGCACCTGTTCCACATCGCTGCCAGCTCCGGAATCTCCGCTGGAATAGGAGAGCATGGCCACAATGGGTTCAATCCCGAACAGACGGGCAGTCTTGGCTGAGCTGATGGCGATTTCCGCCAGTTGTTCTGCATTGGGATTGGGGTTGATGGCACAGTCTCCATAGACCAGTACCCGGGTATCCATACACATCAAAAACACCGATGACACCAAGAGCACTCCGGGGGCGGTGCGGATGAACTGGAACGCAGGCCTGATGGTGTGGGTGGTGGTATGGGCTGCTCCGGACACCATGCCATCAACCATATCTCTGTAGACCATCATGGTGCCGAAATAACTGACATCCGTCATTACGTCACGGGCATTGTCGAGGGTTATGCCTTTGTGTTTGCGCAATGTATAAAAGGTTTCGGCAAATTCTTCCCGTAAGGGCGAGGTCTGTGGATCAAGAAAGCTGACCTTGTCGAGTTTCAGGCCAAGAGTTGCTGCCCTGGCTTTAATTGCATTTTCACTGCCGAGAATGGTCAGCTCTACCACGTCACGCAGTCGAAGAATTTCCGCTGCCTGGAGAATACGGTCATCATCTCCTTCGGGCAGGACAATATGTTTACGCTCTGCCCGTGCCTGTTGAAAGATGGAATACTCAAACATCAGCGGTGACATGGTGGTGGATGGGGTCAGGCGGATGCGTTCTTCCAGTGCCTTGATATCTACATGGCTCTCAAACAGGCCAAGGGCACGGGCAATTTTACGAGGATTGTCCGGCCGTAGCCTGCCGGTCACTGCCGAGGCCTGCATGGCCGTGCGGTAGGTGTCTTCTGTGGATCTGTAGATGGGAATGGTGTGCTGGTCAATACCTTCCAGGAGTTGGATGACCGATGAAGGCGGGGTAATATTTCCCGAGAGCAGAATCCCGGCCGGAGTGGGATAATTCTTCGAGGCAATGGCGGCAAGGGTGGTAAAAATAATATCAGGGCGGTCGCCCGGGGTGATGATCAGGTCATCTTTTTCAATATAATCGAGAAAGTTGGCAGGTCCCATGGCGGCCACCTTGAAGTCGAGTACATCACGTTGCAGACCGTCTCTGGGGCCGCTGAACCACTCAGCCGCCAATGCTTCAACAATTTCCCCCATGGTGGGGCGGTTAAGGCTGTCTGTTTCGGGCAGTAGGCCGATGGGAATCTCCGGATCACAGTGCTGGTTGATCATGCTGCGGCACTCTGCCATGTCTGCGGGCGACACCCGGTTGACCAGTATACCGAGCAGGGGACATTGTTGTTGTTTAAAGGCTTTTTCCGCCACCTTGAGGTTTTCTAGCAATCGGGGCAGACTAAGCTCAAGCGCCGATGACACGTACAGGGCCGGGGTGCCGAGCTCCCGGGCTATATGAATGGAAATGCCATATTCAAAGGCATCGGAGAGATGGGTGATATCTGGGCCTTCACAGAGCAGGAAATCGCAGGCATCCTCTGCTTCTTTAAATTTGCGGACAATTTCACGGAACAATCGGCGTTCTTCACCCCGAGCCACCCAGGATCTTGCCATATCAGCAGTTACCCCGACCATTTGCCGGGGTTGCAGAGCCAGGTTGAAGCGGCCGGAAATCAGCCGGATATGGCTGTCTTCTTCGGCTGAAACCGGCGATATAGTCCGGAAAAATCCCAGCCGGTTAACCCTGCGGGAGAGCATTTCCATGACCCCAAGGGTGATAACCAGTTTCCCGCTATACGGCTCTAAACTGGCAATATAAAGATTGTCTGCCATCTGCATAACTCCGTAAGAAAAGGCTTTTGCTGGCACGTCATTTCACAACACCTGGAGGATACAGCCGACAGTCATGATGCGTGATATAACAAATGTATTGATCTTTAAATTATACCATGAAGCAGCGGGCAAAAAAAGGTCAATACAACGTGTAAAGGAGAGGGTGGGGTAAAGAAACGGCTATTGTTGTTGTACCCCCCTGCTCTTGAGGTACGTATACATACTGGACAGGGTGCCCGGGCGGTTGGATGGGCTGGTGGCCTTTCCGGGCATGGCAATGACCCGGTCTCTGCCGTTTGCATTTTCGTAACCGTTCACCAAGGGAGCTGTAACCCTGATGTTACACCAATCTGTAACCGTTTACCAGTGTCCCTGATTCGTTCAAGCAGGGCGACGAGCTATAACAGCGAAGTGGTGTCACCTCCTATGCGAGGAGACCTGACCGGACGAAGCAGGGACACTGGTGAACGGTTACTGTTTTAATAATAGAAAGTAACTTACAATCTTGAGTTTAATTTTATCTCTAAATGATATCCGATGAATTTCTCTTTTCTTTAATAAAGAATTAACATCCTCCTCTATAGAAGATAAATATTCTCTAGGTAATTCACATATATCCTCTGGGCCTTCCATGGAGAAATTATTTTTTTGGTAAATTTTATCAGCCTTGCTAGAGAGTTCAATTGTTTCCGCTTAAGCTTATTAAGCTTTACATCACACATGCGCAATGCAAGTATCTTTACCGCTATAAGTTGCTTGATTTTATTGCCAAATAAATTGTCATCTTTGTAATTACTATTCCATAGTTCTAGGATATCAATAGCAGCACCAAGATCATCCATAGAACAATTTATTCCACTGTAAAACTTAGTCTCATTACTGTTATATGTAATATAAAAATTAACCAATAAGATTGTAATTAGCATGAATGTAATTAGTCGAATCATTATCTTAAATATCTTCATGTGTCCTCCGCAACGTTCACCAGCACCCCATCTTCGTCCGACCAGGCTTCCTCGCATAGCGGGCTATAAACTCGTCGGCCTGCTTGAACGAATATGGGGCACCGGTAAACGTTTACAATTAGGAGATAATACCAAGAGCATAGCACCCCGGTGAACGGTTACTGCCCTCCGACTATAATCCTGGTGACAACAGGGGGGCATTTTCAAAGAGCCTGGCCCAGCATTTTATCATGGACAAGGCGGCCGATATCAGCCACAAAGATCAGAAAGGC
>RKSL01000041.1 GCA_008633435.1 Candidatus Desulfobulbus rimicarensis | reverse complement strand
GTAGGTTGGATAAGCGATAGCGCCATCCAACAAGCACAAAAACGTAGAGACAAGGCATGCCTTGTCTCTACAATCAGTCTCACAGCCTAAACGGCTTAGCTCCTTTGCGCCCGTAAACTTCGCGCTGCCTTAGGCAATACAGCTGAGTCTCACAGCCTAAACGGCTTAGCTCCTTTGCGCCTTAAAAGAGGAAACTGCTTTAAAAATCATGCAGTTAAATAGGCTTTTGGTGAACCTATTTGCTGTTTTGATTTTTGATTGATTAAATGGGTGTTTATAACGCATTTTCTCCTCTAAGTGCTTGATTTTACTCGATTGGTGGGTAAAACCATTGCTTTAGTTTTTAATCTCTCTATAAGTTATTAATAAATAAGGTTTATTTTAAAAAGCCTTGCTTATTGTCGCTTGAGTGACTTTGGTTCACCAATTGCTATCTAATATTGACGCTTTAGAAGTGTGTTTTAGTGTACCTGATTTTTAACGTATGCGAAATGGCTTAAAGGGGTTTCCTTTAAGAATAAAGTCTTTTAGTGATTGATTTTGTGTTTGTAGATGCTTTAACCATGTTTTGGGTTTTTCTTCTCCGCGCGCTTTTATTTTGGTTTCCCAGCGTTGTAGCAGTAGTGCGAGGTATTTTCGTCTGGCTTGATTATTGATTATACAGCCTCCATTGGCGGGGTAGCTAAAATCATCGACTTTGATTTCATGGCGTTTGATGAGTGATATGGCGGTGCGCTCGATTAGATGTCTAAAAGGTTCCATCATGTCGGAGGCGAGTGCTGCGTGACTGCCTCTTTGTTGGTGGTAGAATCCTTGCCATGGCAATAGGCCGCTGGCGTGTATAAAGCTTTCTGTCATTGCGTAGAGGGTGGTGTAACCGAGTGATAAGAGCACGTTGAAGGGGTCTTTAGGTGGGCGGCGGTTTCTACCAGAAAATTCAAATTCGGGGGGGAGTATGAGGCTGATGCGTTGGTAGTATTCGCGGGTGGCACTGCCTTCGTAGCCTCGTAGGCTTTCTAGGTTTTCTGCTTTGTTTATTTTTCTGAGTGCATTTTCGATAACGGGTATTTTGTGGGCTTGTTGGTGTTGTCTTAGGTTTTCTTTTATGTGTCTTAATCGAGAGGCGACTATTTGTTTGGCGCAGTAGAGTGCTTTGTCGTTATCTTGAAAGGTGAGGCTTTGTTGTAGCCATAATCTTTGATGTTGGTTGTTGCGGTTGTGTGTGATGACGCCTTGATAGCGTCCTGTACCTGAGGCGAGGTGGATGGGTACGTCATTTTGTAAGGCGGCGTGCATGGCTTGGGTGGTGATTTGGTGGTTGCCAAAGAGGATGACGGCTTGCAGGCTTTTCCATGGGAGCCGATAGAGTCTTTTGTCTTTGCGGTGGACTTGTAGTTGTTTGTTTAAGGTGGATATAACACTGTGGTCGCCTGTGATGGTGAGTAGGGTTCCGCTGTTTTCACGTTGGCTGATTTGAATGGGTTGTTTTTTTGCAAGTTTTTCAATGAGCTGTGTTAGGCTGGCTTGTTTGGTGAATCGTTGGGGTTGTTGTTCTGCAAGGTTGCTTAACCATGAGTGTGGTGGGGGTGTTTGTTTTTGGGTTTTCTTTTCTTCGCTTTGATTGTTGTTACTGGCACTAATATCTAATGCGATGTCGTTGATGAAGAGGTAGCCTAGGTATTTAAAGCCTTCATCAAGGGCGGTTATGTGGGTTTTGTCGGGGTGGAGTGCTAGTCCGTGTTCTTTGAGTGATTGTTGGGCGGCTTGTTCTGCGCGTTGGGCTTCTTCTGGGTCTTTGCAGAGGATGATAAAGTCATCGGCAAAGCGAATGAGGTGGAAGCCTGCGGTTTCCATGTCGCTGTCAAAGTCATCGAGCATGAGGTTTGCCATGAGGGGGCTGAGGGGGGAGCCTTGAGGTAGCCCGTTTTTGCGTTGAATTTTTTGTCCTTCAAAAATGATGGGGGCTTTCATCCAGTCAGTAATTCTGTCAACTAGGGGGTCTCCATAGTAGATGGCATTGAGGCGGTCTTTGAGGTGTTCTAAATTAACGCTGTCAAAGAAGTTTTTGATGTCGGATTCATAGACCCAGCGATAGCCTGCGCGCCATGCGGCTTGGATTTCGTAGCTTGCGGTTATGCGTGAGCGCCCTGGTCGAAAGCCGTGACTGTGTTTATACATGAGTTGTTCTAGGGCGGGGCTGAGTATTTGGGTGATGCTGCGTTGCAGAACTCTGTCGTATATGGGGGGGACGCTGAGTGGGCGAACGCCGCCATTTTTTTTGGGTATGAGGTAGCCCCGCATGGCTGGGATTTTGTATTGGTTGAATAGGAGTTTGTCTAGGTCGGTTTGTAGTTTGTTGATGGGGGCTTCGGGTGGTTCTTCTGTGTCTTCGTCTATGAAGCTATTTGCGTTATCATCTTTGTAGTTGTATAGATCATCTTGCCCTGTCATTACGTGTCGCCATGCTTTGCTGAGGTTTTCTTCGTCTTGGGCGAGCATGAGTAGGGAGCTTGCGGCTAATACGCGACGATAGCTGTAGTGCTTTTGTGGTGTTTGTAGTTGATAGCGACCCCAGCCAAAGGTGGTGCGTTGTCCTATGCCTGTGTATTGCCCAAGGAGTAGGGCTTCCCACCATGCTGGGCTTAGGTTTGGGGGGAGTTGTAGGGTGATTCTGCCCGTGACACCGCCCATTAGTTGCTTTTTTTGATTGCTGTCGGTGTAGTAATTATCCATCCAAAATAGGTGTGTATCTGTGATGGTGATGTTCTTTGGGCTGGCGATTGGTGTGGTTTTGTTGCCGCGTCGGCGAAGTAGGTCGCTAAGTGAGTTTGTGATGCGTGTGAGGAGTAGGTTGCCGTTAAGGTCTTGAGCGTCTCTTATGTATCGTTGTTCACCTTTTGGTGGTTTGATTTGCTTTTTATTTGTTGATTTGTCTTTTAATAAACGGGCGGGGCTTGTCCAGTGCCAGTGGATTTCGGTTTGCCCATTCCATAGGGCTATTTCTTGTTGGAGTTGTGGGTAGTCGTATTCGCTGAGTTGGTTTTGGCTGTGTATGCTTTTTTCGGTAAAGCCGTCTTGTAATTGAATGAGTTTCCAGTTGTTTCTAAAGGGGAGGTTTTGTGCTGTTTTTGATGATGAGTTAGGGAGTCTTTGTAGTTTTGTTATTAATTTTTGTATGAGTGGCTTGCTACCTGATAGACCTATGACGCTAAAGCGATAATGATCTGTGGGTAAGTAGCTGATGCGTCCTGTTTCTGGTGTGTCGATGCGTATTAGTTGGTCATAGTCTTCAGGTGACTCAAGTAAGTAGCGTAAAAAAGCGGTTAATGCGGCTTGGTGGAAAAATGTTGGGGTTGATGTTTGTGTAAATTGTAAGGTGACGACTAGGTTTTGTAGTGGGAGTAATGAGGCTAGGTCTAAATTTGGGTCTTTAGTTGTTGGCATTTGTTGGTATTTGTTGCTGAGTTATGGTAAAACGGTCTCGCATGAAAATGGTTGTTTTTTTAGTTTGTTATGTAGTTTGGGTCGATGTGGCTTGAGCCAACAAAATACCATGATCTGTCGGATTGCGCTATCATTAATCCGCTCTACAAAATCTGTTGTTTTTTGGTTTTTTGGCTCTATTCTCCACATCACTTCTCGGATTAGGGTTATACCTCGTTACCAAGGTAGGCTTGGATAGATTAAGGAAAAAATGTAAAAAAAAGGGGGGGGTGGTATAACTGAGACATGGTTTACACTTCTATTGTCGTATTTCTAGCTATTTACAGACGATGGCTAATGAGGGGTATAATCCGCTTATTGCAATTCAAATGGCTCTCGCGGGGAAGGCTTTGTAGAGGGGGGGAGTAGATACTAAAAAAGAAGGTAATAGCCAAGCTATTGGCTGAATTTTTAGCAGAAATAACGGGATTTAAGCTATTTTTATCCGTTATATCTTTTGTGCAAAGGTCTCTATTAACCCTTTATCCGAATAACTTTTCTTTACAGACTGTTTTATTCTAGTATGTAAAAAAAAAATAATAAATTGTATATGTTAAAAGTTGTTTTAAATTACTTCAATCAATCGATTACTCGCTTAGTCATGGCTAGCTTCGTGTTTGTCTTACTGTTTCCGCTCGGGTTTCTTGCGTCAAGCTTGCCTGAAGAGTCGTGGGGTAGTGTTAGACAGGAAGTACTTGATAAGCATTTATTAATAGCTAGCAGTGTTGAAGAATCTATAAACCTCTATTTTACGGCATTTCAAAAGTCTGCTAAAACTTTTGCAAATATGACCGACCTTACTAGCATAGAAGACAAAGATATTATTCAAGAACATCTCAATAATTTTGTAAAAAACTCAGGTAATGTTGTTGTCGCATCCTATCTTTCTTTGGACGATTACTCAAAAGTC
>RKSL01000223.1 GCA_008633435.1 Candidatus Desulfobulbus rimicarensis | reverse complement strand
CTTGGAATTAGGCATGTCCACATCCTCATTGGGGACAAAACCCAGGGTCTGCATCATGGCCATTGCCGTCTGTCCCCTGCATTGATAAAAAGCAGGCTCATACATATTGGGTACTCCAAGGAATTTAAAGAACCCTGTAGGATAATGAGCAGACGCGCCATGGTACCATACTGAAATACCTTTGGCCCCATGCTGTTTGATTGTGGCCTGCAATTTTTCAGCACAGGTATCCAATGCCTCTTTCCAGGAAATTTTCTGCCATTTAGGCTTGCCCCGTTCGCCGATATTTTTCATGGGGTACTTAAGCCGATCAGGGTCATAGACAAGTTTGACTCCAGAATTGCCCCTGGCACACAATGCCTGTCCGTTGTCAATGGATTTTGGGTTGCCTTCAAGTTTTTTCAGCACGCCATCTCGTACTTTACCCACGAGCTGGCAACGCCAGAAGCACATCTCGCAGACACCGCCTGTTACAGTTTTGGTGTCTTTAAAGGTTCCAGGTGGAATGAGCGGTGCTTTGACCACGCCTGCACCTTCTTCTGCCCGGGCCGCTACTTTTGAGAGGGGCACGCTTGCAGCGGCAATAGAGGCGGCTTGCAGAAATCTGCGCCTGGTAAGGTTGATTGCCATTTACTGTTCCTCCTTCGTAAAAATATCAATTAACAGAATTGATCCCCTGTAAAAAGGGTGTGTATTTTCATTAATAATTTTCTGATAAAACTTGTTGAACCATGGCCTGAACAGCTGTCCCAGAAATATTTTTTCTGCGTCTTCATTATGCTCTTTTGCCAGTGCTGATAAAAATTCCAACTCAAGACGAATATGATCTGCGGGTTCTGATGTGTCGAGTATATCATAGGCATGTTGCCGATAAAAATCGCGGGTTTTTTCGGTGGACTTGCCTTGTAAACTGAAATCACCATCAAGATAGTATGAGCCATAAGGCGGGGCGATTAGCCTTGGGGCTGTATTAATAAACAGCCTGGTATATTCAATTTGTAATGTTTGAAGTTGCTGCTGATCAGTACGCAGCCAATTTTCAAGAGCAGCAAGTTCTGTAGACAGATCCAGTGCGTCCAGAAATTTTTTGTAAACATCAAAAAAATCGTTATCAATAAACGAAGTGTCAGGATAGCGCATGCATAATGCCAGGAGATTGTATACTTCGGCAAGCAGGGCTGGCTGACAATATTGTCGTATTTGAGCTGAATCATCATTCATTTCAATCGCGGGATGCTACAATAAATCAGTAAGGTTGTCAAATCTGATTCAAATTATTGATATGTGTATTTGCACGAAATTGTGTGTAGAAAGTTTGTCTTCTGTTGCAGCTAAAGAGCTTGCAATCATAGGATTCTAACATGTGGGAATGGATTTCCCATACATAGTCAGTCACCACTGATAACGAAGACTTTGTCGATGAAAGCCTTGTCTGCCGATGTTGCCTTCTCATCGCTTATCCTGGCTTTCAGAAAAAAATCTATGCATAATGGTGTATAATGACAAGCAATCTGTACAGGCCGCTGTTTCCCTGATAGAATGCATTGCCAGGGTAGGTATTCCCACATCCACTGTATCTATGCCAAGGGAAGCGGAAGTCACCGGGCCGATTGTTGAGCCGCAGGTCATGTCGTTGCGCATAACAAATTCCTGAACAGGAACCTGGCTGTCCAGGCTGAGACGTCGAAATATTGCTGCAGTTTTTGCACTGGTTGCATAGCGCAGGTTGGCATTATATTTAATAACCACACCTCCATTAAGTTTTGGCATGTGGTGGGGGTCGTGTTTATCAGGAAAATTCGGATGAACGGCATGGGCATTATCTGCAGAAATGAAAAATGACCGGGCAAGAGTATTTTTCAGGTTTTCCTGGTTCTTGCACAATCTGGCAAGTACATCCGCTAAAAAGGTTCCCTGGGCACCTGCAGCAGAAACACTGCCGATTTCTTCATGGTCATATAAAACAACCATTGCATTGCCAGGCTGTTGCGCTGTGACCAATGCCTTCACTCCTGCAAAACAGGAGAGCAGGTTATCAAGGCGGCCTCCAGTGAGTAGTTGCAGGTCAAATCCTGTGGTAGAGGGTGGGGAAGGGTCATAGAGAAAGAGGTCAAAATCGACAACTTCAGCTAAAGAACTGTTGGGATGCTCAGCCAGAAGCTGATCCTGTACTCTTTGGCCAAAGCCTGGAGCAAAATCATCAGCTATTCCGACAAGAGGGATAAGGTCGCTTTGTTTGTTGATTTCCCGACCTTTGTTTGCCTGGCGATCCAGATGAATGGCCAGGCTTGGAATTATAGCCACCGGCTTTTTAAAATCTATGAGCGCATTGCGCAAGACACTGTTTTCGTCATAATAAAACACCTGGCCAGCTATGGAGAGTTCTCTGTCAAACCAGGGGGAAAGCAATGGGCCGCCATACACTTCAACACCCAGTTGCAGACAGTTGCTGTTCTCTATTGCCGGATTTGGCTTTATTTTAAGCCCGGGGCTGTCTGTGTGGGCACCCATTATTTTGAAACCGTTGAGCTGGTCAGGATTCCAGTGAAACGCGATCAGGCTCGAATCATTTCTGGTTACAAAATATCCCCCCGGGGGAAGATCGTCCCAGGAGGATTTTTCGTCAAGTTGGATAAAACTGGCGTTGAGAAGGTGTTGCTGTGCTTGGGAAACAGCATGAAAAGAAGTAGGGGAGGCCTTGAGGTAACCTGTCAGCTCATTGATATACGGTTTTTCTTTCATGTTGGTTTTCGGTGATTATAATAGAGTGGTATACTTTGATACAAGAGATAACTAACACGTTATCATGGTAAGTATAATCGAAATGGCGCAGCTCTGTATATTGTTTTTTATGAGAGGTCTTGAATCCCTTATGATAGATGATATAGGATAAACCTGCATAGCTGAATCATAATCGATAACCACAACCAACTATGGGCCACCTTGAAAAATTGCCTTTTCGCCCGATCTCTGCGTCACTGGAAAATGAAAAATGCTCACGTATGACTAATATGCTGCGCTTTTAAATTTTCCTGTTCCTTGACCTCGAACGAAAATTCTAATTTTTCAAGGCACCCTATGGACGTCCGGCAGTTCTGCCGGGCATGATCATAGATGTTGCGACTTTTGGAAAAACCAATATGGTGGTCTCTGGATGGTTAACTGAACAGGCTAAGAATGGTGGGTATTCAGGGCTTTGTACATACTGTTATAAAGAAGTCGAAAGTAAGTTATAGAATATAACAAGAAAAGTACAAAAAAACGTAAGGAGGTCTTCTTTGTTTGGTACATTATTACTTATCGTGGTTGGGATTGTTGTTGCTGTTGTGGCTTGGGCAGTATCTGCCTATAACAGGCTTGTTAAATTACGGAACATGAAAGAGGAAGCGTGGAGCGGTATTGATGTTCAGCTTAAACGTCGTTCTGACCTTGTGCCTAATCTGCTTGAAACGGTAAAGGGATATATGCATCATGAAAAAGAGGTCTTGCAGGGAGTGACAGAACTTCGTTCAAGAGCAAGGGCTGCCAAAAATCCGGTTGAAAAAATGAAGGCCGAGTCGGCATTTGGCATGGGGCTTGGAAAACTCATTGCCGTTGCAGAGAGTTATCCGGATCTGAAAGCCAATGTCAATTTTCTGGAACTGCAAAAAGAACTCGAAGAAATTGAAGATACTCTGCAAATGGCCAGGCGCTATTTTAATGGCACTGTGCGTAATCTAAATACTGCCATTGAGGTGTTTCCCAGCTCTCTTATTGCCAGGAAATACCAGTTTAGCCCTGCTGAATATTTTGAGATAGTTGATGCCAGAGACCGTGAAGTCCCTGTGGTAAAATTCAACTGACTTTTTCCAAATTGTTATCCGTAACAGAAGACAGAAACCAGAGGACAGAAGACAGCGTTAGTTTCCGCCCGCGGCTTTATCACTGCAAATCTCCATTCCGGGCTTCTGTTTCATCCTTTGTCGTGCCCGGCGCGCCGGGAATGCTGGTGTATCTGAAAGTCGCAGCGTTTACGAACATTTCACGCCGCAGTGACCGACTTTCATAGTTTTTTGTGGCTGGCGATTATGGTTCAGCCATGCTGGTTTATCTGCTTTTTGCCCCCTCCTTTTATGGTTGCTTGGCATAGTGAAACTATGGATAGCATGTTGAGAGGGGGGACTATTTTCTTAAGGCCACCTTGAAAAATTGCCTTTTCGCCCGATCTCTGCGTCACAGGAAAATGAAAAATGCTCACATATAACTAATATGCTGCGCTTTTTAATTTTCCTGTTCCTCGGAGTCTCCCGATGGTCGCTTACCTGACCTCGAACGAAAATTCTAATTTTTCAAGGCACCCTTAACGTAATTATTCTGCCTTATTTTCCTTATGCGAAATTTTTTTTTCTGGCTCTGTTTTTTATCTGTCAGCCTCGTTGCCTTATGTTGTTCTATTGGAAATGCACAAGCTCAGGAGCGAATACTCTCTTTTGACGCAGTGGTTGATATCCTTGCAAGCGGCCAGCTTGCTGTGGAAGAAACCATCACTGTGGTCAGTGAAGGGCAGCAGATTCGCCATGGGATTTACCGTGATTTTCCCCTCAGCTATTCAGATATAAATGGGGCGACTTTTCGGGTTGATTTTGATGTTGTTCATATAGAACTCGATGGTCACGATGAACCGTATCACACCCAAAAGATAGTTAATGGTGTTCGGGTGTACATGGGCACAAAAGAGCGGTTTCTTTCCCATGGAACCCACACCTACGTGCTCCATTATGTGACAAACCGCCAGATCGGCTATTTTCCCGACCATGATGAACTGTTCTGGAATGTCACTGGAAATGGCTGGAAATTCACCATAGAGCAGGCTCGTGTCACGTTTATGCTTCCGCAAACAAGCCAGTTTGAAGATTTTGAGTTCTATACAGGACGAGCAGGTTCCAGAGCTGCTGATGCACAGTTGATCGAGCGCAGTGATGAGACCATAGTCTTTGCCACCAGTTCAGCGCTGCCCCCAGGTCATGGTTTTTCAGTTGTTGTTTCCTGGCCCAAAGGCATTATTACTGCTCCGGGTGCTATCAAACGGTTCAGCTGGATGTTTCGTGATTATTTTTTTGATATTCTTGCTGGTTCAGGGCTCTTTCTGCTTGCTTTATATTATTTTTTAAGTTGGCTCAAAGTCGGGCGGGATCCTCAACCCGGCGCAGTTATACCACGCTTTACACCACCTCAAAACGTTTCACCGGCAGCAGCACGATTTATTGCCAAAATGGCGTATGATAACAAGGCGTTTGCCGCATTACTGGTGAATATGGCTGTCAAAGGTGTGCTCGAAATTAAACAGCTCGGTACAAAGTATACCCTTATTTTGCGCAGCCGTGATACTGAAAATCTCAGCCCCGGAGAACGTGCCATTCAGGAAGCATTATTTCAACTCTCTGATAGAATTACTTTAAATAAGCAAAATAATGCGATTATCCGTGAAGCTGTTACCAGTCTGCAAAATGTGCTTAAGCGAGACCTTCTTAATATATATTTTCGTTTAAACAGAATATATCTTATCCCTGGACTCGTGCTTTCAGCAGGTATAGTTGCCTGTGTCATTTTGGGAAGTATTGATGTAAATGAGGCGGCGACAATTACTCTATGGATCATAATGTGGTCAGTTGGCGTTGGGGTACTTTTTGTCCAGACTGTTACCCGCTGGCGTGAAGCCTGGCGTAAAGGGAGCAGTTTGTCGTTGAAATTCAAGGCGTTGTTTTCGTCCATGTTTCTCCTGTCCTTTATGGGCGGATGGTTTCTGGGAGCAGATGTCCTGCTTGGTGCTGTTTCCCGTACCGGGTTGCTGGTGATCCTTGCGTTGTTGATTGTAAACGGGGTATTTGCCTTTCTTTTAAAGGCAGTGACTCTGCCAGGGAGAAAAATTCTTGACCAGCTTGAAGGGTTGAAAATGTATATATTGACTGCAGAAAAAGACCGGTTGAACCTGCTGAATCCTCCGGAAAAAACTCCGGAACTTTTTGAAAAACTTCTGCCATGGGCTCTGGCACTTGATGTCGAACAGCAGTGGTGTGATCAGTTTGCAACGCTTTTTGTCAATCTTGGTCAAGAGCAACAGGAATACGCACCAATGTGGTATAGCTCACGACAGGGGTTTACGGCGAACAGTTTCAGCTCATCTCTTGGCGCGTCCTTAAGTTCTTCAATTTCCAGCCATGCAGTTGCTCCTGGATCGTCTTCCGGTTTCAGTTCTGGTGGTGGTGGAGGGGCCGGCGGCGGTGGCGGTGGTGGCGGTGGAGGAGGCTGGTAAGAGTCATGCCGCACATTCTGTTGCTGGAGCCCTATTATGGCGGGTCACATAAGAATTTTCTCACTGGGCTGCAAAAATATGTTGATTGCAGATTTTCCCTGCTCACTCTTCCGGCCCGGAAATGGAAGATGCGCATGCAGCTTGCCGCGCCCTGGTTTGCCGAAAAAATCATAACGCAGATTTCTGCAAATGCCGACTATGATGCAATCCTCTGCTCGACATTTCTTGATGTTGCGGTTTTGCGAAGTTTGCTGAGCAGGCAGGGGATTACCCTGCCTCTGGCAGTCTATTTCCATGAAAATCAGTTCTGCTACCCCGGCCAGGTGGCTGATCCTGGAATGTACCAGTTCAGTGCAATGAATTTTACCTCGGCATTATGCGCTGATGCCCTTGCATTTAACAGCAGGTATAATCTGGAAAGTTTTCTTGACGGTGTAACAAAATATCTGAAAAAAGCAACAGACATGGAACTGGTTCATCTGGTCAAAGCTATCCGGGAGAAGGCTACAGTGCTCTATCCTGGGATGGATTATGAAAGCATTGATAAGGCGCAATCTTCTGATCGTAGCGGCAATACCGCCCCGATCATTGTCTGGAACCATCGCTGGGAACATGATAAAGCCCCGGAAACGTTTTTTGAAGGACTGATTGCTTTACCGGACAACATTGACTTTCAACTGATTGTCCTTGGTGAACATTTTAAACGTCAGCCATTAATATTTGCCAGAGCCAGGGAGCTTTTGGCTGATCGCCTCCTGCACTGGGGATTTGCAGAAAACCGTGAAGAGTATGCCTGTCTGCTGAAGCAGGGGGATATTATTGTTTCAACGGCTGTCCATGAATTTTTTGGCATTTCTGTACTTGAAGGGGTTCGGGCTGGCTGCCTTCCCCTGGTGCCTGATCGGCTTTCATACCAGGAACTTTTTCCGTCAAGATATCGCTATCCGTCCGGCAGGTTTAACAATCATCTTTTGAAACTGCTCAGCAACAGCGTATCGCTGAGTTTATCTGCGGCAAAGAGCCTGACTGCCCCCTATGACTGGCAATGTCTTGCCCCTAAATATCAACACTGGCTGCAACAACTGGCATTTATGTACAACAGCTGAAAGTACAGAAATTTTCAGTGCGGCAATTCTGGACAAATACCGCCTTTTACGATACATGTTCACGTTATGATCAAAAACAAACCATCCATACACCCGCTTCTTTTTCCAATTCTTTTCTTTGGGATAGCCATTTTTTGCGGAGCGCTGCTGCTTCTGCTGGACGGGCTTGTTACAGGTGAGCGGATAAGCATAATCAATGCATTTTTTACAGCTACTTCTGCCACATGCGTAACAGGTCTTGCTGTTGTTGATACAGGCACAGCCTTTAGTCGTTTTGGCCAGGGAGTCATCCTTTTTTTAATTCAAATTGGCGGGCTTGGCGTGATGACCCTTGCCTCCCTTGGCCTTTATCTGGTTCGGCAACGGGTTTCCTTAACAGATCGACTGGCAGTGGGGCAGAATCTGCTCCATGATCCGGGCTTTAGTCTGGGCAGGTTTCTTATCTCCATTGTATTGTTGACCTTATTGGTCGAAGCCCTGGGGGCCAGACTGCTGTATGCGGCACTCCCCGGAGAGATTTCACAATTTTCGGCTGTCTTCCATTCTGTTTCCGCTTTTTGTAATGCCGGTTTTTCTCTTAACGCTGACAGTCTGGTTCGCTGGCAGGGAATGTGGGGCGTTAACTTTGTATTCATGGCATTAATTATAGTCGGCGGTATAGGCTTTTCTGTACTTGTTGAGGGGGTGCAATGGCTCTGGTCTCGGATGCCCTGGAAAATAAAACGAAATCGGCTCAGGTTATCATGGTATTCCAGAGTGGTGCTGACCACCTCTGTTGCCTTGATATTTGGCGGCGCTCTGGTACTCTTTTTTACTGAACATGTAGCCTTTTCCCGTAACATGCCTTTTGGCAGTGCAGTATTAACCAGCCTGTTTCAATCTGTTACCTGCCGCACCGCAGGATTTAACAGTGTTGAGATTAATCAGATGACCAATGTCTCCTTGCTGTTTATGATGTTTTTAATGCTGGTTGGAGGAGCGCCCGGTTCAACTGCAGGTGGGGTTAAGGTGACAACATTACGGGTCATGGTGGCTTTTTATCGCGCCCATCTCCTTGGTCGAAAACAGGCTGTCATTGGCAATATTGCTGCCTCAAGGGAGACGGTAAATCGTGCCCTTGCTCTTACCCTCTATACTCTTTTGCTGGTTGTCATGGCTGTGTTGTTGTTACACATAACAGAGGGAGGAGATATTCCCCACGAGGGAAGCCGTGGCCTGCTCCTTGAAATTGGCTTTGAAGTGACTTCTGCTCTTGGCACAGCCGGTTTGTCAACAGGGCTGACATCGAGTTTAAGTACGGCTGGAAAGTGTATTATAATGATACTTATGTTTATCGGCCGACTTGGACCATTGATCTTTCTGGCCGTTGTACAGGAATATAATACAGAAGAACTCATTGCCCGACCAGAAGGGGATCTGCTCATTGGCTGAAATTTCAATGGCCTCATCTTTTTGACCAGGCATTATCGGGTCTTCCTGAACCAGCAGGCATGCGGCAAAATTCACTGAATGAACTGGATTTCTTCAGCGTACTATTCTGGAGAAGAATGGAAATTTTATGGAAAAATCGATTTTAGCGAGACAGGTGTGAGATGAAACAGGAAATAGCTGTGATTGGTCTGGGAAAATTTGGCTATTATTTTGCAAAAACCCTTGCTGAACTGGGGTTTCCCGTTATCGGCATTGACAGTCATGCATCGAAAGTACAGCAGGCCAAGGATGTACTGACCAAGGTCTACCGGGCTGATGCCAATAAAATTGAAGCACTTGAACAACTGGGACTGCGCCACATGTCGTATGTTCTGGTCAGTGTGGGCGACTCCATTGCCGCATCAACCATGATAAGTATGTATCTTAAAGAGCTTGAGGTTGAACAGGTCTGGGTTAAGGCGGTCAGTCCTGATCATCAGCGGCTTTTATATAAGCTGGGTGTTGATACGGTCATTATTCCGGAGCAGCTTGCCGCAGTTCAGCTCGCCTCTAAAGTGGCGATTCCCGGATTTCTGCAATATGCGGCTTTTGATACAGAGCTTTCATTTCAAGAGCTTACTGTGGATAAATGGGCTGGTAAAACATTGCGTGAATTGAATTTACCGCATAAGAAAAATGTCATGGTTATTTCTATCCGTCGAAAAGAGGATGATCGGGGTGGCGTGCTTCCTGATGCCGAGTATATCCTGGAAAAGGGGGATAAACTTATTGTTATGCGAAAGACTAATGATATTGAAGAGATAAAATCTTAATATTTAGGAGGATCATGCAGAAAAATATTATTTTGATTGGGTTTATGGGGGTTGGCAAGGGGAGAACTGCCCGTGAGCTTGCTGCCCGTACAGGTCGGTTTGCCGTGGATACAGATGATCTGATTGAATCCATGGCCAAAATGAAAATCCGTACCATTTTTGCCGACCATGGTGAGCCATATTTCAGACAACTGGAATATACTACCGCGCAATGGCTGGAATATCATGTAACAGGAACCGTTGTATCCACAGGTGGCGGGTTTTTTAAGGTCAAAAATTTACATCGGCTGGGCAGGGTTATTTATCTTCATTCTCCGGTGGAATCTATTCTTGATGCCATGAAGGCGCATCCCAATGCCAAAAAGAAAATTAAAAAACGTCCATTACTCAAAAATATGAAAGCTGCCCGTAAACTTTTTAATGAACGCCTTCCCCTGTATCGGCAGGCTGCAGATATTGAAATTGTGGTCGAAAATAAAAATATCTCTGAAATTGTTTCAGAAATTATCATTGCATTACGATGATTATTCCTGACTTAACCTGACCTCTTGTATATTGTATTGAAAAAATGGATGATACACAAAAAATAACCATGGGTGAAGATCCTGATCAGGATGCCTGGTTAACTAATTTTTATACAGAAAACCATCTCGCGTATGAGGCTTTTATTCTATTTTATTCCTACCAGTATTCCATTCTCTGCACCTTAAATCTACAACACTCCCTTTCTGTTTGGATTTCATTTCGCTCGCCGTGTCCATCTCTTTCTCGCTCCCTTTCTCTCTTTCTCTCTGTCTCTCTCTTTTTCTCTCTTTCTATCTTTCTACATCTCTCTCT
>RKSL01000222.1 GCA_008633435.1 Candidatus Desulfobulbus rimicarensis | reverse complement strand
TTGGAACGTTTGAAGACGGCTCTGTTCACAATAATAGTGCCAATTTCCCGGCTGGTGATATTTCAGAAACCCATGCAAGGCCAATTTATGAAATAGCCAATCCATTCTTCTTTCGGGGATCAACCTTTATTGATTCCGGGTGGGCAGAGGCCAGAGTAAAAGATCCTCATGCCATAGCCATTCCCCCCCAGCCCCATTGTTCTTTGCAGGAAGCCCTTGCCGGTGTGGTGGATACACAGGATATTGACCGCATTCTTGTCAGTTTACCCCGGCCATTACTTTATGATTTTGCAGCCAATGCAACCGATCCGGACGAATTGGTTGTTCTTGCCCAAAAATGTTGCCGTATGGAGTTTGATCAACGGGGGAATCCCACCGGGCTTTGTTATGTACAGCAAAAAACAGGGGTACGCGCAGATATTGACGATTTTGAACTGTTTGAAACCCTAGCCAATAATCCGTATCTGCCAGATATATATAAAGAAGTTATGGTGCTGCGTCCCGGTGTGCAGGGAGGAAGTGAAATAGTTGGTGACTGGCAGCAGGGCAAAACCCATGTTTTTGAATATTTACGTCGTAATTCGTATATCCCCTGGGGGCATTTTGCAGCCAACATGGCCCATGACGCAGTACGGTACAGAACTTCAGAGCTTTCAATTGAAGATATGCATGGGCTGCGCCATCTCTATTATCAGCGCATGGTTGTGACCATGGCCGCAAAACTCGATATACCTGTTAAGGGCAGCAAGCGCAGGTTTTCAGAAAACGAACTGGAAGAAATACGATTGCAGGTTATAGAAAAAATAAAGAATTATCCAGGACATCCGGCAACATTATGGGGCTGGAATTTTGGCTATGATTTTTCCGGGTCAGGCTATAGGCTCCATGCCTCACATCAGATGATTCATCAGCAGTTTGCCATGGTACCTGAGCATGTCGAACTGCTGGACGGCAGTTCGACCATGAGTTACAGTTGCGGTGATCAGGTTGCTGAGGTTGTTGACCAATACAAAAACGAATATGATTCTGATTTTTTTGATGATTATATCCGCTGCATCCGCAATAACCAGCGCGTTGACGGTCGTGATGATGCTTACGGCCATGATCTTGTCGTGTTCACTGATGCCAATATTATGCTCTTTGTTCCCAAGGCGCAGGTTTCTCAATGGGAGTTGCAGCTGATGGTGATTGCAGATCAACATGACGGCCCGGTGGGCAATGTGCTTGAGGCTGACACCGGGGTACGAAAATCGGTAGATTCAGGTATTCTTGTTGCTCAACGGATTTACGCAGCACTGGGTGCAAAAATGGTCACTTCAATTGAGTTTTCAAAACGATTGGGGCTGAATACTTCCCAACGACTGCTCTATTCGTTTTTGCCTAAACTGCCCTGGTCCATGGGGGCTTTTTCAGAGGCACAGCAGCGATATATATGCGGGCATTTTCCTGAAGATTTCGCCGTTGCCTGTCGTGCGAACATCCCTGATTTTTTATAAATTTTTATTTAAGCGTTTGTGTTTACCATTCTACTATTTTTCTATAACTGTTGGATACCACAATGAAAAAAGGATATTTTGGCCAGTGGGGCGGAGCATTCATCCCTGAAGTGCTCTATCAAACCTTTACAGATTTAAATGTCGCCTACGAACAGGCCAGAGCGGATAAGGATTTTTGGCAGGAATATGTTGATCTTATGGAAAACTACTCCTGCAGGCCGACACCACTTACCTTTGCTGAAAATTTATCCAACCGTCTGGGAGGTGCCCGCATTTATATAAAGCGTGAAGATCTGAACCACACTGGAGCCCATAAAGCCAACAATGTGATGGGGCAGGGGCTGTTGGTGAAGCGCATGGGCAAAAAACGGGTTATCGCTGAAACCGGTGCAGGGCAACACGGGGTGGCAACAGCAACCATGGCTGCCCGTTTCGGGTTTGATTGTACCATTTACATGGGCGAGGAAGATGTTGCCCGCCAGCGACCTAATGTGTTCTGGATGGAAAAACTCGGTGCAACAGTTGTTCCTGTGACCGATGGCTCTAAAACGCTGAAAGATGCTATCAACGAAGCGTTTCGCGACTGGGTAACCCGTATGGATGATACCCATTATGTGCTGGGCACGGTCTGTGGGCCACATCCTTTTCCTGAAATGGTGGCTTGGTTTCAGTCAATTATCGGTATTGAAGCCAGAAAGCAGATTGTTGCTCAACATGGGCAAATGCCAGACCGGGTATATGCCTGCGTAGGTGGCGGTTCAAACGCAATGGGGATTTTTCAGGGATTTCTTGATGAGGCCGAGGTCGAACTTGTCGGGGTTGAAGCCGGGGGCAAGGGGCTTGAAACCACTGAACATGCTTCCCGGATGGTGGGTGACCGCGCAGCTCCAGGTATAGCTCAGGGCTATAAAACCATGTTTTTGCAGGATGATGACGGCCAGATGCTTGATACTCATTCCATTGCAGCCGGGCTGGATTATGTTGGGGTTTCTCCAATTCTTGCTGATCTTGGTGAAACAGGCCGCGTCAGGTTTGAGGCGGCAACTGATAAAGAGGTTCTGGAGGCACTCACGCTGACCATGCGAACCGAAGGTATTATCCCGGCTCTTGAATCTTCTCATGCCTTTGTTCAGGCCATTAAAGAAGCTCCGAAAATGCGACCTGATCAGGCCATAATTATTAATATGTCCGGTCGGGGTGACAAGGATATTTTCACCATTGCCCATGCCTTTGATGATCCTTCCTGGAAAGAATTTATTATTGATCGGGCAAAGCAATATGCCGAATAATCTTTTTTGATTTTTTTTAACTTAATTTTATTTTTCTCTATGGTGTGCTGATATGAATTTACAGGAAGATCTCCAGAATCGGCTTAAGCAGAAACCCATTTTGCTGATGACCCATCTGGTACTTGGTTATCCCTCGTTTGCAACCAATCGAGAGGTCATTGCCCAGATGGCTGAGAATGGGGTGGACTGTATCGAATTGCAGATTCCCTTTTCTGAACCCATGGCTGATGGCCCGGTTATTTTAAAGGCCAATCAACAAGCGCTGGCATCAGGGATTCGGGTGCAGGACTGTTTTGAGTTTGCTGCAGAGATGGTCAAAGAATTTCCTGCCGTGAATTTTCTTTTTATGACCTACTACAACATTGTCTATCGCTACGGTCTTGAAGATTTTATAAGAGATGCTGCAGCAGTTGGTATGAAAGGGTTTATAGTGCCGGATCTCCCCCCGGAGGAAGGGGAAGAGTATCTGCGCCTTTCGGCAGTAAGCAACATGGCGGCAATTATGTTTTTCACCCCAACCTCTACTGATGAACGCATGAAAGAAGTGGCTGCGCAGGGCAGCGGATTTATTTACTGCGTGGCCCGTCGTGGTGTAACGGGAGAGCATACAGAAATGGATGCAGGTCTGAGTCGCTATCTTACCCGCTGTCGTCAGGCCACTGATCTGCCTTTGGCTGTTGGTTTTGGCATTGGCAACAGAAAGGATGTGGCCATGCTTGAAGGCAAGGCAGATATGGCCGTTATCGGTACGGCAACCATCAAACTTGTTGATCGGGAAGGCACTGAATCTGTGGGAAACTTTATCCGAAATTTGCAGCAGCTGGAAGAGTAAATCCGAAAGACGAATATCGAAATTCGAAACCATTGGACATGACACAATAATCCAAACGGATAATGCTAAAGTTACCACGCCGCAGTGACCGACTTTCATGGTTTTTTGTGGCTGGCGAATATGGTTCAGCCATGCTGGTTTATCAGGGAATATTGTCAGGATTAAGGTGATAGATATGGCAGAAAAAACACTGTTTTTTTCACGGAGAACACTGCTGAAGTCTGCAGCAGGTTACGGTATTACTCTCAGCGCATTGCCGTTGTTGTCAAGCTGTGCTGTTGATCCGGTAACAGGAAAAAACTCATTTGTGGGCATGTCGCGCGAAAACGAAATCGCCATGGATCAACAGCGTTCTCCCTACCAGTTCTCCAGTGACTATGGAAAATCTTCAGACACGGGCTTAAATGCCTACGTCAATCGGGTGGGAATGGAGCTTGCCACCCGATCGCACCGGCCTGATATGCCGTTCAGTTACCGGGTTGTCAACGCAGCCTATGTTAATGCCTATGCTTTTCCTGGTGGGTCTATTGCCGCCACAAGAGGGATTTTGCTTAAATTGCATAACGAGGCTGAACTGGCCGCTTTGCTTGGCCATGAAACCGGGCATGTCTGCGCCCGTCATGCAGCAGAACAGGCAGGCAAAGGAACTCTTGCCCAGATACTTCTTGCCGGGGCCACCATTGCCACAAACGCTGCCGGTTACGGCAATGCAGCAGGATTGATTCAGAATCTTGGTGGTATGGGTGCCGGGGCCTTGCTGGCCAGGTACAGCCGTGATAACGAACGTGAGGCAGATGCTCTTGGGGTTGAATATATGACCCGGGCTGGATATACCCCGCTGGGCATGGTCGGATTGATGCAGATTCTTCAGAAACTTAATAAGGGCAGGGCGAATTCAGTGCAACTGCTCTTTGCGACTCATCCCATGAGCGCAGAGCGTTTACGCTTTGCTGAGCAGGCCGCAAACGGGCAGTACGCTCAGATGCGTAATAATGCCTATAACCGGGAAAGGTTTATGGATAATACTGCAAAGCTGAGACGCATTAAAGGCGCTATTACTGCTCTTCAGGATGGCTCCTCTGCCATGGCAAAAAAGAAATTTCATGACGCTGAACAGGCTTTTACCAAAGCCCTGCACATTGCGCCCAATGACTATGCAGCTCTGGTGATGATGGGAAAATACCAACTGAGCCAGAAACGTCCAGGCAAGGCTGTCCGCTATGCACAAAAAGCTATTCATGTCTATCCGGCTGAGGCACAGGGACATCTGGTTGCCGGTTTTGCGGATATCAAACTTCACCGCTACGACAAGGCCATAGAGCAACTCAACCGCTATGATGCCATTTTGCCAGGCAATCCTGAAGTCCAGTATTACAAGGGATTAAGTCTTGAACAAATGGGACGCAGAAAAGAAGCTGCAAACCTCTATGCAGGCTATTTGCGCAAGGTTCGCAAGGGGCCGCATGCCAAATACGCCTTTAATCGCTTAAAAAGCTGGGGATATATTCGTCGCTGATTGTTTCTGTAACCATCATTGACACGCAGAGGCAAGGATCACTGATCGGTATTGGCACTGCTCTGTTGTAAAAAAGCGCGGACAATTTTTGCCTCATCATAGTCTGCCCGGCCATCAAGGGCGTCAATAATTGGCTTGAGAAATGATGGATCATGGTGCTTAAATTGTTCTTTTAAGAGTGTAATTGTCTCCTGATCCACCAGCCGGTCAATATCAAGCCGGTTCCCGTATTCCATCCATTGAGCCAGGTGATTGGCAATGGTGGATGGCTTGAGTTGGCGTTTTTTTGCGATGTCTTCAAGGGAAAACCCCTGTTTGGCCAGGGCAGCACTGGCAGATATTGTTTCGCTGGGTGGACGTTGCCGTCCAGCAGCGATAACAGGTTGTGTGCATGGGTGCGGTGGCTGAACATCAGGGTGCGCTGCCAGCCATGAACCTATTTCTTTGAGAAAATCTGTACCAAACCCCGTAAGCTTTGCCTTGCCTACACCATGGACTGCCAGCATCTCGTCTGGAGTCGATGGCAGTCGGTTACACATATCGTGCAGTGATTTGTCTGAAAAAATCACATAGGGGGGGACATCCTGTTCCATGGCCAGTTTTTTTCTTAATTCCCGTAGATTTTCAAAGAGTTCATGGTGAACCGTTTGCACAGGTTGCGTTTGCCCTTGTGATTGTTCAATGATTTCCCGTACCATCTGCAGGGTGTATCCGGTGCGGCCGAAGAGAACATCTTCACCTTTTTCTGTAATGTGCAGCACTGGGAATTTACCTCCATCAGCGTGTAACAGAGTATCACGTAGCATGGAGTCGGTCAGTTGTCGCCAAAAGATTTTTTTGTATTTTTTGCCAACCCCGTGGGTGGGCAGTTTATCATGGCCAAACTGGAGGAGGCGTTTTGTTCTGGCGCCTAGAACAATGTCAATAATATGACCGGCTCCAAACCTCTGCCCGGTACGATGTATGGCCGACATAAGCATCTGTGCCTGGGTGGTGGCTTCAAGCTCTTCAACCCCTTGCAGGCAGATATCACAACCTCCACAGTTGTCCTGGGCAAGGTCTTCGTCAAAATAGTTGAGCAACTGTTTTCTTCTGCAAACTGGTTGTTCAGCATAATCTGCCATCTGCGTGAGTTTTTGCCAGCCTATTTCACGCTCTTTTTCATCATGGAGCTGATCTAAAAAATGCCCCAACCGCATCATATCACCACGATTGTACAAAAGAAGGCAATCTGCTGGCTCCCCATCCCGCCCGGCCCGGCCGGTTTCCTGATAATACCCTTCCATGTTTTTGGGCAGATCGCCGTGAATAACAAAGCGTACATTGGATTTATCAATACCCATACCAAAGGCAACTGTTGCCACAATTACCTGCACTTCATCACGGTTAAATGCTTCCTGATTATGGTTACGCTGCTGACTGTTAAGACCGGCATGATAAGGAAGGGCTGAGATGGAGTTGCGTTTTAGCACCTCAGTTGTTCGCTCGACATCGTTTCGGCTGAGACGGTAAACAATACCGGGTTGATTTGGATGGCTCTGTATTTCCCGGATGATTTGTTGCCCGGTGTTATGGCGCATGCACACGGTATAGTTGAGGTTCGGACGGTTAAATGAGGCCCGGATACTCAAAGGATTATCCAGCTTGAGTCGAGCCACAATATCTGTTGCCACCTGTTCTGTTGCAGTTGCGGTAAAGGCGGAAATGGTGATCCCGGGGAGATAGTCCTGGAGACGGGCAAGCTGGAGGTAATCCGGACGAAAATCATGACCCCATTCTGATATACAATGGGCCTCATCTACGGCAACAAACGATATTTTTCCCTGTTGAAGTTGTCCGGAAAAAGAACCCATCGCAAATCGTTCTGGCGCAAGATAGAGTAAATCAAGCTTTCCATCAGCATGGGCTGCCATGATTTCCTGCTGATGTTCCCGGGTTTGAGAAGAGTTGATAAATGCAGCAGCAATACCGAGGGACCGGGCATTGTCGACCTGATCTTTCATCAAGGATATAAGCGGAGATATGACCAGGCAGGTGCCTTCCATCAGCAGAGCAGGGAGCTGGTAGCACAGCGATTTCCCACCACCTGTGGGCATGACAGCAAAAACATCTTTTTTTGCATGGATGGCTGCAATAATTTCCAGCTGATTTTCCCTGAATGAGGAAAACCCAAAGGTGTCTTGAAGAGTTGCAAAAAAAGGAGAGTGAGATAAGTCGTTCACAGCGAACAGTGTGTGGGAATATTTTTTCTAAAAAGAGTTACTCATTAACCCTGACCTGGATAAAATCAGCTTCGTTATTTCGCAAAGTCAGTGTGCCACCCATGATCCTGAGAGCTACGGGGTCGTTTAAGGGGGCGCGTTGCTTGATGGTTATTTCCGTTCCCGGCACCAGTCCCATTTCACGGATTCGTCGCCCCAGCTCGCCCCCGACTTTGACAGAAGCAATAACTCCTGATTGATTAATTGCCATTGTCCGTAAATTAATGATTGCCATAATTGTGGTTTTGTACCTTGTTTTTGATCTGAAAGTCACAGCATTTACGCACATGCCACGCCGCAGTGACCGACTTTCAGAGCTTTTTGTGGCTGACGAGTATGTTCCAGCCATGCTTGTTTATGAGAAAAAAGAACAGATAGAGAACGTCTGGCCAGTAAGTATGTATTGTCTTATCGAGCTGTACCCTGCTTGTCAATGAAATTAAGAAGCAGGGGGCGGGTAAATAGTTCTTGACAAATTACCACCGGGATTTAATATATTTCTGAAAGAAAAAATAATATCTTAAAAAAATAAAAAGAATAAAAAGTAAAAAAACAATTCGTATGAAGACATTTGACAAATTTCTCCTGAGCCTTGCTCTACTACTTGAACTGCACAGCGTGACTGTGGCGAGGGAGAAACGTTTGTCCTGAGGAATGTACGGATAAAAAACAAAAAACCTTAAGCCACGGTTCACCATGTGAACCGTGGCTTTTTTTTTGCTTTACGGTATGTATCACTGGCAAAAGTGTTTATGATAGTATCAAGATAATGAGGAACAAATAATGCAGGCAGAAAAGATTCAAAAATATCGACCATACCCGCCAGTGCCGTTGCACGACCGTACCTGGCCAGATAAAACCATAGATCATGCCCCCAGGTGGTGTTCAGTTGATCTACGTGATGGCAACCAGGCACTTATTCAACCCATGAATCTTGACCAGAAACTTGAAATGTTCAACCTGCTTACGGATATCGGGTTTAAGGATATTGAAGTCGGATTTCCTTCGGCGTCCAAGGTTGAATTTGAGTTTACCCGTGTGCTCATTGAACAGGGATTGATCCCTGAAGATGTGACCATTCAGGCATTGACCCAGGCAAAAGAATCGCTTATTCGCAAGACATTTGCTGCATTTAAAGGTGCTGCCAGGGGAATTGTTCATCTTTATAATTCAACCTCTACCCTGCAGCGTGAGGTGGTCTTTAAAATGGACAGAAAAGAGATTATTGCCCTGGGCGTACACGGCGCCCAAATAATCCATGAAGAGGCAAAGCGTTTTGACGGGGATATTTTTTACGAGTATTCACCGGAAAGCTTCACAGGAACTGAACTCGATTTTGCCCTTGAAATTTGTGAAGCAGTCATGGATGTCTGGGAGCCGACACCGGAACGACCTGTAATTATAAACCTTCCAGGCACGGTCGAAATGACCACGCCCAATGTGTATGCCGATCAGATTGAGTGGTTTATTCGTCACATGAAGAACCGTGATTGCGCTGTTATCAGTCTGCACGCTCATAATGACCGTGGCACTGCTGTCGCTGCTACAGAACTTGCGCT
>RKSL01000221.1 GCA_008633435.1 Candidatus Desulfobulbus rimicarensis | reverse complement strand
AAGCACTTATCCGGGCCTTGACTGAAGTGGCTCAGCTTGCCGGAGATTTTGAAACAGGGTCAAACTATGTGGCATCCGGGCTGCCCAAGCCTCAGACCTTATCTGAGCTTGACTATGTTGTCAATCCTGCAGAGACCATTGCCATTCAGCAGATAGCTGATCTCTGTGATGAGGATATGTTGCAGGAACTGAAAAACTGTGTGCAGGCGCTGGAAAAAAACGGTATGGAAGTCCTGGCCATTGATACACGACATCCTGATCTGCAGATACCTGCGGCATACACGATTATCCCGGGTGCTCATTTCCGGGAGCGTGCTGATTCAGGCGATGCGCCATTATTCGCCGCAAAACTTGCTGCTGAACTGCTCAATGGGGCTGAGCTGGATGAAAAATTATCCCAAATGGAGCAGAAACTCCCTGATGCCTATTACCTTGAGTTTTACCGGGGGCGCAATTTTTACGACCAGGGGAAGATAGAAGCAGCTCTCTGCTGCTTTGAAAAGAGCCTTAAACTCTCTCCCCGTGGAGAAGACCTTCCCTATGTCTGTTCGTATCAGGGCAGTTGTCTACGCGATCTAGCCCGCTATGACGAGGCAATAGCAGTCCTTGAAAAGGGACTTGCCGCCGATGCCAAACGGCCGGACATCCATAATATCCTCGGTGTCTGTTATTTTAAAAAAGATGATTATGCCAATGCTGCACACCATTTTACCGAGGCTGTGACGCTCAATCCTGCTTCTGCCATTGATTATGCCAATCTGGCCATTAATCTTGAGCGGCTGGGGAAAACAGCCGAAGCAATTGAAAACTATCAGATCGCCCTGGGGCAGGATACCACCATCAGTTTTGCCCTGGAAAATCTGAATAGACTGTTGGCTGAGCAGAAATAACCTCTATTGCCGGTCTGTAAATGTTAACTGTGCATACCTTGAACCTGTATGAAGCACTTACCTGAAAATCCTGAAAAAATTCTTATCCGTTCCACAAACTGGATTGGCGATGCCATCATGACCACCCCGGCGGTGCGGACATTGCGGCAGAATTTTCCCCAATCCCATATCACCTTGCTGGCACTACCCTGGGTTGCAGACGTGTTTGCTGCCTGCCCCCATGTGGATGATATTTTTATCTATGATAAACATGGCAAACACCGGGGACTGGCTGGAAAATTCAAATTGGCAGCAGAGTTATACCAAGAGCGTTTTGATATGGCGGTTTTACTGCAAAATGCGTTTGAAGCCGCCCTGATCAGCTTTCTTGCCCGTATTCCGGTACGGGGAGGGTATACCACTGATGGCCGGGGAATACTGCTTACCCACCGGGTCAAAAAACATCCTGATATTGGTTCCAGGCATCAGGTGCATTATTATCAGGAGATGATGCAGGGGTTGGGCATGTTGCCAGGCCCTGACCAGCTTGAACTCTTTCTTGAGCCAAAAGCTGTGGCCTCGGTCAAAGAGCAGCTTGGCCATGCTGCTGGCGCTGGAAAGCGGCCCATCATAGGTCTGAACCCCGGTGCCGCCTATGGCCCGGCCAAACGCTGGCCTGCCCGGAAATATGGCCGACTGGCCAGGGAGCTTGCCAGGAAAACCGGAGGATTACTCCTTGTCTTTGGCACCAGGGATGATCAACAGGCAGCTGCTGAAATTTCTGCTCTTGCCGGTGATTGCGTGCTTGACCTTACCGGAAAAACAAGCCTTGGTGAGGCTCTGGCCTTTATTGATCAATGTAATGTTTTTATTACTAATGATTCCGGTTTGATGCATGTGGCTGCTGCCCTGGACACACCACTTGTTGCTGTTTTTGGCTCAACAGATCATATTGCCACCGGGCCATACAGTGATCAGGCAACCATTATTCGTAAACCGCTGGACTGCAGCCCGTGTATGCAGACCCATTGTCCTGAACAACATTTTAAGTGCATGGAAGAAATTGATGTGAGCGAGGTTGCCGCTGCAGCCCTTGCTTTTTTGGAAAAATAAAAGAAGAAAAAAATAAAAATAAATGACAAAAAAGGCAGCTGTATTTCTTGATCGGGACGGCACCATTAATGAACAAATGGGCTATATTAATCATATAAGCCGTTTTATTTTGCTGCCAGGAGTAGGTAAAGCCATTGCAAGGCTGAACAGGCAGAATATTGCCGTGGTTGTGGTTACCAATCAGTCCGGGCTTGCCCGTGGCTATTTCCCGGAAACACTTCTTGAGGAAGTGCATCGCAAAATGATCAGTGAGCTGGCCGCAGACAATGCCCATCTTGATGGTCTCTATGTCTGCCCCCATCATCCTGAGGCCAAACAAGAAAAATTTCGGGTACAATGCGACTGTCGAAAACCCGGAACCGGTCTGCTCGAACAGGCCGCAGCAGAACTACAGCTTGATCTGAGCCACTCCTTCATGGTGGGAGACCGCTGGTCTGATATCAAATGCGGCGCCGCTGTCGGCGCACAATCAATTCTTGTTCTGACCGGCTATGGCCGCGGTGATCAACTGTACACAGGCCCTACCCAGAAAATCCAGCCCAGGTACATAGCTACCGATCTGAACGCAGCTGTAGACTGGATTTTGCAGCAGACTGGATAACCCTGATTTGGTTTTACAAGCTCATGTGCTGTGCAATTTTCTTTAAAACTTCAAAATTTGATGTTTCCAGGGAAAGAGAGAATCCGATAAATTCTGTTTACGGCCATTCTCTGTTGGACTGGTTAGGTGAAAAACTGAAAGATCAGGTGGATATGACTGCACCAGATGCTGAAGACTGGGGGTGGTATAGTTATCTTGAGTGGCAGGGAAGAAAATATTTACTCGGAGCCTCTGTGCATTATCCTGTCCCCACATGTTCAACAGGTGATCTTGAATGGGTATTCCAGATCGATAAGCAGCGATCATTGATGGAAAAAATTTTAGGCAAAGAACAGATGAACCGCAATGATTCGTGTGTGATGTTCTTTAAGAAAATATTTGAAGCATGCCCTGATATTAAAGAAATACGCGTTGATTGAAACAAAGGAGAAGATTATTCCTCTTGCCCCTTGACCTGACAGATGACAAACCGTTTTTCAGTGCTGTTTTTCTCTTAAATGCCTTGACAGTATTGTTGCTCTATCTTGCTCAGGTACCATGTATAGGTGCTTTTGAGTCCTTTTGACAGTTGTATTGTCGGCTTCCAGCCTAAACTGGTTATCAGTGAGGTATCGAGCAGCTTTCTGGGGGTGCCGTCGGGATACTTCAGGTCAAAGTGGGTTTCTCCGGTAAAACCGACAACAGATGCTATGTGTTCTGCGATTTTCCTGATGGTCTGATCCTGTCCTGTGCCAATATTTATGAGAGGGAGTTGAGGATCAAGTTGTTTGCTCAATATGTGGATGCAGGCTGCGGCCATATCATCCACATGGAGAAATTCGCGAAAGGGTGTACCTGATCCCCAGAGCACCACCTTTGGCGGGTGGTTTTTTTGTAATGCCGTTCTGTCAGGCATCAGGCCAATGTCTCTGGCAACATTTTCAGGGATTTCCCCAAATGTCTCTTCATCTGCCTTTATTGCGGCATAGTCACCCCTTGCAGCCATCTTTGCCAAATGATATTTACGCAGCATGGCCGGAATTACATGGCAATGTTCCAGATGGAAAGTGTCTCCCGGGCCGTAAAGGTTGGTCGGCATAACAGATAAATACTGTCTGCCATATTGCCGGTTTAATGATTCGCACAGGGTGATCCCGGCAATCTTGGCCACGGCATAGGGCTTATTGGTTGGTTCAAGGGCACCGGTAAGCAGGTATTCTTCCTTAATCGGCTGGGGAGAATGGCGCGGATAAATACAGGAACTGCCCAGAAAGAGGAGATGTTGAATGTTTGCCCGGTGTGCCTCAAGGATAACATTGCATTCAATTTGGAGGTTGGTGGCAATAAAGTCTGCTGGATAGCTGTTGTTGGCATGGATACCGCCGACTTTTGCTGCGGCGAGTATGACAAAATCAATCTGTTCTTTTGAAAAAAAATCCCGAACCTGTTGCTGGCAGGTCAAATCAAGCTGGTCGTGCGATCTTTTGATAATATGGGTAAATCCCTGTCGGGTAAAGAGCCGGACAAGGGCAGAGCCTGCCATGCCGTTATGGCCGGCTATATATATACGGGATAATGGTGTGAGCATCTGCAATGGTTATCTGAAAGTAGCGGGCCGCTGTGCACATGCCCCGGAGCAGTTATCGAATTTCATGCTTTGTCGTGAGTGGCGATTATGAGCCAGTCATGCTGGTTTACCCCCAGTGTGCTACTCATTATGATGAAAAACAGTATATCCCTTTACCCGGCAGAGTTCATCTCTTTTGGCCTCATCAAGGTCAGATGCTGTCATTTCTGCCACCAGTTCAGCAAAAGTTGTTACCGGCTTCCAGCCAAGAATTTTTTCTGCTTTTGTAGAATTACCGCATAACTGGTGTACTTCCGTTGGCCTGAAATAATTGGGATCAACCCGAACAATGATGTCTCCAGGGCGCACCGGCAAAGGGTCGGCAAGTTCAAGCTCTCTGGTTTGTGTTGTATCTATTGCCTCTATTCTGGCACACTCATTCTTGCCAGTGCCTTCCCAGTAAAGCGACAGACCAAGTTCCCTGGCCGAGGCATTGACAAAATCACGGACAGAATGATCTTCTCCGGTTGCTATGACAAAATCATCCGGCGTGTCCTGCTGGAGCATGAGCCACTGCATTTCTACGCAATCCCGTGCATGTCCCCAGTCCCTTCTGGCATCAAGATTACCTAAGTAGAGACTTTCCTGAAGGCCAAGGACAATGCGTGCCAGCGCTCTGGTGATTTTTCGGGTTACAAAGGTTTCGCCCCGCCTTGGGGATTCGTGGTTAAACAGAATGCCGTTGCAGGCAAACATATCGTAGGCTTCCCGGTAATTGACCACTATCCAGTAGGAATATAATTTAGCAACAGCATAAGGAGACCTGGGATAAAAAGGCGTTTTTTCGTGTTGGGGCGACTCCTGCACTTGACCAAAAAGCTCAGAGGTTGAGGCCTGGTAAAATTTTGTTTTTCGGGTCAGGCCAAGAATGCGAATGGCCTCAAGCAGACGCAGTGTGCCAAGGGCGTCTGAGTTTGCTGTGTATTCAGGTTCTTCAAAAGAAACAGCAACATGGGATTGTGCTGCAAGATTGTATAACTCATCGGGCTGTACTTTTTCAATAATATGGATCAGGCTTGACGAATCGGTCAGGTCGCCATGGTGGAGAAAAAAGCGTTTATTCTCTTCATGCGGATCCTGATAGAGATGGTCGATACGGGCTGTGTTAAACAGGGAGGATCGGCGTTTTACGCCATGGACCTCGTATCCTTTCCTGAGCAGCAGTTCAGCAAGGTAGGCGCCGTCCTGGCCGGTGATTCCTGTGATAAGTGCTTTTTTCATCCTGTTTATTTTTCCTGTAGTGCTGTCAAGGGCAGTGACTGCTGTCTTTGTTTGTGAGATTGTGTAGTTGTGTCGCGGTTACAGTACACGAATGCCTGTTTCCCTGGTTGAGTAACCGCCTTTTTCTGCAACAGCTTTGGAAAATTGCGATGAGGTAATCAGGGATAAAACTGTTTGTATGGAGGCAAGTTCCAGATATTCAGCCGGAATAATCAAATCATACCTTTCCTCGGTAAGAGGAACAAAATCAAGGTTCAGGGCATTTGCTGCAGCCCGAATACCAAGCCCGGTGCTGACTTTACCAGAAAGTACAGCCACGGCAACGGCCATATGGGTGTATTCCTCCTGGTCGTAACCCGAAATATCGTCAGGATCAAGACCGGCTTTGTCCAATTCGTTATCAAGCAGAACCCGGGTTCCAGAACCGGACTGGCGGTTGATAAAACAGATGTCTTCTCTGGCGAGATCAGAAATTGTCTGGATGTTTTCAGGATTGCCCGGAAGCACGATAAACCCCTGTTCACGGTGAACCAGAGTAATAAGGGCAATGTTTTTTTGCTGGAGGTATCGTGTAATATAGGGCGTGTTATATTCGCCTGAGGCCGGGTCGAGAAGATGCGATCCAGCAATGTGGGTCATGGTATCTCGAACGGCCAGGATGCCTCCCAGGGAACCGACATGGGTTGATGCCAGGGTGTATGGGCTGTTTTTCTTGAGTAAATCATGGAGAATATCCAGGCACAAATCATGGCTTCCTGTACAGAGCAGGGTGTTTTCTATCTGGGATTGTGGCCGCAGCAACTCAAGGTTTACCTTGCTGCCACGGGTTTCGCCCTCCGATGATGCGGCTATCCGGAGGATGGAATTGGCCCGGGTGAGGGTGGTGATAGCTCCTGCGCCTTTTTTTAAGGGGAGAGTTACCAGATTGCTGCCGATTTTTCCGGTAATCATCCGCCTGAATTCTTCGATCCCGCCTCTGGACGGAATATCCCGGGCGAGAATCGCCCTGGCAATGGCGGGTTGGGTAGTGCTTAATCCCTGCATCGCCTCCAGTAATGGCACCACAAACTGTTCAAAGGAGATAATTGCAGAAACCGGATAGCCGGGACTGCCAATGACCGGCTTGTTATCAATCATGCCAAGAATTGTCGGTTTTCCCGGCATAATGGTCACCCCGTGGACCAATACCTCTCCCAGTTTTTCAATGATTTTCACTGTATAATCAGCACTTCCTGCCGACGAACCGGCATTGATGACCACAACATCGGCATCAGAACGGACAGCGTCCATCACGTTGGTTGTAAGGGTGTCGTCAGCATCGGCAATAATGGGGGTTACTGTTACCTCAGCACCGGCATTGACGGCAAGTGCGGCAAGCACAGCTGAATTAGATTCAATGGTTCTGCCCGGTGGCACGATTGCTGTGGTTCGGATATCGACCAGCTCTGATCCGGTTGGAATGATTGTGATTTGTGGCTTTTTCCGAACTTTGACATCAGGGCAGCCTGCAGTGAGCAGGGCCGCTACATCGGGTGGAGTAATCAAATGGTTTGAAGGAAATAATAACTCTGTGGCAACGATATCCTCGCCAACCTTGCGGACATTTTGCCACGGATAAACAGGTGCGCGGATAATCCCTGTTTGCTGGTCTTCTGCAAGCAGGATATGCTCGATCATAATGACCGCGTCATAGCTATCCGGCAGAGGCTGACCAGTATTAATAAATAGTGCTTGTTTGCCGCCAATATCAAGGCTGACAGGTGAGTCATCTGAGGCGCCAAAAGTGGTTGCAGCCTGCACGGCAATCCCGTCCATGGCGGCAGCATGAAACGAGGGCGCAGACAGGCGCGCTGTAACCGGACAGGCAGTCACCCGTCCACTGGCTTCGTGGCTGGGTATGGTTTCACTTGCTGTTGTGTGGTTGGCAAACTTGTCTGTAAAGAGTGCATACGCCTCGGCAAGAGGCTGCATATTCAGGTAAATCTTTCGTTTCATTTTTTCTGGTAGTATTTCAGCACAATGAACTGAGTTATAATCTGCCCTGGCGTTTATCCAGCGTAAGAATTATGTGATTGTTTGTTTTCGTTTGTGTTCTTGTTTTTTAACTGTTTTGTCATTGTCGGGTTACATGGTCCTGCTCCCGCGCAACATAACAATAATTAAGACGAGCCGGGAAAGAGTAACACGCTGACCGGTTGCCCCTGGTCAATGCCTTCACAATCCCGGGATATTGCCAGTAATCCATCTGCCTTAACCAGCGGGGAGAGAATGCCGGATTTACCGTATATAGGGGTGGCAACAGGGCGTTTGTCCTGGCTTTTCCAATCAAGTTGTACCCGTACATATTCTTCCCTGCCAATGGCAGAGGGTATCTGCTGATCAGTTACCGCTTCAATTGCAAGCAGACTGTTCTGTTCTTCAAGACCACTGAGACGGAGCAGCAAAGGGCGAACAAAGAGGTAAAAAACCACCATGGCTGAAGATACATGGCCGGGCAGGCCAAAAACAGCCTTGTTATGTATCCTGGCTAGTATTGTGGGCTTTCCCGGGCGGATAGCAACGCCATGGGCAAGCAGTTTGGCATGGTCAAGTTGTTCAAGCACTTTGAGGGTAAAATCCCTCTTGCCAACAGAGCTTCCACCTGAGAGCAATACCATGTCAGACTGGGCAACAGCTTGCCTGCAGGTATTGAGCATTAGGGGAAGATCATCGGCAATAATACCGCCTTGTCGGGCAATTGCCCCTGTTTCTGTAACCAGGGCTGCAAGGGTTGTTGAGTTAATATCCCGTATCTGTCCAGGCCCTGGCTGATTATCAGGTGGTACCAGCTCATCTCCGGTGGAAAGTATGGTGACTACTGCCTGACGATACACTTCCAGTTCCGTAATGCCAAGACCGGCCAGAACACCGAGATCCTGGGGTCTGAGCCTGGTGTTTCCGGGAAGAATAGTCTGGCCTGGACGGGTGTCCTCGCCCGCCTGTATAACATTTTCACCCGGTGCAACTGGTTTAAATACCTCTACTGTTGTCTCGTCAAGCAGGCGGGAATACTCTACCATGACCACGCTGTCAGCTTGTGTTGGCAGCTCACCGCCTGTCCATATCCTGCAGGTCTGCCCGGGACGCAGAGTAACTGCAGTTCCTGGCGCACCCATGGCAATCTCACCAACAATTTCAAGCAATGCTGGTTCTGACTCGCCACAGCCAAAGGTGTCCCTGGCTCGAACTGCGAATCCGTCCATGGTCGAACGTGAAAACGGGGGTAACTGTTCCGGGGCAATGATTGGTTTTGCAGGAATTCTGCCCAGAGCAGATTTCAGGGGAATTGTTTCCGTTTGAATCGGAGAAAATTGTTTGAACAGCTTGAGAAAATCCGTTGAGCTGATGAGTTGAAAAAATCCTTTCACGCTAACCTTTTGTGTTTTCTATTCGATGGTATTTTTTGTTCTGTGTTCCGGTGGTATGTCTTATGATCGCGTGGCAATGGCCAGACCGGTGACAGCCATAATCGTACCAGCTGTTTTATTCAGGCACTGGATTGACCTGCGGCTGGAAAAGAATCCTCTGGTTTTTCCGGCAGCCAGGCTGTATGAGAAAAGCACTGAAAAGAGAAGAGTCGTAACCAGTGTCGCAATGAGGAAAATCTCCATTGTTGTTAGCGCAGACAGGTCAATAAAACCGGGTAAAAAACCGCAATAAAAAATAATAACCTTTGGATTTGACAGAGTAATGGCCAGTCCGCTCAAAAAGGATTTCCAGCCAGTGGCTGCGGCTGGTTTTTTGGGGAGTATATGTTCTGGCTCAGTGCGCCATATTTGTAGACCAATCCAGATGAGATACAGTCCCCCCAGCAGCTTGATTATAAAAAAAAAGTCTCCCATGGTGCGGGCAAGAACTGACAGTCCAAATACAGCAAAGAGCAGGTAGATAATATCGCCAAGCACAATGCCGCAAATCAGGGGAAGCGTTGCCCTGGTTCCTGACGCCAGTGCCAGCGACACAGTTGCAAAAACTCCGGGGCCAGGAGAAGATGCCAGAACAACCATTGCTGTGCTGAAGCCAAAGAGTGCTGAAATTGTCATAACTGCTAGTTTTTCAAACTGTTAATAGGGGCTGGGATTCTGCCGCCAAACTTGACAAATCTGCTCGATTTTCCAGTGTTACGAACAGGGAGAATAGCCGACTCACCAAATAGTCCGCCAAATGAAACAAATTCGCCAGCTTCTTTTCCCGGCACAGGAATTATCCGGGCAGCTGTTGTTTTATGGTTGATCATACCAATGGCCATCTCATCTGCCATAATTGCAGACAAGGTGAGTGCATCAACTGAACCGGGAACCGCAACCATATCGAGCCCCACAGAACATACTGCAGTCATGGCCTCGAGCTTTTCAAGGGGCAGGGTGTTGTTTTCTACAGCCCGGGCAAGTTCTGCGTCTTCACAAACAGGAATAAACGCGCCGGACAGACCACCTGCGCTCTGGCTGGCAAAGGTGCCGCCTTTTTTCACCGCATCATTGAGCAGGGCCACAATAGCCGTGGAGCCGGGAGCGCCAATATCATCCACACCTAATATTCGCAGGATTTCTCCCACTGAATCGCCGACCTTTGGGGTCGGTGCCAGGGAAACATCCACAATTCCAAAAGGGATTTTCAGTTGTTCAGCAACCTTACGCCCGATAAGTTCACCGCAGCGGGTTACCCTGAAGGCCGTCTGTTTTATCTCTTCGGCAAGATCATGCAACCCGGGATTATCACCCCTGGAAAGCCTGCGTTCTAAGGCTCTTGCTACTACACCTGGGCCTGATACCCCGACATTAATAACCACCTCATGCTGGCCAACACCGTGAATTGCTCCGGCCATGAACGGGTTTGCTTCAGGCTGGTTAGTGAAAACAACCAGTTTGGCCGCAGCAAAGCCGCCCGTATCTGCGGATTTTTCAGCAAGCTCTTTAATGGTAGTACCAAGCATTGCCAGGCCATCCATGTTGATGCCATACTTTGATGAACCCACATTAACAGAGCCACAGACCTTGGCTGTTGTTGATAATGCCTCTGGCAGAGCAAGTATGAGTTCTCGGGCAGCCGTACTCATACCATTTTCAACATTGGCTGAAAAGCCGCCTAAAAAATCGACCCCCACATCCTCGGCAGCTTGATCCAGTGCCTTGGCCAGCAGAACAAACTCTTTACGGTTACAGCCCGCCCCAACACTTGCCATGGGGGTTACGGCTATCCGTTTATTCACAACAGGGATACCGTATTTTCTGGAGATATCTTCACAGACAGTTGTTAATCGGCATGCAGAATCAGCAATTTTTTTTCTGATTTTATCGCAGGTATGGCGGATATTCTGGCTGCGGCAGGCAAGTAAATCGATTCCCATGGTAACGGCACGGACATCAAGATTCTCTTTTTGAATCATGTCCACAGTGTTGAGTATATGGTCAGAACGTATCATAGCTGGTTAGAAGAGTAAGAGTAAAAGAGTAAAAACAACAGTAAAAAGATGCAGGTCGTGGGGTAAAGAGCAGGGGTGCAGTGGTTAATATGAAGGTCATGGCGTTTTAAAGCACGAGTATCAAAAAATGCAACACGAACAAATGGTAAACGTTCACCAGCACCCCATCTTCGTCCGATCAGGCCTCCTCGCATAGCGGGCCATAGACTCGTCGGCCTGCTTGAACGAGCGGAGTTTCGTTTCATTCGCTTACCTGGAGCACTGGGGAATGTTTATAATTTTGAGGTAATGCCAAGTTCATGGCGCCCCGGTGAACGGTTACAACAAATGGTTAAATAATCAAAACAAATATATCACAAGTTGCCACCCGCAGTGACTGACTCTCGTTGCTTTTTGTGGCTGGTGTTCATGATCCAGCTATGCTGGTGTATCCTAGAAAATTTGTATTTCATTGGTTGCCTTAAAAATATCAGTATGCTGCAAAACCATGTTCAGTCCGGTTTCCCCGGCAAAAACATCAAGTCTTTCACTCACCTCGGCAATAGTTGCACAACCACTCAGGTCAACAAACAAAATCATAACATACCTGTTTTGAGATACTGTGGTTATAAGGTCTATAATGTTGATGTCGTTATCTTTGCAGAATTTTGTCACTGTTGCCACAAAGCCAATGCGGTCAGCTCCGTCTGCCGTTAAAACATAACGGTATTCATCACTTGGCTCCTGCACAGGGGGGTCATCTTCTGTCAGCTCTTTAATAGAGACTTCAAAGGGTGCGCTTGCTGTTCCGTGGGGTGATATCTGTTTATGAATTTCCTTGTGGCTGATATTGTCTGGAAAGGAAACATAGAGAATCATGGTAAAGTAACCACGTAAAACCTGCTGCTGGATATCTGCCAGATCACCATTGATGGCAGAAACGGCACTGGCAATATCATGGATTATCCCCACTCGATCAAGGGATGTTACAGATATAATGTATTCCTTTCTTTGTTTATGCATAATAGAGTAATAAATCGTTATTATTTGCCTGCGTTTATTTTCTCAAATGTTAATCGTTGCAGGTCAATTGACATCCAGTTGTTTTTAAGAGGGGAGGGAATTCCCAGTAAAATTTTGCAGGT
>RKSL01000220.1 GCA_008633435.1 Candidatus Desulfobulbus rimicarensis | reverse complement strand
CCTGTATTCCCCTTTGGGGCCATTATTATACGGATGACTACCATCATAATTCACCTGCTCAGTGGTGATATTCTCACCAAAGGAAAAGGGCGTTTGCGTTCCGGCACGACAACCATATTCCCATTCCGCCTCTGAGGGCAGGCGTGCATGAAGCTCTGGAACCAGCTGATTGAGCTTTTCTATGAATTGCCGGGCATCATCCCAGGAGACGCATTCAACCGGTCGCTCATCACCTTTAAAATGGCTGGGGTTGTTTCCCATCACCGTCTTCCATAACGCCTGGGTGACTGTTGTATCGGCCAGCCAGAAACCATGCGTGAGGGTTACTTTATGTTGCGTTTCATCTTCATATCGCTCCGGTTCATCCCCGGGCGAGCCCATCAAAAAGCTGCCCGGCTCAAGCCAGCGAAAACGTTGGATCACTCCCTTAATTTCCAGCAGTCCGTACAGGCCATAGTTGTCCCGGCCAATTGCCGTTGCCCAGGATGGCCGCTGCAATACTCTACATTGCACACGCTGGTTACCGGTATGAATGATAAGGGGTTGACTGGTTGGAGGAAATTCAACTTCTTCATTGGCATCTATTCGCTGCCACTGTTTTCCTTTAATTTTCCACACCGGTGAGGTAGTTGTTGGCAAGGCCTGGCAGATTTGTGACACCGGATTGCCGGAGAGTATTCCGGTACTTTTGTATTTGATGACAAGGCGGTCATTTCGCTGGTGGAGCGAAAGCAGGCCGGAAGAAGATCGCCCTATAAAGCCTTGTAATTTTTCCGGATCACAACCTGCCGGCAACTGATCGGGGAGTTGACCGCTTTGTAATTCTTCCCTGTGGACTGCTGCAAAGGCAGTATGGAGCAAGTCGTCATCCTGCTGCCATGCCAGGCTGTCCTGATTATCGAGTAAAAATTTTATAAATGAATGATTCAAACCTGGTGAATGTTTAGCGGATACAAATTCGTTGCGGAGCATCCTACGCAGATAATTTTTCGCATCATCTCCCTCAACCTTGACCATAGTTCCTTTTAAAACACCTTGTACCGCTTTAAAGTCCGGTGGAAAGGTTTGAAAATGATCGTCTCGCAGCTGCAATACTTTTTCTTTTAGAGCCTGCTCTTTCTCTCTGAACCTGTGACGATACGGATCAACAGCTTGCGGCTGCCAACTGCCCATGGTTCCCTGAAAGATAAAGATATCACTCTGCTGCCAGAGTAACGCCTCCAGTTCCGGTGTTGCCTCCGGCATAAACTCTGTTCTCATCTTTCGTACCAGGCCGTGGTCAAACAGTGAGGTGCATGATAAGAGCACTTTAAACTCTTCAAGCTGGGCCGGTGTTGTTTTACGCGGAATATTTCGCCTGTGCACACCAATATGGCGTGAAAAACGGGCATGAGGGTCCCATGGTTGTATGGCAAGGATGCGTTTGAGAGAGTCTGGAAGTTTTGCGGTATCAACAGGAGAAAACAGGTACACAGCAACACCGGATTTGGCGAGGTTTTGGATCAGCCGTTTCCAGTCACGGGTGTGCCCCCGGTCTCTTGCAAGCAAACCAAGATCGCCGAGAATCAGCACCTTGCCCTGGAGCTTTGGTGCGGTATAGGGTTGTTCCGGGCCATCATCAAGATACCAGCCTTCGCATTGCCCTCCCGGATAATCGAGAAAGCGAAGAATACGCATTCGGCCAGAACCCACCCGTGTTGATACACTTTTGCAAAGACGCATAAAATCGGCACGGTAGGGCAACAGGTAGCGGGCTGTATCCACTATAATATGTATATCGTCTGACCATTTTTGTCGTGCAAGGGCGGGCACTTTGGCAAGGAATCTGCCTGCGGCCATGGTGCGGATGATTGTGTTAATATCCGGCCGGCTGGTTCTGTGGAGGCAGGAAAGATCATTAATGAGCATGGGCCAGACACGCTTCATTGGAATCAGCTGTTTGGGCCAGTCCAGCCCGCAATCCACAACAGCTTCCCTGGTATTTTGGGGCAAAGCAGGGAACTCATACTCCGGAGACAACCATTCCGGTCTTCCTGTACTGCCACCTGCTCTGGTGCTTTGGGTGCGTTTGGTCACTCTCCAGAACGGGTGGGGCAGATAACTGCGTGGCGCTGTTTTGGTGGTTGAAACGTCGTTTTCTTCAGCCGTGCTGCTTTGGCGGGTCGTACCTTCTTCAGCGTGGCGCGGCTCTATTGCGCTATCTGCTTCTTTGGTGTCCACATATTCATAACCGAGCAATTCGGCAAGGGAACCGGCAAGACCTGTATCTCCTTCAATTATCGCAAGAGCAAGACAGGCAAGACCCGCTTTGCCTCTGGAGACGCGGGAGAGTTGAGCATCCATATCAACCTTTTTTCAAGGCATAGCAGGCTATTTTCTCCAACACAGTATCCTGCGTGTTTTTGGGTGCATGGAACAATGCCCCCAGAAGATCCAGATATTCTGCAAGACCCGGCTGATATTGATTGAGTTCTCCGGCCTTTATACGCTGCTCCCATACTCTTTTTGCCGCTGACAGGTACACGGATTCTGCTATATTCTCTTTAAAATGAAGCCTGCCGCGCTCTGCCATCCATTGCTCTCTTGTCTGCTCATTTGTATCCATTTCAATTTCCAGCACCAGGCAGCGGCGGAGAAACGGTAAGGGAAGTTCACGTTCTTCGTTGGTGGTAATGATGGTTAAAACCGGTTG
>RKSL01000219.1 GCA_008633435.1 Candidatus Desulfobulbus rimicarensis | reverse complement strand
AACTGCAAGTTCCTCAGGAACATCCTTCAATTCATATAAAATCTTACCAGGATGAATTACAGCAACCCAGTATTCTGGAGAACCTTTACCTTTACCCATACGAGTTTCTGCTGGTTTTTTTGTAACAGGTTTCGCAGGAAATACCCTGATCCACATCTGTCCAGCACGATTAACCTTTCTGTTAATCGCAATACGAGCAGCTTCAATTTGCTGTGCTGTCATACGGCCACAACCTACAGCTTTAAGCGCATAATCACCAAATGCTATTTGCGAGCCTCTTTGAGCAGCTCCACGCATCCGTCCCTTATGCTGTTTTCTATGTTTAACCTTACGTGGACTTAACATTATACACCTCTATTGGAGATCTCAAATTACCTATTGATCGAGTGACATCTCACTGTCAGAGAGAACTTCACCCTTGAATATCCAGACCTTTACACCGATGATTCCATAGGTTGTATGAGCTTCAGCAGTTCCATAATCTATATCAGCGCGTAAAGTATGAAGAGGAACTCGCCCCTCTTTAAACCATTCAGTACGAGACATTTCAGCACCACCAAGCCGACCTGCACAGGAAACCTTAATGCCCTTCACTCCAAACCTTAAGGCCGAATTAATCGATTTTTTCATAGCTCGACGGAACGCTATTCTGCGCTCAAGTTGCATGGCAATATTTTCAGCCACTAACTGAGCATCAGCTTCAGGCCGACGAACTTCCTGAATGTCAATCATGCATTGTCGACCAAATTTAGCTTCAAGATCTTTTTTAAGATTTTCAATCTCAGAACCTTTTTTGCCGATGACAATTCCCGGACGGGCAGTAAATAATTTTACCCGTATTTTTTCACCGGTACGTTCAATTACGATACGTGATATACCCGCATGGTATAAACGTTTTTTAAGATACTTACGTAATTTCTGATCCTGATACAGGTTGCTGGCATAATCCTTATCAGCATACCAGATTGAATCCCACGATCTGGTAATGTTGAGCCGCAGTCCTATGGGATTAACTTTCTGTCCCAAGGTGTTCCTCCGTTCCCTCTACAATTGATGTCAAAGACTTAAGTACAAGCCGATTAGGCTTCGTCAACAACCACTGTTATGTGGCTAGTCCGTTTCAAAATCCTTGTGGCTCTGCCCATGGCACGGGGGCGAAACCGTTTAAGCATCGGTCCACCATTGATCTGAATCTCTTTAACATAGAGAGTGTCAACGTCAATAGTTTCCATTTGTTCAGCATTTGCAACAGCAGATTCAAGTACTTTTCTTAAAATACGAGCTGCCTTTTTAGGCATGAATCGAAGTGTTGTTATCGCAGTTTCTACATCTTTCCCCCTCACAACATCAGCTACAAGACGAGCTTTTTGAGGGGAGATTCGAATATATTTGGCGACGGCTTTAGTTTCCATCGTAATACTCCTGATCAGGTTCGATTATCAGCTAGACTTAGCTTGCTGATTAGTTTCTGGCTTTTCTGTCTGAAGCATGTCCATAATATGTACGTGTTGGTGAAAACTCGCCCATTTTATGCCCCACCATATTCTCTGTTACATAGACAGGAATAAACTTTTTGCCATTGTGTACAGCAAAGGTCAAACCTACCATCTCCGGAGTAATATCCGAACGGCGTGACCAGGTTTTAATCACTTTACGTGAACCAGATTCCTGAGCGTGTTCGACCTTTTTAATAAGGTGACCATCCACAAAGGGACCCTTTTTTATTGAACGAGACATATCAGTATTCTCCTGATTTACTTACGCTTGGTAACGATATCACGATCAGAGGCTTTACGCTTCCGAGTTTTAAATCCTTTCGTCGGTACACCCCATGGGGTACAAGGATGACGGCCACCAGAACTCTTTCCCTCACCGCCACCCATGGGATGATCAATGGGATTCATGGCTACACCTCGAACAGTTGGTCGTCTACCTTTCCAACGTGAGCGACCTGCTTTACCAAGTTTTTGACTGCCGTGTTCTGAGTTACCAACAGCACCAATACATGCTCGGCACATATTGTTAAATTTACGTACTTCACCGGAAGGCAGCTTGACTAAAACATAATCACCCTCTTTGGCCATAAGTTGCGCTGCTGCCCCTGCTGATCTAACAAGTTGAGCACCTTTGCCGATCTTCATTTCTACATTGTGAATGATCGTTCCCAAAGGAATATGCTTCATCGGTATACAGTTGCCTGGTTTGATATCGACATCAGCACCTGCCACAACACTATCACCAACTTTCACTCCAGCAGGTGCCAGAATATACGTTTTTTCACCATCTAGGTAGCTTAGTAAGGCAATATTAGCCGACCTGTTTGGATCGTATTCTATTGCCACGACCTTTGCAGACACATTATTCTTATTTCTTTTCCAATCAATTACCCGGTATTTCCGTTTATGACCACCACCTTTATGACGGCAGGTAATTCGACCATATGAATTTCGTCCACCAGTTTTCTTAAGAGGTCTAAGTAAACTTTTTTCTGGTGCCTTATCTGAAAGATCAGGTTGAAGAATCGAAACATGATGCCTCTTACCTGGCGAAGTTGGTTTATGGGTTTTAATAGCCATTATTCTTTCCGTTATCTAAAGCTTAACAGTCATAGATCTTAATTCCAGAGAACCTGCACAAATAAGCATTAAAGCTCTTCAAGAAAATTTATTTCACCCTCGGACAAGGTAATATAAGCCTTTTTCCAATCATTGGTGCGTCCAAGTGATTTTATGCCCATTCTTTTTTGTTTACCACGAACAGAGATGGTTTTTACAGTTGAAACTTTAACATTAAACAAGCTTTCCACTGCCTGTTTAATCTCAATTTTATTAGCTCTTCGATCAACCCTGAAGACAACTGTGCCATGCAGTTCTTGAATAAGATTCGCCTTTTCTGTCAGGCAGGGACCTTTAATTATATTATGAAGCTCTTTCATACCATCAGCCTCGCTTCGAGTTGCTCCAAGCTGGATTGCATAAGCATAAGTTTGGAAAATTTCAAAATATCATAGACATTGAGCCCGGCAACAGGAAGAACCTTATAGCCCACAGCATTTCGGGCCGAAAGTTGAACATTTGCATTATCAGCATCTGTTACGATAAGACAATCTTTAAAATCAAAATTTTTCATCACACCAACGAACTCTTTGGTTTGCGGAGCATTCATTTCAAAATTATCGACTATTACAAGATTACCTTCACTCAACCGAGCAGATAATGCCATCCGAAGCGCTAAACGTTTAACCTTTTTGGGTAAATTATAGCTATAATCACGGGGTTTAGGTCCAAATGTAGTTCCACCGCCACGCCAAATCGGCGAATTCTTTGTACCAGAACGCGCACGTCCTGTTCCTTTTTGGCGCCATGGCTTCGCACCACCACCTCGTAATTCTCCACGAGTTTTAGTGCTAGCATTACCAGATCGTCGATTTGCACGCTGCATACACACTACATCGTGCAAGACACCAGTATTAACCTCAACTCCAAACATTTTATCATTTACTTCGACTTCACCTACCTTTTCAGCCAAAGTATTGACAACATCACAAACTGCCATGAGTATCTCCTTGCAAGCAGCTTAGACGCTACGCCTTAGTATAAATACTGACTAAACCGTTCTTTGCGCCGGGAACAGCACCCTGTACCAACAGAATGTTTTCCTCTTCACGAATATCGACAATGGTCAGATTCTTAAGTGTTTTCAAATTAGTCCCCATGTGGCCAGGTAGTTTCTTACCTTTAACCACACGGCCTGGATATGCGCTACAACCTATGGAACCTGGTGCACGATGAAAACCTGAACCATGAGATGCTTTACCACCCCCAAAACCGTAGCGCTTAACTACGCCTTGAAATCCACGACCTTTAGTCTTACCAGAAATATCAACTTTATCGCCAATTTTTAAGACCTCTGAGAGGGTAATCTGCTGCCCTACCTCATAGGAAGAAGGGTCGTTAACTCTAAATTCACGAATAAAATAATATCCTGTGCCCCCAGAACGTTTAAAATGACCTGATTCAGGTTTATTCAAGCGTTGTTGTTTCTTTTCAAGAAATCCAACCTGAATGGCATTATACCCTTCCTTTTCAACAGTTTTCTTCTGTAAAACAGTACAAGGACCCGCTTCTATAACGGTAACAGGAATTGAACGCCCGAGTTCATTATAAACCCGTGTCATTCCTATTTTTCGTCCTAGTATTCCATTTGTATTCGGCATTTCTTTACCTGTAAGCTAACTCTTATCAATGCGGCTTACCTGAGCTACGTACGTTACAAATATCAGGGAAGCTTAATCTCGACATCAACACCAGCAGACAATTCAAGCTTCATTAGCGAATCTATTGTTTGCTGTGTCGGCTCTAATATATCAAGCAATCGTCTGTGAGTCCGCATTTCAAACTGTTCGCGTGACTTTTTATCTACATGAGGCGAACGCAGGACTGTATACTTGTTAATGCTAGTGGGCAATGGAATAGGTCCTGCCACTGTAGCACCAGTGCGTCGTGCCGTTTCAACAATCTCACGAGTCGACTGATCAAGCAGTTTATGGTCATAGCCTTTCAGTCTGATACGGATCTTATCTGTCGGGATCATGGTTTCCTCTTACTCGATTATCTCGCTGATCACGCCGGCGCCAACTGTTCGGCCACCTTCACGAATTGCAAAA
>RKSL01000218.1 GCA_008633435.1 Candidatus Desulfobulbus rimicarensis | reverse complement strand
TTAGGCTGCTACACCTTGCTAAATTACCAACATCATTCTCTCGAGGTCAGGAGGTCTGAATTTCCAGCAATATGTCAAAATGAGACCTGCCCCTTTGCTTTCCGAAGGAGAACCTGAGCATAGAAAAAGCAAATACTATGAATTTGTATCGTAACTTCACGTCACAAGAAGAAATTGACTGCGAATAGAATTTGCTTGAACATTTTCATATTACAAATTCAGACATTCCTATACTCATAAGTGTCGGTGAAAAAGAAACAGCCGAGTTTCGAAGACAATCGGCTGAATATTTTCAATCCTGGATGGACAAGGGAAATCCAGGAATGCAATGGATAGAAAAAGGGGAAAATTATTTTTCGCTTATTAAGAACTTAAATGATTCCAACAGTTCGTTTTGTCAGATTGTTGTCAACTTTATTAATGGAACAATAGGGTCATAAAAGCCTGGTAGCCGGGTTGGCCTGCTTGAGCGAAGCGAAATCGGACATTGGAAAACCATTCTTTTGTCGAATAGGTGTCGTTGCGGTATAAAAAATTCCCTGGGGGCATTGCCATTTTCATGGCTGGTCGTCCTGAATCTCCGGGGCTTGCGGCTAAGAAAAAACGGAAACCTGCCACCTGAATGAACGTCGTCTATCTTTTCCCTGCAATTCTCAAAGTTCTGGGAAAATATCTGCAGTGTTTTTATTTCTTTTCCCGGCTGTCAGTTGTCACAGGTATGCGCAGGGAAATCTGTTCGGACAAATCACTGGTTAGGCCGTCTCTGTTCACGGCTTTTACTTGAAAGTCATAGGTCTTTCCCGGTGTGGTCTTGACCTGGTAGATGAAAAAGTTGTCTTGAGCGTTGCCCAGTTTTGTTGCCAGAAATCCGGGGCTGTAGATTTCATAATGGTCAATGTCGCTGCCCTTGCCGGGCTGCCAATCAAGACGTATCCCCTGAGGAATCTTTCTGGCCACCAGTGCTCTGGGCGGTAGAGGCCTTGCCTTGGTGGTGGCTCGTCTTGCCGGGGAAAAATCACCTTGCAGCTGATCAATATCAATGGCCCGAACCTGGTACCAGTAGATCATGCCATCCCAGAGGCCTTTATCGTCGTAACTGGTGATATCTGCTGCTGTTTTGTCAATTTTTCGTAGGTCGTCTTTTGTCTGGCCTCGGAAGATTTCATATCCGGTAATATCGTTTTCCGGATTGGGCTGCCATTGCAGCTGTACCTGCCGGAATGTATTATTTGATGCCTGCAATCCTCTGACTGCCACAGGAGCAGGCTTGGTGGTGGCGGAGACCGTCTGTGAACTGGTTGAGGAAATATCCACCACATTTACAGAGCGCAGTTGATAAAAGTAGGTGCAGTTATTTTTCAATGAGGTGGTCCATGAGCCGGTATCAGTGTATTTCTGGGAATCTCGGCCGTTGACAAAATCTATTTGGCTGAAGATGTTCTGGCTTTGCTCTTTTCTGAAAATGGCATACCCTTTTATATCAGGATCCTGGCTGGGCTGCCAGAACAGCGACACTTGACGCGGCTGGTTGCCAATGGCCTGCAGCTCTGCCGGAGGTAAAGGCGCACCCTTGGTGTGGGCAGAGACAATGGGGGCACCTTTGCTCTCTACGTCAAAGGTATTGCGGGTACGAATGGTATAAAAGTACTGGGTGTCATCGGCAAGGTTGCCATACGTATTACGACGAACTTCTCCATAATCTGTAAAGCTTTGTCGGTTGCGTCCGTCCACATCGGCAATTTTTTTAAAAGGCCCTTGTGGGGTGGTGCTGCGGTAAATTATGTATCCGGTGACATGGGGATCCTGTGATGGAGACCATTGCAGTTGGATATGGCGCAGATTGTTGCCGGAAACCTGCAGGTAGGGCAATGGTCTGGGGGCACCTGAGGTGGTTATGGCAAAAGGATGCGCTGGAATATTGGCCAGCCCCGCAGGGGTGATGCCGATAACTGTGCAGTAATAACGGGTGCTGTCCAGGAGATTCTTTTCTTCAAGAATTATCGGTGCCTGATCGTTTTGCACAGGAGAGGAATGCGGGATGAACACGCCACGGGGATTATCTGCAATCAGCAGTTGGTAGCGGGAGAACAGGTAAAGGGGATCAGGTTGCAGGACGACTCGTATTTTGCGTAAATCGCCGCGTGAAGAAATGACCGTGGGCCTCGGGAGCAGGGGAGAGAAGATATCGCCAGCCTTGACCATTTCACTGATGAGTACCTGCAGCCCCCTGTCCATGATCTGTTGTGCCTGGGCAGGGGGAAGATGCTGATCAGTTGCCTGGGCAGAACATTCCATTTTAAGAGACCATGCCTTTTTCCCGGTCTGGGTATCGGTCATCTGGATGTTGATGGACAGAGCGCTGAGAGGTTTGCGGTCTTCCAGTGCAACAGCTCTGGTCTGGGTGATAGTGGCAGAAATAATACCGCGTATCTTTAAACTGCGACCAAGAGAGATAACGCGTTGTTTCAGGGACTGCTCTTTTAGATCTGAGAGAAAATGTTGTCCGGCAATAACTTCCAGCGGCAGTATTTTGTATTTTTTTGTATTGGCAAGGGCAGAGTTAAACGATGAGGTCAGGGTTGCTCCCAGCTCAGTGTCTTCTGCTTGAAAGGGAACAATGCCAACTTTGTCAAAGATGATTGTTCGCAGGTCAGGAGCCAGTGAAGCTGTGATGTTCTTACAGGAATATTCCTTTTCTGGTGGAGCTGCCATAATCTGCTGACTCGACAGGAGAAGACAGAGCAACAGTACCAGGGGAATACATCTGGGCAGCAGCAATTGATAATGGTGTGTGCCGGTAAATTGCATGGATTGGAAGAATAAAAAGTAGTGTCAGGCAGTTCTTTAGACCGCAACTACTCTAATTTAGCAGATCAGGACAGCTTTTAAAACCTCTATCAGGCAAAGATGAAATAAAGGTTTGTATGTCGGGTTGGATTGATATGCGTATTTTTTCTTTTATGTCATATGGTTGTGGCAAGTTGGCGCACCATGTCCATGGTTTCGTCGAGATCAAAACTGACAATGGTTTTCGCGGCCATAACGATTTTACCGTTGATAATTACCCAATGGACATCATCGCCGTTTGCAGCGTAAACCAGCAGGTCAATGCCATGCATGGGTTGAAGATGCGGCGTTGTGTAATCCAGCAGGATGATATCAGCCGTCATGCCCGGGCGCAGCGTGCCTATGCTGTTGGCCATGTTGAGAACGGCTGCACCGCCTGCCGTGGCCATGGCAAGAATATCAGCAGCAGGAACAGCGACAGGGTCAAGATGTCTAATTTTCTGCACCTTGGCACAGAGATCCATTTCCCGGAAGAGGTCAAGGCTGTTGTTGCTTGCTGCACCATCGGTGCCCAGGCCAACCGGGATGTTTTTTGCAAGCATGGTCTCCAGCGGCGCAATACCTGATGCGAGTTTTGCGTGGCTTTGGGGACAGACGGCAATTTTGCACTGGTGCTTGGCAAGCAGGGTAAGGTCTTCCTCGTCTGTCCAGACACAGTGGACGCATACGGTATTCTGGTCAAGAATACCGAGTTCGGCCAGATGCCTGACCGGTGAGGCCCCGAGTGGTTTCTCAATCATGGAAAGTTCATGCCTGGTTTCAGCCAGATGAATAAACAGCAAAACGCCCGCGTCCCGGGCAGCTTTTTTTGCCGCCAGTAAGGTGTCGTTACAACAGGTATAAGGCGAGTGGGCAAAGATTGCCGGGGTAATGAGTGGATTGCGTCCCCTCCAGTGGGCAACAAACTGTTCTGCATGGATTATGTTGTTTGCCGGATCAGCAACCCCGGGTGCCGGAAAATCAATAACCGCCTGGGCCGTCACTGCCCTCATTCCGGCATCGGCAAAGGCGCGGGCCGCATCATGTTCGTGGAAATAGCCATCAGCAACGGTGGTGGTGCCGGACATGATCATCTCGGCTGCGGCAAGTTTTGTACACCAGTAGACCATCTCCGCATTGACATTGGCAGCTTCTGCCGGGAAAATATGGTTGTTGAGCCAGTCGCTCAGCTCAAGATCATCGGCAAGACCTCTAAGCAGAGTCATTGCGCCGTGACAATGGGTGTTGACCAGCCCGGGTAATGCCAGCATGTTGCTGCCGGAAAGACGTTTTTTTGCAGTCCCGTTATCCGGGGCCTTAGCCAACGGGCCGACATAGGTTATGGTGTCTGCGTGGATGACGATGCAATTATCCGGGAGCAGTGGCGGTTGTCCCGGTTTCCCGGGAAGATGGATGTCGGTTATGATCAGGTCGGCAGGCATAAGCAGGGGAACAGGTAAAATTGATACGCACGGTGCAACAAAATATGGCTAAACAGGAAAAGACAAACTATACTCCCTCAGACGGGCAAAGCAAGTGTTGTGCCGGATGATAATTCCGGACGCATAAAAACGAGGGGTACAGACGTCGTGACCAGAGGGATATTGCCTGTTGGTATTTTTGTAACTCGTGCCTGTCCAGAAATGGCCCTTTCGCCCAAACTCTGCGTCATGCTCAAAAAATACTGCTCGGAGGTCAGTGTAGACTCCGATATCACTTGCCTATGCGAGGGGCCTGGTCGCCTGAAGATTGGGTACAGCTGAACAGTTACGTATTTTGTAACTATTCAGGTGGGTGCAAAAAACTTGCAAAACCACTGAGTGTAACTGATCAGATGTGCCCGAGATTCAGGTAAGCAGGCCAACGAGCTATAACCCGTCTATGCGAGGCGGCCTGATCGCCTGAAGATTGGGTACAGCTGAACAGTTACGTATTTTTACATAATTTTTACCCTCGCACCAGGGGCGGGGCTTTCATATAGAGGAAACTATGGGCTTTCAATGTGGTATTGTCGGTCTGCCCAATGTGGGTAAGTCGACAATCTTTAATGCACTGACCTCCGCGGCAATTGATGCGGAAAATTATCCGTTTTGTACCATAGAACCCAATGTAGGGGTTGTGCCCATGCCTGACCCCAGGCTGGATAAACTGGCAAAACTTGCCAACACCCGCAGCAAAGTTCCCACTCAGATGGAGTTTGTGGATATTGCCGGGCTGGTTAAAGGGGCAAGCCAGGGGGAGGGGCTGGGTAACCAGTTTCTTGGGCATATTCGTCAGGTTGATGCTATTTTACATGTTGTCCGCTGTTTTGAAGATGAGAATATCGTCCATGTAGACGGCGGCATTGACCCGATTCGTGATCTTGAAGTGATCAATATGGAATTGATCCTGGCTGATCTTGATACCGTGGGCAAGCGGCTGAAAAAGGCGTCGAGTCAGGCCAAATCCGGGGATAAAAAATGTATTGCAGAGGCGGCATTCCTGCAGAAGTTATACGATGTTCTTGATGGGGAACAGCCTGCCCGTATCCTGGAGCTTGAAACTGATGCTGAAAAAGAACAGGTTCGGGATCTTTGCCTGCTCACCACAAAACCGGTGCTCTATGTGGCAAATGTCAGCGAAGAGGATCTTGTAGACGGCAACAGCTTTGTCGACAAACTCAAGCAGGCAGCGGCTGCTGAAGAGGCCTCGGTGGTAATCATCGCCGGGGGCATTGAACAGGAATTGAGCCTGCTTGACGAAGAAGAACAGCGAGAGTTTCTGGCAGAAATGGGCATGGAAGAACCCGGCTTGCACCGGCTGATCCATGCCGGTTATTCGTTACTTGGGCTTATCACCTATTTTACTGTGGGCGAAAAAGAAACCCGCGCCTGGACCATCACCAGAGGAACAACAGCACCTGGTGCCGCCGGAAAGATTCATAGCGATTTTGAGCGTGGTTTTATCCGGGCTGAGGTGATCTCGTATGAAGATTATATCAGTTGTGGTTCAGAGGCTGCAGCCAGAGATAAAGGTGTGCTTCGCTCAGAGGGGAAGGAGTATGTTGTCCAGGACGGCGACTGTATTCTTTTTCGGTTCAACGTATAGGTTTGGTGATGGCAGAAAAAAATGTCTTCATAACAGCACTTACCGAGGGACAGCAGATATGTGATATTTTTCTGGTTGCCCGGAAAAATCTAGCCGAGACCAAGGCTGGCAAACCCTATCTGGCACTTACCCTGATGGATAAAACCGGTGAAATCGAGGCAAGAGTCTGGGATAATGCCGCAGCTCTTGACGTGCATGCCCGGGTGGGAAATTTTGTGTTGACCAAAGGGGTTGCCAAATCGTTTCGTGATCAGCTTCAGCTGGGTGTGTCTTACCTGGAGGAGGTGAGCAAAGAAGAGGTTAAACTCGCTGATTTCATGCCGTCCAGCCAACGGGATGTTCGGGTAATGCAGCAGGAGCTTGCTGGCATTATCGCAGCCATTGCGACCCCGGGACTTAAACGTTTGCTGGAGCAGATTTTCAGCGGCCAAATGCTTGACGACTTCAGCACGGCTCCAGCTGCCAAAAAAATGCATCATGCCTATATTGGCGGATTGCTTGAGCATACCCTTTCCGTGGTCGGGTTGGCCGCTCGCCTTGCTGATCATTACCCCGGCCTTGATCGTGACGTCTTTCTGGCCGGTGCACTGCTCCACGATCTCGCCAAAATCCGGGAGTTCAGTTATGCCTCCCTGCCCTTTGATTATACAGACCAGGGCAGGCTGCTCGGTCATTTGGTGCTGGGTGTGGAAATGGTGCGTGATGCTGCTGCAGAAATAGACGGGTTGGCACCAGACATCCTGGATCAGGTCTGCCACCTGATTCTCAGTCACCATGGCCGCCATGATTTTGGTGCCCCTGTGCTGCCTATGACCCAGGAGGCATTGCTGCTGCACCATGTTGATGATATTGATGCCAAGATGAACTACACCGATCAGCTGCGTGAGAAAATAACTGAACCAGGGCATCACTGGTCTGATTACCAGCGGCCTCTGGAACGATTTTTATATTTATCCCCCTTGTCCCCAGAGCGTGAGGAACGTCCGGAAAGTGGTGCTCAGTCTGTTTCGCAAAGGCTTGTTCGGCCGTCCCGGCAGCAAAAGAAAAACGAAAATTCCGGCAAACGTCAGCAGTCACTTTTTTGATGCTCCCTGAGCTTTTCGGGGAGATGTAAATATTATCTCTGCAGGTGCATGGTTTTCTCATCAATTATCGGTCAGGTCAAAGCGAAAAAGCTGCTCACAAGGGCGATGGCAGCAGATCGTCTTGCCCATGGCTATTTGTTTACCGGCCCCGACGGAGTGGGGAAAACGAGTTTTGGACTGGCTCTGGCCGCTGGATTGTTGTGTGAACAGAAATCAGCTGAAAAACCATGCGGTCATTGCGCGGGCTGTCTGCAGTTTGCTTCGGGAAATCATCCCGATTTTCTGCGAATTTGTCCTGATGGTGCGGCAATTAAGATTGATCAGATTCGCGGGTTGAAAAAAGCTGTGAGTTTTTCCCCGTTTGGCTCCGGGGTACGCGTTGTCCTGATTGAAGATGTACAGACCATGCGCCGGGAAGCAGGGAACAGCCTGCTGAAAATTCTTGAGGAGCCGCCTCCGGATAATGTACTGCTTTTGATTGCCTCCGAGTCGGAGCCGGTGCTGCCAACCATCTTGTCGCGGTGCCAGATTATTCCGTTTTCCCCTCTGAGTGACGATCAGGCGGTTCAGGTGGTGGAAAAGCTGCATCCTGATCTGAACAGGGAAGACGCCAGGTCGTTGGCGCTGCTTGCGGGGGGATGCCCGGGACAGGTTGCAGCCCTGAGAGATGAAGCAATGCTCCAGTTGCGAACTGACTGCATTCAGGCAATAACCGCTGTGCCCGAAGAGCCGGCCAGGCAGATTGAGCTGGCTCTGGATCTTGCCGGGCGCATGGCAGAGTTACAAGAGAATCTTGATATGCTGTTTGACTTGCTGGCGATTTTTTTCAAAGACCAGATAGTGGCGCAGCTCAGCCCTGTACAAGGGGCTGAGGTATCTCCTGGAGCCGCTCAAAGAGAACGCTGGAATTTACAACACCTTTCTGATAAGATACTGGCCGTTGACGCTGCCCGCAACGAACTGGCAAGAAATTGCAACCGGGGCCTTGTCTGCGAGGTTTTGCTGCTGGAGTTAGTCGCCTGACCCAAGGGGCAGGAGATTTGTGGCAACAAGGTCGGTGTGACCGACTTTCATAGTTGATTGTGGCTGGCTATTTTGATCCGGCCATGTTGGTTTTATATGATAGAGAGTACTACAGAGCCATATCAGGCAGAATCTGCCCGACAGGATAACGGCCAGAAAACTGAGCCTTTGAACTTTTACCGAATACGATTCCGGGAAAAAGGGCAGGAGTTTACCGCCAGTAGCTGTATTGATGATCTTGCCAGAGGCGAGACCGTTATGGTACGTACCGAGCATAATCCGGAGCCTGCAGTGATTGTCAGTCGTGCCGCAGAGGGAGATGGTGCCGGAGTTGAGCGGAAGGCCTCCTATGAGATTCTTCGCCGGACAACATCTGAGGAGGCGGCAAAATATGTACACTTGCCTTTTCTTGAACAAGAAGCTTTTGCGATCTGTCAGGATCGGATAGAATTTCTACGTCTGCCCATGAATCTTGTTCGGGTCGAACGGTTTTTTAACGGTTCCAAGATTATCTTTTATTTTACTGCAGAGAGCAGGGTCGATTTTCGGGAACTGGTGAAGAAACTTGTTCAGGAATTTCGTACCCGGGTTGAGATGCGTCAGATCGGGGTACGCCATGAGACCCAGATGATTGGCGGGCTTGGTTCGTGCGGTCGTGAATTGTGCTGTACCTCGTTTTTGCGTAAGTTCGAGTCCGTGTCAATAAAAATGGCCAAGACCCAGGATCTGCCGTTAAATCCTTCTAAAATTTCAGGGGTCTGTAACCGGCTGCTCTGTTGCCTGACCTATGAATATGATGCCTATAAATCCATCAAGCAGGAAATGCCGCGCATGGGGCATCTGCTCAAGCATGAAGGAGATGTGTACCGGGTAACCCGGATACATCCGCTCCAGGGAACAGTCAGGGCATTCTCCAGGGAGCAGGGAGAAGTGGTACTGACAGAGGAACAGTGGAAGGCTGCTGAGCCTGTAAAGAAAAAACAGTCCCGCAGGAAAAAACAAACCGAGAAACAAAAAAACAGAAAATCCGGTACCCGAAAAAAGAAGCAGTACAAGGGGTAACTCACCAGCATGGTAACCATGGTGTTTTGCAACCGGTTTTCATCCAAACCACAAACGGTGCATGCACCGCTCCCATGACCTATAATTATGACAACGTATATAACCACACCTATTTATTATGTGAATGCTATGCCCCATCTCGGGCATGCATATACCACTATAATTGCTGATACCTACAGCCGGTTCTGCAGATTGCGGGGCGATGATGTTCGTTTTCAGACCGGCACGGATGAGCATGGCGAAAAAATTGTTCAGGCTGCAGAAAGCCGGGGCGAGAGTCCGCGTGAATACGTTGACAAAATATCCGACACCTTCCGCAACACCTGGCCACTGCTCTCTGTTGCGCCTGATAATTTTATCCGCACCACCCATCCAGAGCACATGCAGACTGTGCAGGATATTTTGCAGAAAGTGTATGACCAGGGCGATATTTATTTTTCTGAATACTCAGGACATTACTGTAAAGGATGCGAGCGGTTTCTCACAGAAAAAGAATTGGTTGACGGTAAATGCCCTGATCACCAGACCGAGCCTGAAGAGATTACCGAACAGAATTATTTTTTTCGGATGTCAAAATATCAAGACTGGCTCATTAATCATATTAAAACACATCCTGAATATATTACTCCGGAGCGTTATCGGAACGAAGTTCTGGCGTTTTTAAGTGAGCCCCTTGAGGATCTCTGTATTTCCCGGCCGACATCACGGCTTACCTGGGGCATTCCGCTGCCCTTTGACGAAAAATTTGTGACCTATGTCTGGTTTGATGCGCTCATCAACTACCTGACAGGAATTGGCTATCCAGATGGTGACCAGTTTCAAAAATACTGGTCAGTGGCAGAACATGTTATTGCCAAGGATATTCTCAAACCCCATGCTATTTACTGGCCGACCATGATTCAGGCCATGGGGATTGCTCCATATAAGCGGCTCCATGTCCATGGTTACTGGAATGTGGATGAGACCAAGATGTCAAAATCCATTGGTAATGTCATCCGACCTGCTGACCTGATAGAGGCCTATGGCGTGGATACTGTGCGGTATTTTCTGCTTAGGGACATGAGTTTTGGCCTTGACTCCTCGTTTTCCGATGAGGCAATTATTGCCCGTCGAAACTCTGATCTGGCCAATGATCTGGGGAATTTGTTTTCCAGGGCATTAACCATGATCCACAAATATGCCGGTGGGGTGGTTCCGGCAGTGGATGAATCAACTCTGGTTGATGAAGACAGAGAACTTATCGAGGCGATGGAGGCAATGATTGCCCTGTACGCCAGGTCGATGGGAAATTTTGAGTTCCATAAAGGGTTGCAGGCTGTCTGGGAGGTGATTGGCCGCCTGAATCGCTATATTGTGACCAATGCTCCTTGGGAGTTGGCTGCTGATCCTGCACAATCCGGCAGGCTTGACACTGTGCTCTATTATCTGGCAGAAAGTTTGCGGATTCTTACTCTGGTTTTGCGTCCTGTCATGCCTGATGTTGTTGAGAAGATGGCTAAATCACTTGGCATGTCAGAAGAAATTGCACACGCTGTCCTTGATCGTGACGGTTGCTGGGGCGGTATGCAGGTCGGGACAAAAGTGGATAAAGGCCCCCAGCTTTTTCCCAGGCTGGATAAAAAGAAATCCGGGCAATCTTTGCAAAAGCAGAAAAAATCGAAGAAGAAAAAGGATGCTGCTGTCGATATGACCGGGCTTGTCAGCTTTGAAGAGTTTGGTAAGGTCGAATTACGGGTGGCGGAAATTGTTGCTGCGGAAAAGATAAAAAAGGCAGATAAACTGCTCAAACTCACCTTGAATGCGCCGGAAGAACGGACTGTGGTCGCTGGTATTGCCAAGTTTTACAGCCCGGATGAACTGGTTGGAATGAAGGTTATTATTGTGGCCAATCTAAAACCGGCTAAACTCATGGGGGTCACTTCCCAGGGCATGGTGCTTGCGGCAAAAGAAAAAGATAAAGACGGCAATGAACGTCTTGTTTTATCTTCGGTGTCTGCCGATATCGCAGCCGGTTCACGAGTGGCTTGACATGGCCGGAAAAATGAACATTGTAAACATACACGTTGGTCACCCGAGCCAAAAACGATAGAAAACAAATTTTCTGAATCCGAGGTGAAACACCTGGAGGATTCAGAATCTTTGTGTATAAACACTAATTTTTTCACAGGTACTTCCATGTTTATGCTGGGAAATTTTATTCTGGCCATTGCCAAACTGATTAATTTTGCACTTTCTGCCTATATCTGGGTGGTCATTGGCCGGGCAGTTATTTCGTGGGTTAATGCAGATCCTTATAATCCCATTGTTCGTTTTCTGGTTCAGGCAACAGATCCCATTTTGCACCGAATTCGCCGTTTTCTGCCAGCCATGGGTGGGTTGGATTTAAGCCCGATGATCCTCATTTTTGCCGTTGTTTTTTTGCAAAGTTTCCTTGTGCCAACATTGATGCGTATTGGCATGTCTCTCCAATAATTATTTCTTGATGCCCGTAAACGCCAAGTATGTCTGTTGGCCAACCTGACCTTGTTGTTGAAGGCGTTAGTATCGGAATTTTTGAATGCCTTTTCTGCAAACTCTACGAGACGGAGATGTTCTTTTAACCTTGTATGTCCAGCCACGTTCAAGCCGTAATGAACTGGTGGGGCTGCATGGTGGAGCCTTAAAAATTCGCCTTACAACACCCCCAGTGGACGGCAAGGCGAATAAGGCTGTTATCACTTTTCTTGCCAAGCTGTTAAAAATTCCCAAATCAGCTATACTTATTCAAGGTGGTCATCAGAGCCGAACCAAAAGAATTCGCATATCCGGGCTGGATGAAGATATTGTGAGGAGCGGATTAACCTGAAGCTTTTCTGTGAGTATTCCGGATTGTATACATGATCGGAGATTTTATGGGCACAGAGCTCAAAACCGTTGGCGAAGTTTTTTCAGAGACATTTGCACTGTATAAGAAGCGGGCAGTGCCCATTGCTCTTGTGGTGCTGATTTCAACGCTGTTGGTCTTTGCCTTTGCCATTGCAGCAATTGCTGCGATTGTCTATTCCCACGGTGGATTTGGGGCTTTTTTAGACGCGCTTGGTTCCGGTCCGTTTATGGTGCATCAGGTGTTGGCGCTGGCCGCGATTATGTTGATTGTTATGATCCTTGTGGTCTGGAGCCAGACTGCTTCGCTTGCCATTAGTGTGGACAACACGATGGGCATAACCGAAGCCTTTAAAGCTGGATGGAAATATTTTTTTCCGGTGAGCTGGGCAGGGGCTCTTTATCTTGGCATTGTCATCTCAGGATTGGCAGCTTTCATCATTCCCGGGATTTTTTTTGGTCTGTCCATGGGCTTATATCTATTGGTGTTGATTGAAGATAATCAGAGAGGGATGGATGCGCTTATTTCAAGTCATTTCCTGGTCAGTGGTCACTGGTGGAATACGCTTGGTAAATTTGGCCTGGTTTGGACCTTTTCATTTGCTTTAAGTCGTATACCCGTTATTGGTGTATTTCTTTCGCTTATTTTCACCCCGTTTGTTCTCTTGTATATGGTCGTTGTGTATCGCGATCTTCAAGAGCATTCAGGGCTGATTAATTATGATACCCGTCGCAGGCCCATGTGGTGGGGGATGGCTGTGCTGGGAATGATCGTGCCGATCCTTGGTCTGCTTGGGGCTGCTGTAACCTTGGCTCCCCAGATACCCGAATTGCGGGAGGTGCTTCAGCGCGGTGAAATTCCTGGAATAGATACAGCTGTGTTTAAACAGGCTGATAAGTATTTCCAGGAAATAGAAAAAAATATTCCACCGTTTGTTATCCGTTTGCCTTCAGCAGAGGGGTTTTGGCGTTGGAATGATCCTGTAGGGGATACCGATAATCCGTTTCTCGATGTTCAGGAAGTTGCTGTTGGAGCCGGTAAAAGTACGTTGCTGTTCCGTATAACACTGGCCGATGAGTTCTCTGCCTATTTTGCTTCAAGTGATAGTCTTGGCTATGAACAGTTGCTCAGTCTTTATTTTGACACCGATGTTGACAGGGATACAGGAGTTGGAATCGATGAACAATCACATCGTTTAGGCTATGATTTTGCTGTTGATATTCTACTTGAGCGACAGATGGGGGAAGATCTGGTTCAGATTGGTTTATACCGACTCGAACCAGGCGGCAGGCAATCATTAGGCCCGGTTGATGAGCAGTCCATTCGGGTGGATGAGAAAACTTTGAGTTTTACGGTGGCCATGTCACGTTTAGGTGCAGATGCGGAAAAAGAATTACGCATGTGTTTTCTTGAGTATGGCCAGAAGCATGGTAGTGGTCTGGCTAAAGATAAACTGATTCCACTTCATTAGGAGGAACTCATGGAAAAAATTGTGCTTGCGAACTTTAAGGCAGCCATTGCCCCTGGCCAGATGGATGACTGGCTGTCAGCATTTAGAAAACATTATGTGGCATCCTCAGCAGTGCAAGTCATACTCGCTGTGCCCTTTGTCGTGCTACAGAATATGGCTGAAAAAATTGCAGGACTGGATCATGTGGTTTGTGCTGCGCAAACAGTTTCTCCGCGGCCCTCGGGTAATTATACAGGAGAAACTCCTGCGTCATGGTTAAAGGGACTCGCAGAGTATGTGCTTGTCGGACACCGGGAGCGACGCGTGTATTTTCACGAGGATGCCCAGACTGTTGCGGCTCAGGTACGCGAGGCGGTGTCAGCCCGGATCACCCCGATTATCTGTCTTGATCTTGATAGCAAAGGGCGTCAGCTGGCCGCCATTGATACTGATGATCTTGAGCAATCAGTTCTGGCCTATACCCCTGATGACAGTGTCAAACTTGAAATTCCAGCAGGAACCCAGGATATAACCGATGCTGCTGCATCACTTGCCGCATCATCGGGCGGTAAAGTTCTTTACGGTGGTGGCGTCACAAAAGATAACGCAGAGACGTTGAGCAACCTTGCAGGTATTGCTGGTGTCATGGTGGGCAGAGGCTGTCTTGATGGCGCCGAATTTGCAGCTCTTGTCAACAGTGTCAGTGCATGAGAAAAAGTCACAAAATGACCATTGCGTCGCCGGAATAATCCAGCAGCGCAATGGTGATAGATTGTCTATGCCGTACCCATTGCCAGCAGGCGGCGAATGCGTTCTTCCATGGGGGGGTGGGTGGTAAAAAGCTTTGCCAGTATACCCCGTGACAGAGGGTTGACAATATACATCTGGGCTGATGCCGGGTTAACATTCATTGGGCGTTGTATGTTTGCTCCGGAGAGTTTTTCCAGAGCGCTGGCCAGTGCCTGGGGATTACCCGAAATCTGAGCTCCATCTGCGTCGGCAATATACTCCCGGCTGCGGGAAATAGCCATTTGAATCATTGATGCGGCAAGAGGGGCGACCATCATCATGACTATTGTAGCCACTCCCCCGCCCCCACCTTCGCTGTTTCGCCTTCCCCCAAACATCATGCTCCACTGGGCCATAGTGGCAAGATGAGAAAGAGCCCCGGCCAGAACTGCAGCGATTGAGCTGGTGAGAATATCTCGGTTTTTTATGTGAGCAAGCTCATGGCCCAGTACCCCTGCCAGCTCTTCCCGGTTTAACACCTCTACTATACCTGTTGTAACTGCGACGGCCGCATGTTTTGGATTGCGTCCTGTGGCAAAGGCATTTGGGGTGGGGTTGTTAACAATATAGACTTTAGGCTTTGGAATCCCTGCCCGGTCTGCCAGACGGGCAACTATCTGGTGTAGTTCTGGAGCCTCAGCTTCGGAAACCTCCTGTGCTTTGTTCATTCGTAAGGCCACTTTGTCTGAGTTCCAGTAGGCAAAAAAGTTAAGGCCAATAGCCATTATCAGGGCAAACTTCACTCCCTGCGGTCCTCCCAGAATCTGTCCGCCCACCATAAACAGGGCCGTCAGCGCAGCCATCAGGATAAATGTTTTAGCAGCGTTCATGATTTTCTCCTCTTTAACTGGTGTAACTGATTGAAAAGGCGCGTGTGTGGTTGTTTGCTATAACAACTCAAGCATTGCCTTAACGAGCTTTTCAGCACTTCTGCCGATCTGATCAACCCGTGCGTCAAACATATAACAGGGCGTGGTTACAATTTTATGAACAGGGTCTGTAACGATTTCTTCTAGTAATGCAGCGCGATGTCTTCCACCCATTTTAAGAATGTCCGTTGCCACTATTCCGTTTTGTCCGATTGTCAGTTCTGGATCATCAAGGAGGCATGCGAGAATAATCGGGGCAATACATAACGCCCCAATGGGTTTTTGGGCGGCATGCATGGAGCGTATGGCCTTAGCCACATCGTCATTAACAGAACAGTACTTACCCTCCCTGGCATAAGAACTCAGGTTCTTTGCGGCACCAAGCCCGCCCGGTATGATGAGTCCGTCAAAGTCATCAGGGGAGAATTCTGTGAGATTCTGAATTTCTCCTCTGGCAATGCGGGCAGATTCAATCAGAACGTTGCGCTGTTCTGTCATTTCCTCTCCCGTGACATGGTTGAGCACATGATGCTGGATAATGTCGGGGGCAAAGCACTGGTATTCGCAACCCGTATTATGGATGGCCCAAAGTGTTAGAGTTGCCTCGTGGATTTCAGTTCCATCCTGATGACCGCATCCGGAAAGAATGACGGCAAATTCTGTTGTCCCCATGGTGGTTTCCTCCCGATTAATTCAATGATAGTTGAGTTATTCTTCCATCGTATGGATTGAGGGAAGGTTTCGATATTTTTGTGCATAGTCAAGGCCATATCCTATCAGAAAGCCTTTGTGCAGGGTAAAACCGACATAGTCGACGGAAACATCCATCTTGCGACGTTCGTGTTTATCTATCAGCGAACAGATTTTAACAGAAGCAGGGGAGAATTGCGCAAAATATCCGGCAAGCCACGACAGCGTGGTCCCGGTATCAACAATATCTTCAACCAGCAGAATATCTTTGCCTTTCAGGTCAAGTTCCGGCTCTTTGGACAGGGCAATTGTACCACTGGTGGAGGTGTCGTTGCCATAACTGGATACTCGTAGAAAGTCAATTTCAAGATCGAGATCAATAGCTCTTGCCAGATCAGCAAGAAAAATAAATGCGCCGTTGAGCACCCCGATGAGCACCAGATTTTTTCCTTGGTAATCCGCAGTGATTTGTTTGCCCAAGACGGCTGTCTGTTTTTGAATATCTTTACTGTGAAGAATGGTTTTTGAAATTTTCATAAAAGTGTTCAATGTGAATTTACGTTGCCCTGTAACAAGAAATTTGTTTTTAGCAGCAAAAAAGTTTGCATTTCAGGGAAGAGTGATCAAATACGCGCAATAATGTTGCTGATCTTTGCGTCTGTTACAAGTTGCTGTCCAGCTCATTTCAGATGGGGTAGATATATACTGAATCTTTTGAATTTTCATGAAAAAGTTACGTTTTTTTTAAACGATTATGCCAGCAATTCCCGGACGGGGGCAAACAGCGCAATAGCGTGATGTCTTACAGGGAACCTTGAATAATGAGTTTTTAGGTCTGAGCTCGTGCCTGTCCCAAAATGGTCTTTTTGTCCGATCTCTGTGTCATGCTCAAAAAATTATGTTCGAGGTAAGGTATAATGAGAAGGCTGGTTCTCGCGAGCTGTGATACAATCACGCTCAAAA
>RKSL01000217.1 GCA_008633435.1 Candidatus Desulfobulbus rimicarensis | reverse complement strand
AACAGGAAAATTAAAAAGCGCAGCATATTAGTCATATGTGAGCATTTTTCATTTTCCTGTGACGCAGAGATCGGGCGAAAAGGCAATTTTTCAAGGTGGCCTTTATACCATAAAGTCAGGGAGTGAGGCCTGGCAGGCTCACACCATAAAAATTATGGAAAATGTGAAACAAATTCGAAATACACATTTCATAATGACCAAAAGATTCTTCCTTGTAAATGGTATTTTTGTGATGGTTTTGTTTTGAATAGTGTATTCTTCGATAAAGTTTCAACCTTCGATTTCCATGCTTCATTTGTTTCTCAATATGCCTTACAAATACCATAATACCGTATCCTACTCTTTCACCATAACCCTGTCTAAAACTTTTTTCCATGGATCTTTATTTTCCTGAAATTCTTCCAATATCTTCCAAAAAAGAGGATATTGTCGAGGCCATCACTGCCCATCAGGTCATCATTGTTGCCGGGGATACCGGCTCTGGAAAAACAACCCAGCTCCCCAAAATGTGCCTGCTGGCAGGACGTGGAAAACAGGGGATGATCGGCTGCACCCAGCCCCGCCGTATTGCGGCAGTTGCTGTTGCAGAACGGGTACAACAGGAAATAACTGAACCCGGTATTGCAGGGTATAAAATACGCTTCAGTGACAAAACCGGCAAGACTACCCGGATCAAATTTATGACCGACGGTATTCTTCTGGCTGAAACACGCAGCAGAAGAGACCTGAGCCAGTACGACACCATTATTATTGACGAGGCCCATGAACGCAGCCTGAATATTGATTTTTTGCTGGGCTACCTGCACCAGCTCATTGCAGTGCGAAAAGAGCTGAAGCTGATTATCTCTTCAGCGACCATGGATACCGAAAAATTCAGCAGCCATTTTGGCAACGCACCCATCATTGAAGTGTCAGGCCGCACCTATCCAGTCAGTTATCGGTATACCACAACGACAGCTTCTGACCAGGATGAGCAGACCATGGTGGAACAGGCTGTGGAGGCCATTCTTAGCCTGGCAGATTCTCCCAAGGGGGGTGATATTCTGGCCTTTATGCCCACAGAACGCGATATTGTCGACACGGTGGATCTTGTTCGCAAAAAGCTGATCAACCCGGCACTGGTTCTGCCCCTGTTTGGCCGATTACAGGGCAGTGATCAACGAAAGATTTTTCAACAATCAGCCAGACGAAAAATAATCATTGCCACCAACGTGGCAGAAACCTCGCTGACCGTGCCGGGAATCCGGGCTGTGGTCGATACCGGTGTGGCTCGGATTGCCCAGTATAATGTGCGTGCCGGGACAACCAGCCTTCCGGTTCAACGTATTTCCAGGGCAAGCTGTGACCAGCGGGCCGGTCGCTGCGGCCGAACCGGACCTGGTGTCTGCGTCCGCCTCTACAGCGAAGAGGATTATCTCAGTCGCCCCCAGTATACTCTCCCCGAACTGCTCAGATCAAATCTTGCTGAAGTCATCTTGCAAATGATCTCGCTTGGCTTGGGCGATCCACGCAAATTCCCATTTCTGGATCCGCCCACGCCCCGGGCCATTAATGACGGCTACCGGATGCTGCGTGAGCTTGGCGCGTTAACCGCTGACAACAGCCTGACCAGCAGGGGAAAAATCATGGCCAATCTTCCGCTTGATCCACGAATATCCCGGATGATCATTGCCGGAGCTGAACTGGGTGCCTTGCGCGAGATAGTTATTATTGCATCGTTTCTCTCCATCCAGGATCCACGAATCCGGCCAGCCGATAAAACAGAACAGGCACGGCAGGCGCATCAAAAATTCAGCCATCCCCAGTCTGATGTCCTGGGAATTATCACCCTGTGGGAAAGCTGCAAAACAGCAATGCAGGGCAATCACCCGGCAAAAGGACTACGTAAATTTTGTAAAACATCGTTCTGTTCCTGGCAAAGAATGCGGGAATGGTTTGATATCCACGCCCAGATCCTGAGAATTTGCAGGCAGCATGACGAATTCACCATGAACACTGAACCAGCAGCGCCGACAGCTGTTCACCAGGCACTGACTGCCGGTTTTCTGCGCCACATCGGGATGCGGAAGAAAAAGAATATTTATCAGGTGAGCGGTAACCGCGAGGCCATGCTCTTTCCCGGTTCTGCTCTGTACAACCGGGGCGGCCAATGGATCGTGGCCACAGAATTTGTGCAGACTTCCCAGCTCTTTGCCCGGGTAGCGGCCAATATTGATGTCAGATGGCTGGAAAAACTTGGCGGCGATCTCTGCAAACGGTCATGGGCTTCCCCCCACTGGCATAAAAAAGCAGGCCAGGTGGTTGCGCTTGAAAGAGTGAGCCTGTTCGGTCTGGTCATCACTGCCAACCGCCGGGTCAACTATGGCCGCATCAACAGAAAAACCGCCGGTGAAGCAAGGGAAATATTTATCCGTGAAGCATTAATAAACGGGCAGTTGCCCGGAAACTATCCATTTCTTCAGCATAACCTGGCTCAGGTCAAACATTTTACTGACATGGAGGAACGACTGCGACGGCGCGGCATTGTCATGGATGATCAGGTACTTTTTGATTTTTATGACAAACGCCTTGGCCTGGTCTATGATCGATTTACCCTGAACAAAGCCCTGAAAAGGAACACAAAAAACACCACATTCCTGCAGATGACAGAACAGGACATCTGCCAGCTGGCTCCTGCCAGTGATGAGCTGTACCGCTTTCCCGACTCACTGCACACAGCCCAGGGTGATTTCCAGCTGCATTACCGCTTCCAACCCGGCCATGAAGCGGACGGCGTAACCGTTGACATCCCCCGGGACGTCTGCCCCTCTCTTGACTCTGCACCCTTTGAATGGCTGGTGCCAGGGCTGCTTGAGGAAAAAATCCTTTTTCTGCTCAAAGGGTTGCCCAAACGGCTACGTAAGCTCTTTGTGCCACTGCCCGATGCCGTGGACAGGATAATGGATGGGCTTGATCTGGGGCAAGGCTCCCTCTATCCGGCTCTTGAGAGGATTATTCTCCGCCGGTTTCAGCTCACTATTACCCGGGCAGACTGGCAGCTCGACAACCTGCCGGCTCATCTGCGCATGCGCTTTCAGCTCGTTAATACAAAAAGTGGAAAACACAAGCCACTGTATGCCTGCGGATCATTGCTTGAGCTGCAAGGTTTTTGCAAGCAGAAGACGCAGAGCAGTACCGCCAGGCCAACGCATAAACTCCCCCACCCCAAAAATCTTTCAAGCTGGGATTTTTCTTCTGTCCCTGCCCCACTTACCCGGGTTGACCATAAAAAACAGACATCAACAGTGTATTATCCCGCCCTTATTACAGAGCGCGATAAACAACAGGTGCGCCTCCACTATATTGCGGATCAATACCTGGCAGAACAACACAACCGTAACGGCATCCGTTTTTTCCTGGAACAACCCTTTGCAAAAGAGATCAAGGCCATTAAAAAAGAATGTAAAATCGCGGTGAGCGGTCATTTTGCGTCCTGGCTTTCCCTCGGTATTCAGGCTAAAGGAGCTGCGATCAGGGAACAACTGGCAGAATGTCTGCTCCGGGCAATTTTTGCCCCTGATACTATCCTGCCGGATGCAACAGCACTGCAAGACCAGATTACTGCCCTCAAAGACCAGGGTGTGCTTAGAACAGCAAAAAAATACCTGAACGAACTGCTTGACCTGCTGGCAACCCGACGAAAGGTTCAAACAGCGCTTAACCAGTGGCAGCAGCGAACCGGGAAAACAGGCAAATCGCAGCATGACGCCCTTCCCCCTTTCCAGCAAATATTGGCAGAAATTCTGCCGCCGGATTTTCTGACAACGCTTTCCCCGGCAGAGTTCTCCAGCAGAAAAAGATATTTGAAAGCTCTGGCTCTCCGTGTCGAGCGAGCCCAACATTCTCCGGCAAAAGATGCCATGAAAGCTCAACGGCTGGAACCATTTATGAGCAAACTCTCCCAACTCAAAGAATTCAAGACTACATCGCCCCCCTGCAGCGAAGCCATTGCTCTCTACAGAGCCATGGTTGAAGAATTCCGTGTTTCAATTTTTGCCCCCGAGCTGGGTACAGCATTCCCGGTTTCGGAAAAACGGTTGCAACAGCAATGGCATGTCCTTGAAAATAGTTGTCGCACAATGGAATAAATAGAAACGGCTTTATCAACCACCCTGAAAACGTCCAGTTTGTTAATTATCCGCCATTTCTCATCCTCCCCTTTTCATATGTAGTTAATAATCACTTAGTATCCCGACTTTTTTTTGTGATTATTAAATGCAAACACTTGACAACTGCTCTGGATAGACCATAAAATCCATGATAATGAATAAAGAACTTCAATACACATACCAAGTCGCCGGAAAAAGCCAATGCTGTGATCCATTGACCGGGTTATTCAGTCATGAATTTTTTCAACTTTCCCTTGACCGGGAGATAGAACGGTCAAGGCGTTACGGCGCGCCTTTTGTTATGGCACTGCTTGATGTTGACGATTTTGCCGCTTACAACGATAAATATGGTGAGCTTGCCGGCAACATCCTGCTTAAAGGGATAGCCGGCTTTATTTCTCCCAACCGAGGAACACGCCAGTCAGATCTTGCTGCACGGGTCGCCAGTGACAGGTTTGCTGTCTTGCTGGTCGAGATATCACTGCCGGTCGCTCAAAAAGTTCTTGGTCGTATTCACCGTGAAATCAGCGAAACCCTTGGCCCAAATTTCAGTTTAAGCGTCTCATTAGTATCATTTCCCGGCAACGCTGCAACCAAGGAAACCTTATTTTTCCTTTCAGAAGAACTGCTTGCCAAAGCTAAGGCCTCAATAACCCAAAAGGTCTGCTGGCAGGACGACGGTCAGGTTCTTCCGGATCATGTAATATCTGATACTATTCTGGTCATTGATGACGAACCAGCCAGTCTCTATCTACTGACAAGCTTACTCGAAGATGAGGGGTATAGGGTTGTTAAGGCTGACAGCCCCCAGAAGGGTTTACAATGTGTAGTCAGAGAAAAAATTGATCTGATTCTTCTAGACATTCTGCTTCCTGAAATGGATGGCTTTGAATTCTGCTCACTGCTTAAGCGAACTGAATCCACCTGCAGAATCCCGGTCATTCTGGTGACAGCCCTTGATTCTGTTGAAGCCAAAGTTAAAGGAATTCAAGCCGGGGCCGATGATTTTCTTACCAAACCACCGGCTCCGGAAGAACTCCTGGCTCGGGTCAAGGCGCTTATCCACCTGAAAAAATCAAACAGTAACCTGACCAGCATTGAGAACGTGCTGATCTCTCTTGCAAACATCATAGAGAATAAAAACAGCAACAGCGAAGGACACATCCGCCGGGTTGCCAGCATGGCCCTTGAAATAGGCAAGCGACTCGGCATGCATGGAGAAGAGCTGGAATCATTAAAGCTTGGTGGTATTTTACACGACATTGGCAAAGTAGGCGTTCCCCAGAAAATTCTCAACAAAACTGATCAGCTCACCACCCCGGAATGGGACGAGATGAAAAAACATGTGGAGACCGGGTATCAAATTTGTCTGCCCCTGCAGCAGAATCTCGGTTCCGCCCTTGAAATAATTCGTCATCATCACGAAAAGCTCGATGGCTCTGGCTATCCCGACGGATTGAAAGACGATCAACTCTCTTTGCCAGTGCGTATCATGGCAGTGGTTGACATGTATGATGCCCTGACCACCAAACGCCCTAATCGGGCGGCAATGACACCGGAACAGAGCCTTGCCATTGTTGAAAATGATGCCCAGGCCGGACT
>RKSL01000040.1 GCA_008633435.1 Candidatus Desulfobulbus rimicarensis | reverse complement strand
GGCTTACCGATAAAGGTATAGCTTCCTCGTCCCATGCTTGCTGCCCGGGTCATAAAATAGCTGTTCGGGGCTGAGCCAATGCCCACGGTAAAGAGGCGGGAGTCGCCGAGTTTACTCTTTATCAGGGCAAATAATTCCTTTTCATTGTCAACGCATCCATCGGTGAGAAAAACAATCTGGCGTATGCGTTCATGGCTGTTTCGGCCGTCCAGTGCCAGCTCAAGTGCCGGGCGCATTTCCGTCCCGCCCTGGGCATCAAGCCGGGCAATGAACCTTTTGGCCTGTTGCAGAGACGTACTATCACCGGGTCTACTTGATGAAAACAAGCTGTTTGCGTTGGAGCTGAAGGCAATGATGTTAAATCTGTCTTCCGGCCGCATCCGGGCTACAGCCAGTTGCAGGGCATCTTTGGCCTGCCTGATGGACGCACCACCCATTGAACCGGAGGTGTCAAGGATAAACACTGTTTCCCGGGGTAAAGGTGTTTTGTCAGGGCTTGCCGGGGGCATGACCATGAGCAGCAGATAGCTGGAGTTGTCTTTTTGTTCGCTGAACACTGACACGACAGGGGCTTGGGTCTCTTTTGGTTCCCATTCCAGCACAAAATCCCGGTCTGCTTTGACCTCACCTGAAAAAACAATATCCACGCTGTTGTCATCTTGTTGGCTGTTCGTTATACCATGGTACAGGCTGGCCACCCGGCCCAGTTCCATGCCCGGCGCCAGGTTGATATGCAATGAAATCGGGTTTACATCCCTATTTTCTGTATACTGTTCGCTGCGGCCGGGTGAGGTGAGGGCGGTAACTCTATGTTCCCCGTTTTGCCGCGCGTCTTTTCGGGCATGAGAACTGGTTGTCGGGCCGGAGACACTACAGGCACCGGGATGATACCTCGGCCCGACAACCATGGGGAAGCGCAGGGAATAGTGGGTATTCAGCCGTTTGACAATCTGCTGGTATTTGAGGGTGATAATGAGCGTTTCGTTCGGGGCGATATTGGCAACTGCTGTGGTAAAGATATTTGGTCGACGCTGACTGAGCAGGGTTGCTTTTTTCCCTGCCATTTTTGCCTGGTCATAGGTTTTCTTCGCCTGTTTTTTTTCCTGTATTTGTCCGATAATCCTGCGCGAGCCAATCTGCATATCAAGATGATCCACAGCACTGTCATCGGGGAGCGGGAAAACATAGACCGCTTCGGCCCATCCACCTGTAGTATTGGTAAAACGCTGGGTCATGGTTGTTCTGGCAACAATGCCGCTGATATCTATTTCTACTGCCATGCTGAGAAGCGGAGCCTGCTGGAAATGACCAGGTTCTGCTGTCGCCATTAACAACTGCCCCCCATGGATTGCATCAAGGTCAAGACCTGCTTCTGTTGCTGCACCCACTGGCTGGCACCAGCTCTGCAAAACAAGGAATATCACAAAACTCAGGTAGGAAATTACCAGCAGATATCCCGGATCAACTGCGACAAGTGGCGCTCTCCCCGTGTTCATGTTGTTGTTCATTGCACTCTCCTGCACAAAATTTGTCTTTTGGTTTCATGGCCACTATGTCAGCTGATTGTGACAAAGCCTCTGCCGGATAATGACTTGAGCGTGAACAACTATGACAGACTATGACAATTGCCGGACGAACTGGTCGCAACCTGTTATTTATGGTATTGCTGGGTCATACAACAACTCAGGATCTCAACCGCATTACCTTTGCCCATGACCTATCAGATAGCCCTTGTTGAAGATGATGCCCGGTTGCAGGCCAATTATGCCCAGGCGCTGCAACGTGAAGGATATGAAATAACCACCCATGCCAGCCGGGAGGAAGCCATGGCTGCCTTTAGCGAAAATCTCCCGGATCTGGCCATTCTTGATGTGATGCTGGGAGATGATATGGAGGGCGGATTTACTCTTTGTCTGCAGCTGCGAGCACTCTCACCCACGATCCCGATAATTTTTCTTACAGCCAGAAATTCAGATCTTGACCGGGTGTCAGGGCTGCGGCTTGGAGCCTGGGATTATCTGACCAAAGATACCACCACCCTGGATTTTCTTCCTGCCCGGATAACTGCCCTGTTTCGCACCATGGAGGTTTTGCGCAGCTCGACCGTTGTTCATGAAAACAGTATAGAGCATGGTGCATTGCGTATTGATGAAGATCGCAAAGAAGTTCGCTGGCATGAACATCTTATCAGCCTGACTCTGACGGAATTCTGGATACTCTGCTCGTTGGCAAAACGTCCCGGCCATGTCAAAAACCATGATCAGTTGATGGATGCAGCCCAGGTCGTGGTTACCAATAATGCCATTGCCGCACATATTCGCAGGATTCGGGATAAGTTTCGAGCAGTCGACCCGGCTTTTAATGCAATCTGCTCTGAGTATGGTATGGGCTATCGCTGGAAGGATTGAGACGCAAGATGCGCATTTCGCTACGAATCAAACTGGCTCTGGTTTCCCTGTTGTTGCTGCTTTTCCCCCTGCTTGGCATGAGGCTCAACACAATTATAAAAAATAACCTGATTACCAGCCAGGAAGATACCCTCAGTTTTACCGCCCAGGCTGTTGCCGCAGCTCTTGCCAGCCAGGCGGATTTGTTTAGCCGGGAACAGTTTCATGCCCTGAACCGCAACAATGATCTCTATCTCTTTCAGCTCTTTAACGCCATTCGGCTTGATGGTCAGCTTGCAGACTGGCACCCTGAGTATGATCAGGCCCAGTTCTTTGGCAACCAGTCCTCTGGAGATTCAGAGGAGAATTCCGAACCCCGGAATCTTGGTTTTCGCCATCTGGCAGGTAAACAGGGAAAACATCTCTATGCCTTTTTTGAGGTGCAGGATGACCATCTGGTTTTTCGCAACAGACAATCCCTGCGTCTGGATCGTTCTGATCATTTACAGATTCTGATAGAAGGGGATGGCTGGCGTCGTCGGTATCTGGTTTCACCCCATGAACCCGGCTGGGTTAACGGTTTTCGCATGCCGGATAATCCCATTAAATTTCCCGTGATTGAATCAGGCATTCAAGGGGTCTGGCGCAGGACAGAGCGCGGGTATGTGCTGGAAATTCGTATGCCGCTCGCACTTCTTGGCAAACGGCTTTCTTTTACCATTGTAGATGTGGATGATCCGGAAAAACGACAGATAACTGCCCAGCTCGGCACCGCTGCTGCTGGTAGCGAAGAGCCGGGCTGGCTGTTGGGCACATCGAAGGCCATTGAAGCAATCCTCCAGTCCCTTGACCGACCTTATGCCAGGATCAGAGTGGTTGATGGCAACCAGAGGGTTCGAGCCCAGGTCGGAAGTCTGAGGGCATATCGTGAACGTGATATTTCCAGGGGCGGGATGACAGCATTGATGATGGAACGGGTTCACCGACTGTTGCAGCCTTTGTACCGCTTTTTTACTACTTCGTTTTCTGCTGACATTACTGACCAGGTCTCCCAGCCCACAGCCCTGGATCTCAAGGGCATAGCCGAGGCACTTGCCGGCAACAGCTCGCTTACCCGCTATCGGATGGAAGACGATAAAGTTGAGGTAATGGCTGCGATAACACCGTTACGGGATGGTAAAGAAGTTGTCGGTGCTGTGGTGGTCGAACAGACCACGAATTCTATCTTGGCACTGAGTAACCGTTTGATCGAAGAAACCCTGTCGCTGTCGCTGCTGGCCTTTGTCCTTGGTGGCGGGGTATTACTGGTCTTTGCCTTTCGTATTTCAGCACGAATCCGCCGGTTGCGCAACCAGGCAGCAGCTTCTCTCACCGATGACGGCCGGGTGCGAAATATTATCCCGACCGGTAAAGCCGGGGACGAGATTGGTGACCTGGGAAATACCCTGCATTCCATGCTTGAGCAACTCAAACTCCAGGTTGAGCATCGTGAGAAAATGGCAGATAATCTTGAGCATGAGATGCGGACTCCCCTGGCCGGAGTTGCTGCTTCTTTAAAAAATCTTGCTGAAGAGCTGGGGGAAACGTCGGTAGAGATTCAGCAATACCTGGCCTGGGCCGGCCGAGATGTACTGCGCCTTGAAGAGTTGCTCACTTCCATTCGTGAAGCAACAACATTGCAAGAGTCCTTACAGCTGGAAGCCCAGGAGGTTTTTGATCTGGGCAGGGCCGTATCATTATGGCTCGAGCATGGCTGGCAGCAGACCTGTCCGGAAATTGCATTTGTTTACGAGCCGCCCAGACAATCAGTGGCGGTCAAAGGCGATCCGCTACGGTTGCGACAGGCAATGGATAAACTGGTGGAAAATGCAGTGTCGTTTCATGCGCCGGGGACAGCAATTACCCTTTGCCTGCAGCTGTCAGGCACAACCGTCTCGTTGCAGGTGATCAACCTGGGCAGCAGTATTGACCCGTCATTACAGCGCCAGATTTTTAACTCTATGGTCTCCAGTCGTCCAGAAAAAGACGATCTTCCCCATCTTGGCCTGGGGCTGTATATTGTGCGTACCATTACTCAATACCATGGCGGCACAGTGCGGGTGGATAATCTCCAGGATGGGCAGCATGGTGTGGTCTTTACCATGATCCTGCCAGTTGTCGAATCCTGAAATGGTGGAGTATGGCTGGCATGGCAGAGACTGTTGTTGATGAATCTGCCGCTTATTGTATGCACTCCCGGAGCCACTCTTCAATGAGTGCCCGGGTGGGGAGAAGACCGCTGCTTTTGAGGGCGCCGTTTATCATTAATGCCGGAGTTTGCAGGATGCCTGCACGGCCGATTTCGTCAGGATCGTGGATTTGCTCGATGTCAGCGGCAATTTTCATGTCAGCCAGGACTTCTATGACCAGTGTCTGCAGTCCGTTACAGCTCACACATCCCGGCCCGAAAATCCGGATGACCAGCCCCTCCGTGGTGCTGGTGTCATTGTTCAGGTGTTTGTTGTATTCTTTGAACAGAGCCCGCCGGTATTTTTCCTCCATACCGGCAGGAATATAATTTTTCTGACAAATGGCCTGGTAAAGAAATTCCATGGCCTCTGCCTGGTTAAGTGTTCTTGCCACTGCTTCATTTATCGCCTGATCTAGCCCGATCAGGCCAATTTGGGTGGTGCCTATTCGGATTGTGCGTGAGGTTGCTGCGTCCATAGAAAACACTGTTGCTGAATTGAGCCAATGCTGCAGATTATGCATCCGGTGTATGATCATATCAGGGATAAACAGATACACAATCACGCGGTAATCGTAAAGAAAATAGTGATCATGTGGCTTCCCCTCAATATATAGACAAAAAATCGGGAAATATCATATATCACCTGCTATACTGGTAAAATGGAACACCTTGACAAAATATTTTTGCGTCGTGCTGCCATTGAGGCTCTGTTTCCCGGTAAATTACTGGCCATGCTTTGCAGCGTGCATAACCAACGTGCCGGTGATCTGTTCCTGACCGGCGGCACAGTGCGCGATCTTCTGCTTGGCAGAAAACCCGCTGATATTGATCTGACGGTTCCATGCCAGGCAATAGAGTGGGCTCGGCTGCTCACGGAAATGTCCGGTGGGACTTTTGTGTTGCTGGGGCGGGATGAAGATGCGGCTCGGGTTGTCTGGCAGGGACTTGATATCGATTTTTCCTCCTTTCGTGAGGGAGCATTAACCATTGTACAGGAATTACATAAGCGGGATATCACTGTGAATTCCATGGCTGTTCCCATCCATAATCTCTTTTTCGGGAAGGATCGGGATCAGGAAGAGCGTGTAGCGGTTATCGATCCGACCCATGGTCTTGATGATTTGAAGATGCAACGTATTCGGGTGAGTTCCAGGGCAAGTTTTCCGGCTGATCCTCTCCGGATGCTGCGGGTGTTCAGGTTTGCGGCGGTGCTTGGATTTGCAGTTGATGAAGAGACGCTTGTTCAGGTTCATCTCCACTCTGAAAAAATTGCCAGGGTCTCCCCGGAACGGATTGCCCATGAGCTGGATCTGATAATGGACTCTCCTGAAGCTGCCGCAGCCTGCCGGGGATTGTGTGATTCAACACTGTTATGGGAAGTGCTTCCTGAACTGAAGGCCGGAGCAGGGATGGAGCAGCCTGCAAGCCATCACCTTGATGTGTTTGACCATTGCCTGGAAGCCCTGCTCCAGATGGAACGTGTCCTTGAAAATCCGGATAGGTTTTTTCCTGAAAACAGCACTGTTATAGAACAATATCTGGTTGCCCCCCGTCGCAGGCGGCTGGTCAAATGGGCGGCTCTTTTTCATGATATAGGCAAACCAGCAACCTATGGCATAAACGAGGATAAGGGTGGAAGGATTACCTTTTACAATCACGATCTTCGCGGCGCGGATATTTTTACTGCCCTTGCCGGACGACTGCGCTGGTCAAACAGGGACACCCGGTTTGTGGCCCGGCTCATTGCCGGACATATGCGGCCGTTTTTTCTGGCCAACAACCAGCGCCAGGATCGACTGACTGACAAGGCCTGTCTGCGTCTTATCCGGGCGATTGGCGAGCATCTTCCCGGGTTGTTTCTGCTGGCCATGGCCGATGCGCTTGCCGGTAAAGGGGAGAGCAGCCCTGAACAAATTGAGACGGAAGTCGCAGGCTTGTTTACTCGTCTGCAGACACTTGAGCAGCGTCAGGTCGCTCCGGTTCGCAATGCGCCGCCACTGCTGACGGGTAAAGATCTTATTGCCTTATGCACACTTCAGCCGGGGCCGCTTTTCAGGGAAATTCTTGAATTTGTTGAAGAGGCACATATTGAGCAACGCATCTCCACAAAGGAGGAGGCTCTTGCCCTTGTTCAAGAGTATATCCGCAAAAAATCAGAAGATATGCCGTAGGGCTTTGCCGGTCACTGCGGCATGGCAATTTATAAAAGGAGGGTAACTGTTCACCAATGGTGCTGTAGCCTTGATATTACACCAATCTGTAACCGTTTACCAGTGCCCCTGATTCGTTCAA
>RKSL01000216.1 GCA_008633435.1 Candidatus Desulfobulbus rimicarensis | reverse complement strand
GCTTCAAAAAAGGATGTTATCCTTTTTTATCAGTTTTGATTTGGAATAACTATAAGGGTGGGCACCGCCCACCAAAAGTCAACCCGAACAAGAGTGTTATTCTCTTTGCGACAAAATGGGAATGCACCCGTCCAGGGCCTTGAAATCCTCCAGCAGTTTTTCAAGATCAAATCGGGCAATTCCCTGGTCAAGGTACGGAGCCATGCGGGTAAAGATTAACGGGGTGATGATCTCTCCACCCCCTATGATCTTTGGCGAGGTGCAGACAGGTGTGCAGATATCCGGGAGAATAGCGGCCAGGATATCATGGCAGTTCCAGCTCATCATAAAATGGATCAGCTCAAAGCAAGGTTTAGGTTGATTTTTTTGGAGCCGAGTATCACTATATAGATCGTGCCTGTCCCAAAATGGTCTTTTTGTCCGATCTCTGCGTCATGCTTAAAAAATACTGCCGGGAATATCCGGCCGCGCTTATTTTTTTTCGCAATCCTTGGGGTCTCCCGTCGGTCGCTTACCTGAGCTCGAACAAAAAACCTCATTTTTGGACAGGCACTAGATATATTTAACTTGTTTCACATAAGGCCACCTTGAAAAATTGCCTTTTCGCCCGATCTCTGCGTCACAGGAAAATGAAAAATGCTCACATATGACTAATATGCTGCGTTTTTTAATTTTCCTGTTCCTCGGAGTCTCCCGATGGTCGCTTACCCGACCTCGAACGAAAATTCGAATTTTTCAAGGCAGCCTTAAGCATCCGCCTGAAAGGTTATTGTAGCCGCAACGGTTGTCCAGACAAGGAGAGGATTATGGAAAAAATACGGCTGGCCCTCATTGCAGGTGGTACATCCGGCGAACGTGAGGTGTCGTTAAAGGGCGCGGCAGCGGTAGAAACAGCACTTGATCCGGAAAAATACAGAGTTGTCCGTTATGACCCGGCAACAGATCTTGCCCGGATTGCCGCAGATGCAAAGCAGCTTGATGTGGCCTTTATCATGCTGCATGGTATCCATGGCGAAGACGGCACCATGCAGGGATTTCTTGAGCTTCTTGGTCTTCCGTACCAAGGGGCATCTGTGCTTGGCAGCGCAATGGCCATGGATAAAAATCTTGCTAAAACCCTCTATGCCCTGAATGGGCTTCCGGTGGCCCGGTGGGAAATGGCTACTCATGAGGATGTGGCCAGCCCGGACAATCTGTTGACAAAGCTCACTCTGCCATTGGTGGTCAAGCCTGTCCGACAAGGTTCTTCGCTTGGTATGTCCATTGTGAAGGAAGGTTCTGCCTTAGCGGATGCCCTCTCCCTTGCCTTTGAACATGACAGTGAGGTGATGGTGGAAGAATTTATCAAGGGACGGGAAATTACAGTTGGGGTTATCGGTAATGCAACTCCAGAAGCGTTGCCGCTGGTGGAGATAATCCCGGATTCCCGCTATGAATTTTTTGATTACGAGGCAAAATATATACCCGGCGCAACTCGTGAGGTGTGTCCAGCTGAAGTTGATGAGAAGCTACGGAAAAAAGCCCAGCAGTATGGGCTGATTGCCCATAAGGCCTTACAACTTAAAGGGTATAGCCGGACAGATATGATTATTCGGGATGATGAATTGTTCATTCTTGAAACCAACACCATCCCCGGTATGACCGAAACCAGCCTTTTTCCGCAGGCAGCAGCCGCAGCCGGGATGGCCTTTTCCCGTTTGCTTGACCGGCTCATTGAGCTGGCAATGGAGTAGGCAGCCCCTTGCAGCGGCAGGTTGTGCGAAAATCGCAGGAAGTGGACGCTTCTTAAAATCGATCCTCAAAATAGGGCTGCAGCACTTTGGGTAACTGGATGCTGCCATCTTCCTGCTGGTAGTTTTCCAGGATAGCCAGCAGCGTCCGCCCTACGGCAAGCCCGGAACCGTTTAAAGTATGTACCAGGCGGCTTTTCTTTTCACCTTCGGGTCGGTAACGGATGCCTGCCCTTCGTGCCTGAAAATCGAGGAAATTTGAGCAGGAAGAAATTTCGCGATAGGTGTTCTGGCCAGGAAGCCATACTTCAATATCATAGGTCTTGGTTGAAGAAAAACCAAGATCCCCGGAGCAAAGGGTGACGACCCGGTAGGGCAGCTCAAGCATCTGCAGCACTTCTTCCGCATCTGCCAGCAGGCTTTCCAGCTCGTCTGCAGAATCTTCAGGGCGGGTAAATTTAACCAGCTCAACCTTCTCAAACTGATGCTGGCGAATAAGCCCCCGGGTGTCCTTACCGTAAGATCCCGCCTCAGAGCGAAAACATGGCGTATACGCCGTATATTTGACCGGAAGGTCTGCCTCAGTCAGGGTTTCGCCACTATGAATGTTTGTCACCGGCACTTCAGCAGTGGGGATGAGCCAGAGATCCCAGTCGGCAATCTTAAATAAATCTTCTTTGAATTTGGGCAGTTGTCCGGTGCCCTTCATAGCCTCTGAATTGACCATAAATGGCGGCAACACCTCGGTGTAGCCATGTTTCTGGGTGTGCAGGTCGAGAAAGAAATTCACCAGTGCCCTGGAAAGGCGGGAACCAAAGCCTTTAAGCAGGGAAAATCGCGCTCCAGAGAGCTTTGCCGCTGTTTCAAAATCAAGAATACCCAATGCTTCCCCGATTTCCCAATGGGGTTTTGGGTCAAAAGAAAATGTTGGGATTGTCCCCCACGTTTTCAGCTCGATATTATCGGCATCGTCATTGCCTTTCGGGACAGAATCATCACTGAGGTTGGGGATGGACATGACCACGTCAGCAAGCTCCTGCTGTATTGTGGCCAGTGTATTGTCAAGTATCTTGATGCGCTCGGAAACCTCTCGCATTTCTGCAATCAGCGGCTCTGCTCTATCGTGTTCTCCAGCTTGTTTCAGGGGCGCGATTTCTTTGGAAACAACATTGCGGCGATTTTTGAGTTGTTCCACCTCGCCGAGCAGGGTAAGGCGTTTGCTGTCAATGGCAGTAAATGCCTCAATAAGGTCTGTGTTCATGCCCCGGTGTAGACATTTTTGGCGAACAAGATCAATATTTTCCCGGATAAAACGTAGTTCAAGCATGACAAACACTCTGTAAAAATAATTATAGATCACAGTTTATGAACTTGCCGGTTGCAGCGATCATTCTCTGTCCGGCTGCTCTTAACTGTCAAAACCAAATGGAGAACAGCTCAATTATGATAACTGATTACATGAATACTCATACCGTGTATTCATGATCTTGAGTCTGTTACAAGTGACCAATTTTTAGCATGCCCGCCATTATAAGGCAATGGCTATTCCATTGCTTTTCAACCACTGGTTTGCTAAGTGTAGAGTCTGCACCAGGAAGTCCTTCTTCCCTGACATTGATTTGGTGTGATAAACCAGTATTGTAGGATCATAGTCACCAGCCACAACAGCGAGCAACGGTTTTGAACTTGAGAGGCCAGAGCTGCACCGTGGCAGTCGTGCGGAGAGGAATTCTCGGAATACACTCCTCACCATGTGCATATTACGTAACCGTTCACCAGGGGAGCTGTAGCCTTGATATTCTACCAATCTGTAACCGTTTGCCAGCGGCCCTGGGCCGGATGAGTAGAGAGACTTAACGTGAAGCATTACAACGCCCTTGTTATTTTTTTATCAGAGCTGAGAAAATCAGTACGCCTGCTGGGGATCAGCCTGCTGGTGCTGACTGTGACGGTTTTTTTCCTGTCAACCGGACTGATCAGTGTGCTTCAGGATCATCTTCGGGAAAAGCTCTATTTTTTTTCCGTGGCCGGGCCTTTTCTTGCCCATGTGAAAGTCGCGTTTTTTGCGGCGCTGTACCTGCTCATGCCGATGTTGATGTATGTTCTGTGGAAATCCCTTGGCAAACCGTTCGGGGTGAGTGGTAAAAGGTTATTCTGGTTTGTTGTTGCCACCTGTCTGCTCTTTTACGGCGGAACAATCTTCTGTTATCTGGTAACATTGCCCTATGGGGTAAAGTTTCTGTTGAGTTTTCAGTCTGAAAACATGAAGGCGGTTATCTCCATTGGCCGTTTTGTTAACTTTGTGACTATTTTTATCCTTGCCTTTGGGGTAATCTTTGAACTGCCTGTGTTTATGGTGTTTTCGGCTCAGGTTGGTCTTGTTTCCCTGCGTGCCTTTGAGAAAAACCGGCGTTTTGCCGTGCTGGGCATTGCCATTATTGCTGCCCTGCTGACCCCGACTCCGGATGTGGTCAATATGGCGTTGATGGGGTGTCCACTCTATCTGCTTTATGAGGCGGGAATTGTGGTTATCCGGGTTCTTGGCATAGAAAAAGAAAAAGAAAAAGGGAAAAGCCCGGAATCGGGTATAAACAGAAGGGCGCAGAGCTAAAACTCTATCACCTTGATGTTATGTTCCAGGAGCAGGGCGGCAGTCACCCCTATTATGCCGGAACTGCCACACGACGGACTTTTTGCTTTGAGCATGGCCAGTTTGATATGTTGGGCTCTGGCTATGGTCAGAATATGGTTTGCCCCGGCGATAAATTGAGGGGTTACGTCAAAGCCTGTAACAGTAATAACTGCGGCATGCCCCTTGAGAACATCATGGCCATTGCCGCCAACAAGTTCAGCCGCAGCACGGGGAGTTGCCAGTCCTCCGAGTTGTTCAGGGCAGACAGGAATATAGTGATACTCACTCAACATCTGCAAACAACGGCTGTCGGGCTTGCTGCAGCCGTCATAACGGGTTGGCAGGCCTGTGAGGCAGCAGCTGACAAGACATTTTTTCATTGAGGATTGCATCTGTGTTGCCCTTTATCACCCTTGTTGATGTTGTGGCATCTTGCATTTGAAGGCGAGCTGATTATTATAGCGTAGAGTAGGGCAGGGTGCATGTTTTTTACATTGATTTTCTCCATATATTGAACCATGACAATCAGGCGAAACCAGAGATTGACATCAAAAGAGCAGAAAACACTTAACCGGGTGATTATCGGTGCTGTTGTGTTTGGGGTACTGTTTCTGCTCTTTGCTCCGGGGCGTGGTTTTTTTGCCTATCGAAATCTGAAAAAAGAGGTGCAGGCATTAAACCAGGAAAACAAAATTCTTCATCAGAATAATGTAAAGATGGCCCAGGAAATTGAACGGTTAAAACATGACGATGCCTACCTGGAACAGCTTGCCAGGGAGAAGTTTGACTTGCTTAAAAAAAATGAAGAGCTGTATGATTTTCGCAAAAAAAAATGAGCCTGGTTTTGAGCCCTCTTCATTGGAAAGGGCTCAAACGAAAATGAACCGCACGGGTTCATCTGCAGTTACGCTCAGGAAAATCCCGATTTTGACGAGCATCCAGAAAGCGCACCAGAGGGGATGGAAGAACGACCTGATCCCATCCGGAAATTTGAAGAGGAAATGGTTTTTTTCACATCCAGACTCTGGCACCCCGGACATTTGACCGTCTCGGTGTTGCCTGAGGATGTGGTTAACACTTCAAAATGTTTTTTACAGTCTTTGCAGACATATTCATAAATGGGCATAGGCGATACTCCGGTTCTTCGTTACAGGTGAAAAAGGATTTCTTTATTTCTTTATTTTTTATCTGGTTTGCCTGGTGTGTCTTTTTTCCTGTTAACTTTTTAAGCATTGGAAGAGCTCTTGTCAGTAAAAAAAAATAAAAAGAGCATCTCTGGCAGGTCTGCAGTCTCCCGGCGCACTGATCCTGCAGCCCTGGCCCGGGTTGTCGCCTTGACCCGGAGATTGCTGGCTTTTCACCAGGAACTGGGCATTGACTCCTACCCGGCAGACGATAATTTAGACCGCCTTTTTTTACAGAAGCCTGCTCCGCCCCCATCTCCTGCTGCCATCTCCCAGGCCGGAGTTGCGGATGGATCTGTTGGAATCAAGAGAAAATCACCGATCATTGCGGAAAAAGATCTGGAACAGCTCGGCAAAGATATTTCCTCCTGCAGGCGTTGTGAGACCAGTGCGAAACGAATTGTTCCTGTAGAAGCTGTCCAGTCTCCACGGCTCGTGGTGATAGGGGATTGTTATGCAGGGAACGAGGATGGATCTGGCCTGTTCTGGGGGGAAAAAGAGGATGATCTGTTCTGGAAAATGATGGCTGCCATAGGGCTTGAACGGGAATCCGTCTACGTGACCAACTGTATCAAATGTTGTCAGCAGTCGGCAGATAACAGTGACAGCGACATGGCCAAACGGTGTTATTCTCATCTTGAACAGGAAATTCTGGCCATCCAACCAAAGCTTATCTGTACGCTCGGGCCTGTTGCCACGGCAACAGTGTTGAAATCAGCCACTCCATTTCATCGTCTCAGAGGACGTTTTCACCGCTATCGCTACCCCCACGGCGGCGAGGCACAGCTCATGGCAACCTATCATCCCCGCTTTCTATTGCATCAGCCTGAAATGAAGAGCGCCACCTGGCAGGATCTGCAAAAAGTGCAGAGAAAACTGCCACCTTCTCCTAATTGAGAGTCTTTGCCTTGTTGTTGTGAGCAGCGAAAGGCATGGGGTCAGGTCCATTTTGATATAAATACACCTTTTGTGACAAAGACAGCGTTGTTGCCCTGCTTGAACGAATCAGGGGCACTGGTAAACGGTTACAGATTGGTGTAATATCAAGGCTACAGCTCCCTTGGTGAACGGGTACGGATTTTCTACAATCATCAATTGCAAAGCGCTTTTGCAAAATTCTCTATGGAAGTTTTGTCGACTTGTCTATCTTGCCCGATCTCAGCGTTATCCTCATTTGTGTCCTCAGAATATGAGCATAGCTCCTGCTGCCATGGGGAGTGGCCAACTTGCATTCTCTGAAGTCTTTGCTATCTGTTGTGGCTGGCACTTCTTGTTCGGCCATACTGGATGATCATAACCAGCTGTAAATTAACGGTAGGGTAAAAAAAGAGGCGAGAATGCCATAGGCAGCCAGGGCAGAGCTGAGCCGGGGTTTCAGACCGGCAATGGAGGCCAGGGCACCGGCTGTTACCATCGGTGGCATGGCGGTTTCCAGCAGGGAAACCTTTACCGCCGGGGCAGAGAGCTGCAATATCCTACAGGCTGTGAGGAAGACAACCGGGGTGATGAGTAGACGTAAGACAAGTGCTGCGCCCAAAGGGAGCAGTTCCTCTCTTGGCATGAGCAGCCGCATCTGAAAACCAATGGCCACCATCACCACAGGCACCATGGATTTGGCAGTCATGGCAAACAGGGTGTCAAGCCAGGCTGGGAACGGGGTGTTGTGCAGACAAAGTGCTGTTATGAGCGCAATAAAGGGCGGGAAAAGAAGGGTTTTTTTAACGATAGCCAGTGGGGTGGGGCGTCCTCCGGTTCCATAAAATGCCAGGACAAAGGTTCCATAACTGGAAAGTGCCAGAAACGAGCCGAATTGGTCGTATAAAATTGCATAGGGGACTCCTGCTGCCCCGAAAAAGCGTTCCACCATGGGGATCCCAAGAAATGAGGTATTGCCCAGCGGTACCATGAGAAGCAAAGAACCTGTTGTTTCCCGTGACCAGCCCATAACTCTGCAGAGCAGTAAAACTGCCAGCGCGGAAAACCCCACCACCAGCCAGGGCATAAGAAATGGAGCCATGATGTTGCCGTTGAAATCCAGTTTTGGCACCTGTTGCAGGATAAGTGCAGGCAGGGCAATGTAGATTACATAGAGGTTCAGGCTTTTATCGGTCTCAGTTGGAAAAACCTTTACATGCTGTAACACTAATCCGGTGAGCATGAGGATAAAAAACGGGAAAACAGTTTCCATAGTGTTTTACTGTTGGTGGTTGATCATGGTGGGAGAGCGAAAGTATCCTGGCAAGTTGACTTTATATCTTTTCAAAAACAACGCAGCAGTTGGTTCCGCCAAAGCCAAAGGAGTTGGAGAGCAGATAGCGATAGCTGTGCGGCCGGCTCTGGTTTGGCACCACATCAATGTCTGCAAAGTCAGGGTCAGGGATATGGTTGACCGTGGGTAGAACAATCTGGTGGCGCATGGCTTCAATGCCAAGAGCAGCTTCAATGGCCGCTGATGCCCCCAGGCTGTGGCCGATCTGGGATTTATTGGCACTGATCGGAATTCCGGGCAGGTGTCTGGCAAATATCTCTCGCAAACAGGCAACTTCTGTGGCATCACCGGTGGGGGTGGAGGTACCGTGGGCGTTTATTGCCCCAATGTCCTGAGGGGTAAGTTCAGCATCAAAAATGGCCTGCTCCATGGCCTGAATGACCGTGTCTTTATTGGGGCGGGTGAAGTGATTGGCATCGGAGGTCCAGCCAATGCCTTTAACTTCGGCAAGAGGAGTCAGATTCTGACGTTTCAGGCTATCTTCTGCGGCAAGCACCAGTGCCCCTGCGCCCTCTGCCAGCACAAAGCCTTTACGGTCAATGCTAAATGGACGGGAAGCCTGGCCGGGGTCGTCCTGAGCCCGGTCTTTGGGGCCAACCTTGATAGTGGCCAGCATATTGGCAAAGCCCTGGATAATTTCAGGTACAAGGCAGGTTTCCACCCCACCAGCCAGTGCAAAATCGCAGTCGCCATCACGAATCATCCGGGCACCGAGTGCGATGGCGTGGTTGCCCGAGGCACAGGCCCCCTGAGGTGAAAAAATCGGCCCGGTGAAACCGAGCAGCATTCCGGCTTTACCGGCAGGAAGGTTGGCGCAGAGGTTGGGCAGCAGGTAGGGGCTGACCTTAAACGGGCTTTTATTCACATAGTTGTCCATGGCCACCCGGTAGGCATCAACCCCGTTTAAGGCCGAACCTATCAGACAGGCGGTACGGGGGCCGGTTTCTTTGTCCATGGCCAGCCCGGCATGTGCAAGGGCAAGGCGGCAGGTTTCCATGGTCAGAAACACATAAGCAGCATCCCAGATTGCGGCATCCTTGCGATCAACATAGGCTAAATCTGCCGGGTTCCAGTTTGGTATTTCGCCCACAACATTACTGCGGGAATCGGTTGTGCATCGGCTTACCCTGTTGAAACCTGCTTTGCCCTCTATTGCAGCCTGCCAGGTTGTGTCAAAAGTATTCCCCAGGCAGGTGGACACGGCATAGCCGACCACAAAAACTTTTCTGTGTTGCGGGGCACGCATCAGGATATTCTCCGAAAAACCGCACAGGAGTTACAGCCGCCAAAGCCGAAACTGTTTTTCAGGATATATTCCTGTTCAAGCCGACGATGCTCCCCCGGTACACAGTCAATGCTGATTTCAGGGTCTGGAGTATAGTTGATGGTGGGCGGAAGCAGAGAATCAGTCATTCCTTTAAATGAGAAAATAGATTCAATGGCACTTGAGGCCCCCATGCAATGCCCAAGAACCGACTTGTTGGCGCAGACCGGGGGAGGAGAATCGGCAAAAACAGCACAGAGTGCATCAGCCTCGACTTTGTCTCCGGCACGGGTCGAGGCGGCGTGGGCATTGACAGCGTCAATGTCTGCCGGAGAAATTCCTGCCTGCTCGATGGCCTCAGCCATGCAACGACGAACCGTGGGATAATGGGGGGCCACAAAATGATGGGCATCAGAGGTCATTGACCAGCCTGCAAGCTCAATTTTGTGGTGCAGACCATGGGTGTTGGCAAAATCACTGTTCGCCAGGATGATTGCTCCTGCACCCTCAGAGATAACAAAGCCTCGCCGGTGTATTGAAAATGGTCTGCTTGCCGATTCGGGCGGGTCATCCTCCTGGCCGGGCTTTGGAGAGTAGGCCCCGTTCATGGTGGCAAATCCGGCCACAATGGGTTCGACCAGCGCAAAGTCGACCGCGCCGCAGATGACCACTTCGGCCCGGCGCTCTTTTATGAGCATATCTCCCATGAGCATTGAGGTAAGGCCGGTGGCGCAGGCAGTAATGGTGGAGAGTATCGGGCCGGTGGCTCCGGTCTGCATGGCAATTTTCCCACCCACCATATTGATGCAGGAGTTGGGATTGGTATAGGGCGGGGGGAGCTTACCGGCATCTCTCATGTTGCGGTCAGCGTGCAGAACCGCGTCAAGGCCGCCAACGGCTGAGCTGAAGGTGACGCCCACTTTCGGGGCAAGCTCTGCGCTGATTTCAATGCCGCTTTCAGCAAGAGCCCGCTCAACGCTGAGCATGCCGTACTTGAAAACAGGGGAAGACCACGCCGCCCGGTGCCTTGCTGTGAGAAAAGAAAAATCCAGATTATCAATATCAGGAGCCTGCCCGGCAATATGCACTGGAAAATCATTGCCAGCAACAAATCGTGTCAGCTGGCCGATGCCACTTCTCCCCATGAGCGCACGCTGCCATTGTGTTTCGAGATCCCGACCCAGCGGAGAAATGGCGTCAAAACCGATTATTACTGTACTTTGCCCTGCCATGAAACGGCCTACCAGGGAATAAACTGGTAGAGTTTGGCAAACATTTCATATACCTCTATCCAGTTTTGCAGGTCTTTTGTAGTCTTGATGTGGGCTCGTTTGTTGACCATGACCCAACTCATGTGGGCGGCACCATCTTTGCAGGTTGAGCAATCACGGGTTTCTGAAGTGCAGCAGCGGTGCATGGTTTGTAAATCTGAGGCCCAGCGGATAAAGTTGGTCAACCGTTTGGGACGGGGATCTCGTTTGTCTATGGGCTCGGTCACAGAAGGGCATTCCATCCAGCCAAAGGGACGACCCAGCATTTTGCCGGTGGTGATGATTTCGTGGTAATATTTACTGGAGATAACCGTATCTGGATAGGTGTCGAGCATATCATCCATTTCAGACCGAATATCAACCAGTTCCCTGGGCTGCCAGGAAAAGCCGTCAACGCCTTCATCATTCGACAGCAGCTGCATGTGTACTTTTACGCCGATGTCTCTGATTTTTTTAATGATCTCTTCGGTTTTTCCCAGCTGTTTCGGGGTGATGGTATAGAGGTAATAGGTATGTGGATCGCCCTGGTAATTTGCACTGGAAATTTTAAACGTGTCTTTGCCTCTGAGAGTGGTCTCGTCTTCCGGGTTGCCCCAGAGCGAGATCCCCACCATCAGGTCTGGAAAACGATCACGGTCAACCTTGATTAAGCCATTGGTGGCACAAAAAGTGGGGAGCCGTTTATAAAAGGCCTCAATTCGATCCATGCACAGGGTGGGTTCGCCACCGATGAGGATGGCCAGATTGACGCCACGAGCCATCTCTTTTTCTATAAAGGCGTCCCATCTGGTAATGTCCGTTTCCTCTTTGGCAACCTCATGCTCACCCGACGAAAAGAAAAAGCAGCCCTTGCAGCGCAGATTGCAACGGTCGGTTACGTCGTAGATGGAACTGCGGATATTGAGCTTTGATATTTTTTTATATCGTGCATACCAGTGGTCATCGAGCAGAGAGCTGACGGTTATCATGGGTGATGTTCAGGGTTGTATTTCTGGTTCAGGATTGATGCTTCTGTTGACTTTTTTCATGTATTGCTAAAAGCCGAAATGCAAAATGTACAATGTAAATCGCTCCGTACCGAAAACGGTATTATTGTGATGGTCTCGTCATACAATAGTGTTTCGAATGCGGTTCTCCGAATTTTGGATTTCACTCATCACATGTTTCTTCCGGCTTGCAGTTATTCTTTTTCTGGTGGTTCAATCAGCTGATTGCAAAGATTCTCCCCTTTTTCATATCCCCTGACCCAAACAGCAAGATAGGTGTCAACATAATCGAGCCAGGCTTTGAAATGCTCAGGATTTGCAGCATGGCGGAACATACGGGCCGTGACCACGGCGCTGCCTGCAGCATAATGTCGACAGTCGGCACAGTCGGTATCCGGTACGCAGCAGGCTGCGTCTCGGTCCCAGGCAAGATCGGTTCGGTATTGGCGAAACGAGCGGCCAAGACCGACAGCCGACGAAGGATTCATGCGCGGATACGAACAGCCAAACAGATCATGCAGGCCGCGTTCATGGGTATGGGTCATAATATTATAGGGGGAATAGACAACCGTTTTCGGGAACTCGTCAAGTAGGGCAGTCATGACCGTCCGGGTGCGAGCCAGGGTTTCTGGTGTGTGCCGCAAGGGGCCAGTGTAGCCCTCAGGCGAGGAAAACATATTAAAGGTGATGGTATGACCGTTATCAGCCAGCATCCGGGTGACCTCGCGGGCTTCATCTATATTCACCGGGGTAAAGGTGTAGACGAAAATAGCGCGTGGGTCGTCTTTATAGTTGGCCATTTGCCGAACCAGCATGTTCTCTGCCTTACGGATAGCAGCACTCGTCTGATCGTTACCCCACACTGAAATGTGCATGCGATAGTTGATATCAGTCGGCATGGGTTTGATACCATTGGTGGCAATGGCACCAAGATCAATGGTTTCGTAACATGCACGGCAGAGTTCCGGCACCAGAGATGGTTCTGCCCCGGCCAGCACCACAAAGGTGATGCCCCGTGCTTTATCTTCCTGCAAGAGTTTTTTCCAGTCTTTGGGGCTGGTGTTGTCCGTGGTAAACTGTTTATCGCCGTTAAAATAATAGCAGCCCTCGCAACGGACGTTACAGCGGCTGGTCATGTCATAGGTGGATTCCCGCAGAAAGAAATATTTGCGCACCTTCTCCCATCGCCTGCCAACGGCAGGGTCGGCAATAATATCAGAAAATTTGTACTCTTGCTTGCTCACCGCGAGCCTCTTACCGTTGAGATTTCATTGCATGTATCTGATGGTCGTGGCATCTGGATGAATATATCTGAAACACGAAATTTGGAGATAATACCAAGATCATAGCACCCCGGGGAACGGTTACGACATTTGAAACAATTATAAATGACAAAATACGCACAACGGATACTTCACAAGTTGCCACGACGCAGCTACCATTTTCATAGCTTGCAGTTTTCGCTCTTGGTTGTTGGCGAATCTGGTCCAGTTATGCTGATTTGTCGGTGATATACTGAGCAATAATGCGCACGGTGGTGAGTTTTGGGTAGTCATCTTCATCAATCCTGATACCATATTCATCCCGTAACACCAGGGCAATGGTGGCAAGATCCATACTGTCAATGCCGATTTCGTCCACCAGGTCAAGATCCGGATCAAAGGTTTCCGGGGTGACATCTTCCAGCTTCAACTCGTTGATAATGATCTCGGCAATGCGAAGCGTGGTTTTGGCAATATCGTTTTCCATAGCTATATTGTATTTTCCTGTGTTGGTATAATTGTCATTATACCGGAACTGATCAACTGATCAGTGTTTGTGGTTATGCGAAATGAATATTTTTTTTCATTTTCTATACGGTCTTTTTTTTCCTGCTGCCTGACAACTGCTGTCACCTGGACAACGTCGCCTGGCCCTATCCGTCTTCTGAATTTCACTCTGCGTACGCCCCTGGTTCTGCATCGATACCCGAGAAGATGACCAATGACATCGGTGACCATTGCCAGCTGCCCAACCCCAGGCAGGGTAGGGTCTCCCGGGAAGTGCCCGTCAAACAGGGGGGAGTCTCCGTTGACACGGATCCGGGCAGAAACTGTTCCCGGTTCATTGCTCTGGTAGTTGTCAAGAGTATACCACATATTCAGAATACCATGGTTAATGTCACTCCCCAAATGCTTTTTGGGCGTTTACATGCATGCAAACAGATTAAAGACTTCCGTTTTCAAGACATTTTTCAGGCAAACTATCGGGTGCAGAAAAACTTTTTACCATCAAATCGCAAAACCCACAATGGCCAGGGCTGTTTTTTAGTTTTTTGGTAACTATTCAGCAGGTGGGTGCAAAAATCTTGCAAAACCACTGACTGTAACTGGTGCCTGTCCAGAAATGGCCCTTTCGCCCAAACTTTGCGGCATGCTCAAAAAAAAATGCTCGGAGGTAAGCGCAGACTCCGATATCATGTATATGCCTGCGCTTACCCGATTGTGAACGAAATTGCTCATTTCTGG
>RKSL01000039.1 GCA_008633435.1 Candidatus Desulfobulbus rimicarensis | reverse complement strand
AGGACAGAGTTGCCACGGGCAAGGGATGCGGCAATCAATGCCCGCTGGGTCAGGCTTTTTGAGCCAGGAACTTTAACTACAGCATCAAGTGTGTGTACCGGGGATAGTTCAATCATAAGTATTTGAATAATAGCATGATAATCTTAAGAAAATCGTAACTGTTCAGCTGTACCCAATCTTCAGGCGATCAGGCCGCCTCGCATAGACAGGTTATAGCTCGTTGGCCTGCTCGGAGTCTCACAGGTTCGCTTACCTACCTTAATCTCGAGCACATCTGATCAGTTACACTCGGTGGTTTTGCAAGTTTTTTGCACCCACCTGAAGAGTTACAGAAAATCGACAGAAGGCTCAGGTCGTGCTCCTGGCCAGTTCTTCAAGCAATGCAGCCCGCATCACCTCCTGCGGGGGTTGTTTGCCTGTCCAGATTTTAAACTGGGCAGCCCCTTGATAGAGCAGCATGGATAATCCGTCCACAGTTGTACAGCCGGCACCTTCTGCTTCCTGCAGCAGCCGGGTCTTGAGCGGGGCGTAAACAATGTCCATCACCACCTGAAAATGGCCAACAGAGGCCGAGTCTATCGGCATGACTTCTATATGGGGTTCCATACCCACGGAGGTGGTGTTGACCAGTGCTGAACCCGCAATGCCACCAACATCACCAGCCGGGCAGAAAGCACAGCCCAGCCACTGAGCCAGTTCCCGGCCACGGTCTTCACTGCGATTGGTGATAATGACCTCTGCTCCTGCTTCGACCAGGCCAAATCCAACAGCTTTAGCGGCTCCACCCGCGCCCAACACAAGCACTTTGCTCCCAGCCAGCTTCATGACCGCTGCCAGGGCGAGATTTGCTCCCAGCCAGTCTGTATTAAATCCTCTGCTGATGCACTTACCTGATTCCGGATGGTTACGGAAAAGTATCGTGTTCACAGCACCAATCTTTCGGGCAACCGGATCAATTTCATCAAGGCAGGCCATCACCTTTTCCTTATGGGGAACAGTGACTGACACCCCGACAAAACCAAGGGCAGCCAGACCGGCAACGGCTTCAGCAGGATCTGTGACCTCCATGGGAATATAGACGCCATTCATCCCCATGGCAGCAAATGCGGCGTTATGCATGGCCGGACTCAGGGAATGGCGTACAGGGTTGCCAATAATGCCATACAGGCGGGTTGTACCATTAATCATCTCTCCCCCTCAAACTGCCTGCAAAGTGCATGCAACTGTGCAGCAGCAAACTGCCCGGGCGCTGTTGCCGCTTCCTCGGTTACCGCACAATAGCTCATATAACCGCCCAGATACAGAGTTGCCAGCCGACTGATTCGACCGGCTTCACCCATGGCAAAGCAGCAAAGGGCAAACCCCGCAGCCAGTGCCTTCTCCTGGATCTTCAACAGTCTGAGTACATCAGCAGCACCATGTGCCGTGGTAATAATTTTACCAATATCAGCCCCGCTTTCCTGCATCTGCTGCAACACTTCATCAAGATCATGGTTTGCAGGGGTTGAGGTAAAATCATGCCAGGATAGAATCATCCGGGTAGGACTTGTACTGATTTCCTCCAATAGTTGCGCACGGAGAAGAGGATCAGCCCGCAATTCATAATCTATATAAGCCGCCTGCAGTTCAATGGCTTTAAAAAGTGGTCGTACCCGATCATCTTCAAAACCGTTAAACTCGCCGCCTTCCCAGCCCGGTCTATGGGTGAAGAGCAGCGGTTTTCCAACCAGCTGGCAGCACCCGGCAACATCGGGATCAGTCATGGCATCAAGCCGAACTTCAACGACATCGACAATATCTTCTACCAATTGCACCTCCCGGGCAACTTCACGGGCATCGGCGGCTGCTATTGACACACATAACCTTGTCCGTTTCATAATTTCATCCTGTCTGCAGACTACCGATAATGTTTCGAACAGATTGCTCATTTTGCTCATACAGGTAGGTTTTCAACCCTTGAATAATCTGTTCAGGAGCTGCGGGATCATAAAAATTTGCAGTTCCCACCTCAACAGCTGTGGCTCCAGCCAACAAAAACTCCACCGCATCTTCAGCAGTCGTTATGCCGCCAATACCTATAACCGGAATGGAAACAGCTGAGGCTACCTGCCATACCATGCGTAAAGCCACAGGTTTAATTGCTGGCCCGGACAGGCCGCCAATAATATTTGCCAGCCGTGGTTTTCGGGTCCGTGAGTCAATGGCCATGCCAATTAATGTATTAATAAGCGAAACCGCATCTGCCCCGGCTTCTTCAACAGCTTTGGCCATCAGAACAATATCGGTCACATTGGGTGAAAGCTTAATAATCACGGGAAGACGGGTTGCTCTGCGCACTGCGGCAGTTACCCTGGCAGCCATTTCCGGAACAGTGCCAAAGGCCACACCACCTTTTTTTACATTGGGGCAGGAGATATTCACTTCAAGCGCGCCCACACCGTCAACTCCGTCCAGACGGTGCGCAATTTCATAATATTCCTCTACAGAGTCGCCCAGAATATTCACCACAACAGGGGTGTTGACTGTTTGCAGAAACACCATTTTTTTTGCAATAAAACCTTCCACGCCTACATTCTCAAGCCCAATGGCATTCAGCATACCGCAGGCGGTTTCACACACCCGAGGGGGAGGATTGCCCGGCCTGGGTCGTAACGAGATACCTTTGACCACAATCCCACCCAGCCGCTGCAAATGCACAAGATGGGCAAACTCACGGCCATAACCAAAAGTACCAGAGGCAGTCATCACCGGATTGCGTAACCGGAGACTGCCTATTCGTACCTGGAGATCAATGTCTTCACACATATCTACTCTGCCCATCCAACCTCTCCGGCATAAAACACTGGCCCCTGCCGACAGACATGGACATAGTTGCCATCCCTTCCGGCCACAGTACAGCCTAAACAGGCGCCAAGGCCACAGGCCATATGTGTTTCAAGGGACACCTGGCAAAGAACATCAGCCTGAGCACATGTATTGACAACATTTTTCATCATTGGATGGGGGCCACAACAGTACACCAGTTGAATTTCCGAAAAAATATCGGCAAGCAAATCGGGAATAAAACCATGATGCCCCATGCTGCCATCATCAGTTGCAGTGCGAACCTGATAACCAAGAGCGGTAAACACAGCCGCAAGCGGGGCGAGTTCGTGGCGATCTCTTGCTCCGAGCAAAACATAATCCTTAGCGACTTCACGTTCGCCTGCAGCAAGTCGTTTGGCCAGAAAGGCAAGCGGGGCAATGCCCATGCCTCCACCAACCAGACCGACAGGTTCCTGACAGGACAAATCAAACCCCCGACCAAGCGGGCCGATAATATCGATCACATCCCCATTGTTCAGTCGGGAAAGCCGGGTGGTTCCCCTGCCGATTTTTTTAAAAAGAAGCGACAACGAACCATCGGCAAACTGCTGATGAATGGAAAAGGGGCGACGCAACAGAGGATCAAACCCTTCCCCCACACGCACCATGACAAACTGCCCCGGGGTGGCCGCCGCCGAAATACGGGGAGCATGAACAGAGAGCTGGAATACATCGGGGGCAACCTGCTCAATTGCATGTACATGACATTTTTCCTGGAACTCAGGCATGGAAAAGGATACAAGTAAAGAGTAATAATAAAAAAATAAAAAAATAAAAAAAACTATGAACAACCCGTGTCTCTTTTTACACTGCAACCAGAACTATACCTGATTGCAGCTCAATGGACAAACACAAGGCTAAACCCGAATGGATATTATAGCAAATTTTTTCAGCTTCGTCTTTGGAGCCGTTGTCGGTTCTTTTCTCAACGTGGTCATCTACAGACTGCCCGATTCGAGCCAGTCAATAGTGTTCCCCGGTTCCCATTGCCCCCAATGTAATACGGAGCTGCACTGGTATGAAAACATACCGATTCTCAGTTACCTGGCATTGCGCGGAAAATGCCGCAGCTGTAAAACATCCATTTCAGCGCAATATCCCCTGGTTGAACTCTGCATGGGGCTGCTGACAATGGCATTGTTCAACAAATTTGGTCTGTCCATCCCCTTTGCCCTCTATTGGGTTTTTCTTGCCGCCCTTCTGGTTATAATTTTTATTGATATCCATCTTCAGATAATTCCCGATGTTATCAGTCTGCCTGGAATCGTGCTGGGTTTTGCCGGTTCGTTTGCCAACCCGCTGGTCAGCTGGCAGGATTCCGGAATAGGGATTCTTATCGGTGGCGGGATTCTCTATGCCATTGCCACGGGCTATTACCTGCTGACCAAACGCGACGGCATGGGGGGCGGTGACATTAAACTTCTTGCCATGATCGGCGCTTTTCTGGGCTGGCAAAGCCTGTTGTTTGTCGTCTTTGCAAGCTCATTTACCGGCTCCATTGTCGGCGTGGCAGCCATGATCAAACAGGGAAGAGGCGGCCAGACAAGAATCCCCTTTGGCCCATTTTTAGCACTGTCAGCCATGGCCTTTCTTTTCTTCCAGCAACAGATATTTGCCCTGTGGAATCTTTACCTTTCCTCCATGGGATGAGGCGCTCACCTGATAACGGCCCCCTTTAGGCCTTCCCAACAGGTTGCTAAGTATGAGAGCACGCGACAGAAAAGCTGTGCGCACATCTTTTTTCATGAATACATTTTTTTACTCATACGCCAGAAAACGTAGAACAACAGATTAAGAAACAGAGTGCCATTGTACAATTGAAACGGCAAAACTTTTCCACACAGACCTCAAATAATCATACAATAAAGATACCCCTTCAGCAGCACCCGATATTCAGGCAATGAGGCCTCCTCACATGGGCAGGCTATATCTCGTTGACCTGCCCGGAGTCTCACAGGCTCGCTTCCCGACCTCACCCTCGGGCACATCAGAAGAGTGACGTACCTGGTACTTATGCAGACTTCCAGCACTCACCAAAGAGGTCGCAATAAAAAAGGCCGCTGATCACAGGGATCAGCGGCCTTTTTGGCTTTTTCTACGGATACAAAACCTCATCAGGCTTCTATCTCATGCTCTACAGAGATTGCAATTTTATAAAGAACTGTAAGGATGAAAGCTCCCATGGCCCAGATACCGATGGTTATAAAGATCTCATTGGCTGCAGGATAGTACTCAACAACCTCTTCCAGCGGTGTTGGTACAAACCCACCCAATACAAAACCAACGCCTTTATCGAGCCAAAAAGAGATAAAGATTGCAGCGCAGCCCAGGCCAAGCCAGATATCATTCTTGTTGTATCTGGTATAGGGCAGACTTATGAGGCCGATACCAACAACAAAGAGAAGAACAAAGGCTTTCATAAAGGGCACAAGATTATTGTAAATATGTCCATGATGCTCCAGACCAAAGAACAGATACTGCAGGGTATGTTTATGGCCGGGGATGTTTGAGTAAAAGCCGACAAAAAATTCAAGACCGACAAAGAACACATTAATCAATGCTGCATAGATGATGATTGTCACCATCTTGTTAATAGCTTCTTTACCGGCATCAAAATTGGCGACCCGACGCAGAATAAGTGCTACGACAACGATAAGAGCGGGGCCTGCAGCAAAAGCAGAGGCAAGAAACCGGGGAGCAACAATTGCGGATAACCAGAAATGACGTCCAGGCAAGCCACAATACAGCATAGCGGTTACAGTATGAATTGACACGGCAAAGGGAATTGACAGATAGACGAAAAAATAAATCCATTTGGGAGGGTGTATTCCTTTGCGCTCTGAGGTCAGGATCACCCAGCCGCAGAGAATATTTAAAAACAAATAGCCGTTGAGGACAATCATATCATAAAAGAGCATGGAGCCTGGCTGGGCATGAATAATCACATTGAGCATGCGTAACGGCTGACCAAGATCAGCGACAATAAACGTCAGGCACATAAGCAACGCAGCAATGGCCAGAAACTCACCTAAAATCGTGATCTTCCCAAAGGCTTTGTAATCATGGATGTAATAGGGCAAGACCAGCATTACCCCTCCCGCAGCCACACCAACCAGAAAGGTAAACTGGGAGATATACAACCCCCAGGATACATCACGGCTCATGCCTGTCAAACCAAGACCATAATTATACTGGCGAAGATAGCAGATTGCGGCAATGGACATAAGCGCACCCAAAAAGGCAAGCCACATCCAGTAATAACTGTTTCCTTTTAGTGCTTTTTCAAACATGGCGACCTCTCACACTATATAAAAGACTGAAGGATGGGTGCCCAGGGAGGGCTTACGCTGAATGGTATAATTGGCTTTCAGCACCTTTCTGATTTCTGAATTCGGATCGTTCAGGTTACCAAAAACCAGGGCCTTACTTGAACCACACGCCTCGACACATGCCGGTTGTTTACCAATCCCGACCCGCTCCGCACAAAAATTACATTTTTCAACAACCCCGCGCATCCGAGTGGGAAACCTGGTGTTAATCGTATTCATATCCAGTCCGGCACGGGGATCGCGCCAGTTAAAGCTCCGCATTCCATACGGGCAGGCAGCCATACAAAAACGACACCCGATGCAGCGGTGATAGTCCATGGCAACAATGCCCTCTTTATTCTTAAAGGTCGCCCTTGTCGGACAGGCACGAACACAGGGAGGATTATCACAATGGTTGCACATGACCAAAACTTCATGATCCAGCGTGGAGTGATCTTTATAATAATGAGAATGCTCTGTAAACGCCTTTTCATATTCAGTAAGCCACGTCCATTTGATCTCATCTTTCTTATTGGGAAAATCCGGCACATTATGGGTGGAATGACACGCCTCCACCACCTTCTCACCAAGATGTGGATTTTCTCGAAATTTGCGTAGATCAATAACCATACCAAGTCGTTTGCCAGACTTGGCAACACTCCCGTGGGGATTGCTCCCATGAGCCGCTGGTGCATGTTCATTGCCGTGCCCGGACACCTCTTTAGCTGCTCCTGCCTCTGCAGGAGTGCTTCCGGAGAGCATCTGGCCGATAACACTGGTTCCTCCGAGTCCGGCAAGCGTTGAGACACCTGCAATTTTGAGGAAGTCTCTTCTCTTCTTATCCATTAGTACATATCCTCCTTAGCGGCTCACTCGACAGGAGCTACATGACAATCCCAGCAGTATGGCTTAACAGATGCATAACTGTGGCATTTATCACAAAATTTCTTTTTGCTTATATGGCATTGCATACAGGTATTCATCAAACTCTTCTGGTATTCCTTATCACCAATTTTGACATCAAACGAACGATCACCGGTACGCAACACTTTATCCCGCCACTCATTGAGCAGCTGCATGTGACTGGTTCGCATTTCACTTGCCGGCAAAACACATTCTTTAGCCACCTTGGGCAGTTCAACTTTGGGTACCGCCCCGGCATTTCCGTGGTTGTACCAGATGGGAAACGTAACAAGCAGGACAAATAGAATAAGCCCTGTAATTATCTTACCACCGTCATACATTTCTAATCCTCCACTCCAGCCGGGATGTTAAAATAACAGGGTTCTCAAACCCTCTGCAAGTTCCTGACGTTTCTCACCTTCAATGACCAGGGCATTGCCAACCAACTCGCTGACACCGGCTACAGTTACCTCTGGAACCCAGTAATCCATCAAGGTGGTCAGCGTCGCCCGGTCAATGGCACAGACACAGGCCAGGGTATTTATGGCATGTTTATCAAAGACATGTTTAACAGCATTTGCCCTGGGCAGCCCCGAGCGCATGCGCAACTCCATGATCTCATCAGTGTTGAGAGCCGTACCTGAGCCGCAGCAGAATGTCTTTTCGCGAATTGTATTCTCTGGCATCTCATGCCACTCGTCAACAACATGACTGAGTACATAACGGGGTTCTTCAAGAAGCCCCATGGCGCGAGCCGGATTACAGGAATCATGGAAAGTCGCTTTTACATGTGCATTACGGCTCTTATCGAGTGTAATCTTATTATGTTTGATAAGATCAGCTGTAAATTCACTGATATGCACCATTTTTGTTGATGCTGCATTCTCAAAGACTGTCCCGGTGATTGGTGATTTAGGCACTTCAAGAAAGTCTGCAGGGCCATTCATTGTATCCATATACTGATGGACAACGCGCCACATGTGACCGCATTCACCACCCAAAATCCATTTAACTCCAAGCCTCTCAGCCTCTGCATACATCTTGCCGTTGAGCTTTTTCATCATCTCATTGGAGGTAAACAGACCAAAGTTCCCGCCTTCAGAAGCATAGGTTGACCAGGTATAATCAAGTCCAATAGCCTCAAAGAGCAAAAGATAGCCCATACAGGTAAACAGCCCAGGCTCAGCAAAGACATCGGCTGAAGGTGTTATAAATAAAACTTCTGCCCCTTTACGATTGAAGGTCGGTTCAATTTTTACACCGGTTAAGCCTTCGATATCTTCACAGAGAAAATCCACATTGCCTTTAAAGGCCTGGGGAGTAAGCCCCATGTGATTACCAGTCCGATTGGAGTTTGCCACCGGCTCCATAGCCCAGTTAATACCGCAACCCACCAGATGAAGCAGCTCTCGCAACATCATAGTGATTTCAGCTGTATCAATACCGTAGGGGCAAAACACTGAACAACGACGACATTCGGTACATTGATAGGCGTACATGAACCACTCTTTCAGCACCCCTACAGTCATCTCACGCCCACCGGCCATTCTTCCAAAGATTTTCCCGGCCTTGGTGAATTCCTGGCGATATATCGAACGCAGAAGCTCGGCCCGGAGAACCGGCATATTTTTGGGATCTCCAGTACCAAGAAAAAAATGACATTTATCTGCGCAGGCACCGCAACGGACGCAGCAGTCCATAAAAATTTTCAGCGAACGAAACTTATCGAGCCGCTCCGCAAGTCCTTGAATGATTGTTTCCTTCCAGTCTTCCGGCAGTTTCCAATCATCGTCTTCAGGGTTCCATTCGCGGGCATTGGGAAAACTTACACCATCCTGGCTGTCCAGATACTCAAGCTTTTCCGGTTTAGTTGGATAGGCATAATTCCCCGGTTTAAACACGGCCGGGACATCCATCCAATCCTTCATGGGAACGGAACCCGTCATCAGCGAAGGCCCTTGGGCCACGCTTTTTGCCAACTTATCTACCTTTACAACTGCCATCGATCTATCCTTATGCTTCTGAGATTATGCGTAAGCGATCACAGGCTCCGCTTACAAAGACGAGATAGTAGAAATCACGATCTTGCATACCCTTTGATCTGTTACGGTCATGCAACCTTTTCGTCGTCAGCCTTTTTCGGCAACTCTTTTTCAACAGGAATTCCCTGCTCTATCATATCCTCACGGAATTCATCCTCATATCCAGAATACGAATGGGGTTTGATGGTGGGGTCATTCCATGGATTAACATGTCGTTTCATCCTGGAGTCATTGGCCATATTTCTGGTCGGGCTAAGGAAGACACCCCCCATATGCATTAATTTAGAAAAAGGGAAATAGGCGAGCAGGCAGCAAACCAGAAAGAGATGCGCATAAAAAATTGCGCCCAGATCACCACCAATTGTCGGATGAAAAGTGACGAGCCCGACGGCAAGAGTTTTAATAACTGTAATATCAATGCCACCACGCAGGAAAAAACGCATTAAAATACCGGTGACTGCAATACCCGCTATAAGAAAGAGCGGGAAATAATCATTGGGCAGGGAGATATAACGTACCTGCCGGTTAACAACACGGCGGCCAAAAAGTAGAGCAAGGCCGAGCAGCAGGGTTGCATCTGTCAAGTACATTGTCGGGGCGCCAATCTGTAAAATTCCATCGGCAAACTCAAGGGCACCAACGGCAAAGGGAACCGGTTCAAGAAAAAGACGCAAATGCCTGAGCAGAACAACAAGAAAGCTGTAATGAAACAAAATAGCAAACAACCACAACCATTTAGATGACTCATAGGTGAGCTTGGGGCCAGCGTGCACCTCTGACTTGGTGTTTCTCCACAGCGACCTGAACAGAACAATTTCAAGAAACATCCTGCCGGCAACCTCAAGAGAATTCACCGGAGCCTCAAGCCGATCACGCTTAATCCAGTCCAGGGAATATCCCTGACCGCAGGTCGTCGGAATTTTGAAAGGAACAGGGGATTTAGCCCAGTAAATAACCCGGTAACAAAAGCCGCCAATAAACATAAGCACTGCGGCATAAGGTATAACAACACCAAAGATGTATTGCATCCCAGGTATCTGAGACCCCAACAACGCAAAAAACACCAGGCCAAGGACAGCCGCCAGGGGGATGGTGTACTTCATCGATCACTCCCTCACTTTCAAATTAAACGGTAATGTAGTGAAATTAGACAAAAAATAAGGACAATGAAACTCCAAGCTCACCATCCTGATTTTGCCGTCATGTGACGTATGAATCAGCTCATCTGAGAAAAATCCTGCAGGTTCTGCTTAATAGCTGCAGAAGCACAGGAAGAATCTGTCAGAATATAACTGCCACTCTTCAACTCTCGAATGCGGGCATTATGCAACCTGTCCCGACATTCCATATATAAATCAAAGGCTGCCAAAGCAGCCCGGTCAACATCGCAATCAAAAGAATCAAGTTCAGGCAACAGGAGTTTACATTCTTTATCCGTGGAAAACACCTGTTTAATCACCCATTTGAGTTCGAGAATAGGGGCTACTGCCTGGGCTGGAGAGAATTCCTGAACAGCCCGAATCCGAATAACCTGATCAAGAGCCCCGGCATACTCACGCGCCGCAGCTCCTTTCACGAGCATATCAAAGAGCGTCGTCAACCCTTCCTGAATATTTGTACCTACAGGATTGGCAAACTTATCCCTGGATTGCTTAAAAAAACCTGATGAAATGTAAGAATCAAGTGTCCTTTCAACCCATAAAGCAAGAATTTTATCCCTTTTTTGTCGTAACGCCTCAATCAGGTTCATAGTTGACAACAACCTTTTTAAACAAAAAAATAAATGGAAGGTAGAAATAAAATAAATAATGAATGACGATTCATAAAAAATACCTTAGCATGCCCTCCTCCTGATTTCAAGCAGAAATTTATTTCCTCGTCGCAGGAGATACGGATGTTACGGACGTATCGTTAAGTAAATACTGGCATAAATCAACATAGGGATCTTTGGCAAGTTGCTCTTCAAGAGTTTTCTTCTCCTTGGCCCCGTCCAGTCCATCCGCCTCTGCATCCTCCAGAATACCGGCTGCTTTTGCTTCTTTTCTTGCCTGTTCTAGCTCTTGGCGTTCTTTCAAAACTCCTCTCAGAAAATCTGCAACAAGGGTATTTTTACTGCGCTGTTTTGCCTTTAGGCTCTCCTGCGCAATTTTTGCAAATTGTATATTCCCGGCAACAAATACTGCACTCTTTTTACGCGCAGCTTCAACAGCAAGATGCGCTCCTGCCCAGGGTATATGGCCTACATTATCAACTTTATCCCAGGGCAGAGAATTATCCATATACTGCTCGCCGCTTTCCAGATAATCCAGCATACTGGGCAGGACAATATCAGGGATAACCCCCTTATATTGCGTTGATCCGCCATCAACCCTATAAAACTTCTGTATTGTTAGCTTCAATGCCCCAAGGTCATCATATTTTTTAAAATGCAACAGCGGAAGATAGCGGTTCAAATCCATCAACGCCTGAACAGTCCCCTTGCCGTGGGTATGCGCACCGCCAATAACCAGAGCTCGACCATAGTCCTGAAGAGCCGCCGCCAGGATTTCAGAAGCAGAAGCGGAAAACTGATTCACCAGAACTATCATCGGGCCATCATAGGCTACATTCGGGTCATTATCTTCAAGAACCCGCACCATTCCCTGGGAGTTCTTTACCTGCACCACCGGCCCACCGGGGAGAAACAGTCCAGAGACCTCTACAGCATCAGAAAGGGAGCCGCCCCCATCATTACGAAGGTCAAGGATAAGTCCTTTAATATTTTTTTGCTTAATCTTGTACAGTTCTGAACGGGTATCGTCGGTAACATTGCGTTGCTCTGCCCCGGAGAAATCCCGGTAAAATCCAGGGATTTTAATATACCCGACAGCATCTCCAGACTTAGTTTTAAGTACTGTTGATTTAACATAGGTTTCCTCAATCTTGACCACATCCCTGACAATAGGAATAACCAGTCTGGCCCCATCAGTCCTCATTATACCCAGCCGTACTTCAGTGCCTTTAGTTCCTCTGATATAGGAAACCGCCTCCCGTATGCTCATATCAGAAATATCAACAGGATCGCCATTGCTCTCTGCCACGGAAAGGATTGTATCTTCTGCCTGGAGCTGCCCCTGGGCCTCTGCAGCACTACCGGGGATGATACGAACCACTTTAATGTGGCCGTCATCCTCTCGCAGCAACGCACCAATACCTTCAAGAGAACCACTCATGTGGATATCAAAATCCTCTTTTGAGGTAGGAGGCATGTAATTTGTATGGGGGTCAAATGCGCGACAGACTGCATCAAAAAAACGGTTATACTGCTCCTGACGTGTCATTTTCTGGAGCCGGTGAAAATAATTCTGCGTGCGTTTATGCACCTTCTCAAGAGAAGAGTGCCAAAGCGCTTGATCAACAACCCCAGAGCTGGACAACCCGTTATTACGCTCTGTTTTCTTAAGTTCCTCTGCCTGCTTTTCCACTTCCCCCAAATACTCATCAAGAACCTGCAGCTTAAGGGCCCTATACCATCTGAGACTCAACTCGCTATTGGTTTGACAAAATGTTAACTTTTTGGGATCAGTCTCAAAGTATTCTTCTTTATAAGGATCAAACCCTGCTGAAAAAATATCCTCGACAAGTGACTTCACTTCAATGATTCGCCTGGCCAGAAGCTGTTGTGCTTTATCAGGGAGAACAACCTGGCCCCGTAAAAGATTATCATCAATTGCCTGCACGTCATCACCAAGAACAGTGACGTCCGACTGCAACAGAAACCGTTTCCGGGGATCAAGCTGACGCAGATACAGGTCATAAGCCGCCATGGCCAATTTATCGTCAACAGGTTTATGTTCGAAATGCTGGGCAGGAAGGAGATGGCTGATGATACTGCCTATCAGACGATTACGCCCTGTGTCATAATCAACAGGCATAACCTTGGACTCAGCGACAGGCACTACCAGCAGAACAATATATACAATCAAGACTGCACAATGTTTACTTCGCATAAACGACCCCGTTTTCAAACAGCTGAACATGAACACATACCACCGGACAACGTCAGTCAACACCAGGCAGGATGAATTCACAAGATTCTTCTCCAAGGCGTTGAACCTGTGGAAAAATAATAAAATGTCCCTTAACATGCATGGATAAGGAAGTAAACACTCAAGAAAGCAGAACTACTGACATGCTTCTCCGGTCAGATCTATAGGGCGGGTAGCAACTCGTACTTTGACGGGAGGAAGTGGTAATCTGGCACGGTTGAAACTTGTTCACCAGTTGGGTCAGTTAGCGCCTGTCCAAAAATAAGGATTTTTGTTCGAGCTCAGCTAAGCGACCGACGGGAGACTCCGAGGATTGCGAAAAAATAACAGGTATATAATTGATATCGGAGTCTACGCTTACCTCGAACATAATTTTTTGAGCATGACACAGAGATCGGACAAAAAGACCATTTGGGGACAGGCACCAGTTAGAAGGGGCTGACAACCCTGGCTGCTGAATTAACACTATTCATAATGTCATACATATTGGAAATTTGGCCAACCTTGAGGGCTGCTGTCAGTTTAAAAAAATCAAGGCAGGTACCGCAGGCAAAGATCTCAACGCCCTTTTCCTGTAATTTGCGTAATGCTTCAAGGGCGCCAGACTCCTCGGCCACCAACCGTACACCTTCATTATAAAATACAATTTTTGTCGGCAACGGGTCTACGTCTTTAATGGTCTGAATATAGGTCTGCAATAAAGCCCACCCCAGTTCGTCACTGCCCCGTCCCATGGATGCAGAAGAAATGACGTACACAAGCCCTTTACCTTCAGGAATCGGGCAACTATACTCGCTTGCATCAAAAACAGATTTCTGTACTTCTCCATCTGCTTCAAGAAGAATCTTGAAGCAGCCCTCATCCAGAGTTGTCACTGTTACAGTACAATTTCTACTGCGCCCGAAACGGCTGACATTACCCATTGAGGCTTCATTATCAACAATAACTTCAAGGGATGAATGCCCCTGCTCAAGGGCGTCTTTGGTCTGAATTACGGGCTGTGGGCAGTTAAGACCGCGACAGTTCAAGGTGAGAATATCCATACTGTATTACTCCATATTTTAGCGAGAAGATGCAGGAAATCAGCAGGAATGCTTAATGAGAAAATCTTCGACAACTTCCTGCATAACATCAAGTTGGGTGCGCCCGGTTTCATGAACGAGAATCCAGACGCAGCGTTGAAAAGCCCGATACCTGTCCTCCGGCACCAGAAGTTTAATCTCTACAAGTGGTTTGTCGTCCTTATCAAAAGATTGCTGAACAGCCATCAGCTAGCCACCTGCCTGTGAAAAGCCACAACATCAGCATAGTGACATCCTGTTCCACCAAAAATGTCAAGGGCGCTGCCAACCGTTGCGTCGATTCTTCCATGGCCTACACGATGGATAAGTTCAAGGTCTTCCATTGAACCCACCCCTCCGGCATAGGTAATTGGTATTGTCGTTTCCGTGGCCAGCAATTCGATCAGGAGTTTATCGACCCCCATACATTTTCCTTCCACATCAACGGCATGGACGAGAAATTCATCACAGCTTGCAGCAAGCTCAGCAAGAATAGTCCGACTGATCTTCAGCTTGGTAAATTTCTGCCAGCGGTCGGTTACAACATAATACCCATCATTTCGAAAGCGACAACTCAGATCAAGAACCAGCCGTTTTTTGCCTGCAACCTTACGCAACCGCTCGAGCCGGGAATCATCAATATGACCATCATGGAACACATAGGAGGTAACTATAACGTGTGAAGCACCTTTTTCAAGCCAGTACCCGGCATTTTCTGCGGTAATACCACCGCCAAGCTGTAAGCCACCAGGCCAACCACTCAATGCGTTTTCAGCCGCTTCCCTGTTACCGGGTCCCAGCATAATCACATGACCACCGGGAAGGTTATCACGCATATACATTCGGGCATAATGAGATGGAGGATACTCTGAGGAAAAATTGGTGTGCAGGGAAGAGTTGTTTCTATCCTGCAGGGTGGAGCCGACAATCTGCTTTACCTTGCCGTCATGCAGGTCTATACAGGGTCGGAAGCGCATAATAACAACACATAAGCCAGACAGTATTTTCACATGCAATGCACCAATTGATTGCATGTGAAAATACTTCAAGCAATCAGTTTTTTTTCACCATCATGGTCGTGGGGTCAAGAATCAGACCACTCCCAGCAGCCGAATCCTCACCATTATTCCGGATGATATCAAGCTGAATCATCTCTTTTTCAGGTTTGAGCAACACCACAGTGTCAAATAAATCATCAATCTCGTGACACGGACCAGGAACACCGACCGGGGAGACACGTTCGTCATCACGATGACTGACAGCTGAAAACCAGGCCTGCATGCTCATCGCATCAAGAAGATCCTTAATATCCTCCAGATCTTCACGTCCTGCATTTTCAAAATCAAAGCCGTCAATAACCAGGCAGTTTGGTTTGAAAATATCCTGCAGAACCAAGTCATTAAGACGTTCTTCAAGACGTGGTCTGCTGAATGCTGACTCTTTAAAGGTCATGATCATCCGATGCTGTTGCACCATATCAATGAGCTGATGCGGGTTGGTCACCGAACCATCCTGAAGGATAATCTGCAGGATGTCATCATACCAGATCTTGGTTTTATCTATACTTGCGCCAATACTGATATGGATAACCCGGTTACCGCGCAAAATGGAATCAAGAGCAATCTGGACAAGCAGGGCTGTTTTACCCAACCCGGCCCGGGCCATGATCAGCCCCAGATGTTTATTGTGCCGCCCCAGGTTCAGAACCCGCAGGGGATTCTGGTTGACGAGTTGTTCATATCCCATTGTTCACCTCTTATCTCTGATCAATCCATGGCTTGCATGGTTTTATTATAACGTTATTACGCTCTGAAAAAAAGCAAAACATCATGCCCCTGACAGGCACTGGACGAATACTGTTTTTCCAAAAACAGCATAGTTACGCATTCTTTTTTGAAGCCTCGTGTTCCTTGATAAGCTCTTCAGCAACACTTTTGGGCACCTGTTTGTAGGTGGAAAACTCCATGGAAAATTCTGCTTTCCCCTGGGTGAGTGAACGCAGGGTTGTTGAGTAGCCAAACATTTCAGAAAGAGGCATTTCCGCTTCAACAACAGTATAACTGCCCTCTTCACAGGTACCGACAATCACACCGCGTCGCTGGTTGAGACTACCCATGACAGCCCCCTGGAATTCGGAAGGCCCTTCCACCGCAACCTTCATAATCGGCTCCATAATGACAGGGTTCGCCTTTTGATACCCCTGCTTAAAAGCACCCTTGGCTGCCTGCTGGAAGGCCATATCCGAGGAGTCAACCGAATGGGAGTTACCATCATTGATCAGACAACGCACGCCGGTAATCGGGGCACCGGTCAGCACACCTTTCTGCATGGATGCCTGAAAGCCCTTGTCACAGGCAGGGATATATTCACGGGGAATTGAACCACCGACGATCTCATCAACAAATTCATACTCACCCTCCTCAAGTGGCTCCATATGACCGGCAACACGACCAAACTGACCGGAACCGCCAGTCTGCTTTTTATGGGTATAATCAAAATCAGCACGCTGGGTGATGGTTTCACGGTAGGCTACCCGGGGAGCACCGACTTCAACTTCGGCATTATACTCACGCTTCATCCGTTCGATATACACCTCAAGATGCAATTCACCCATACCGGAAATAATGGTTTCACTGGTCTCGTGATCAACAAAAGACTTAAAAGTGGGATCTTCTTTGCAGAAGCGGTTAAGAGCTTTTGACATATTCTCCTGAGCTTTATTGTCCACGGGATTAATTGCCAGGGAAATAACAGGAGCCGGCACATGCATGGAACTCATGGACCAGTTAATGGTGTTATCACAAAAGGTATCACCCGAAGCACAGTCAACTCCAAACAGAGCAACTATATCGCCGGAACCTGCCTCATCAATTTCTTCCATTTCATTGGAATGCATCCGGACAAGTCGACCAACCTTAACCTTTTTTCCAGTCCTGGTATTGAAAATAAAATCACCTTTCTTAAGCATCCCCTGGTAGGTACGAACATAAGTCAACTGACCGTATCGGCCGTCCTCCAATTTAAAGGCAAGTGCCACCAGCGGATCATCGGGATTGTTGGAGACTTTGATTTCTGCCTCATCATTATCCAGATCAAGGGCAATATTTTCGACATCCGTTGGACAGGGAAGATAGGTTTGAACAGCATCCAGCAACGGTTGAACACCTTTATTCTTATACGCAGACCCGATCATGACCGGCGCGAACTCGAGGGCAAGTGTACCACGACGAATGGCCTCGTGGACCATCTCTTCAGGAATTTCCTGCTCTTCAAGCATAGCCTCCATCAGCTCATCGGAGAACATGGATACCGCATCAAGGAGTTCTTCACGTTTTCCCTCGGCTTCATCACGGAGATTGTCTGGAATATCCTCATAACGGACAGTATCTCCCTGATCACCATCAAAGTATACCGCCTTCATCGCCACCAGGTCGACCATCCCCTCAAGGTCATTTTCAAGACCAATGGGCATCTGGATCATGACGGCATTGAGGTTGAGCTTGTCACGGAGTTGCTCAACAACCCGGCCGGGATTAGCACCGGTGCGATCACACTTGTTAATAAATGCAATTCGCGGCACGTTATACCGAGTCATCTGCCGGTCAACAGTAATTGACTGTGACTGCACACCGCCAACGGAACAAAGGATCAAGACAGCACCATCAAGAACCCGCAACGCACGCTCTACTTCAACGGTGAAGTCAACATGCCCAGGGGTATCAATGATATTAATATCAGTGCCCTTCCAGTTGCAATACGTTGCTGCAGACTGAATGGTAATACCACGCTCTTTTTCAAGCTCCATCGAGTCCATGGTTGCCCCCACACCATCTTTGCCGCGAACTTCATGGATAGCATGAATGCGATCGGTGTAATACAGGATACGCTCTGTAAGTGTGGTCTTGCCGGAATCAATATGGGCGCTGATTCCAATATTTCGTACTAGGGTCAAATCTTTGTTCATCACTTTTCCTCAGTTGCCGCTGCCTGACCGTTTATATAGAGTGACGGTCAATGAAACATATCATTGTCAACACAAGACAATGATAAATAAAAAAGGAGTCACAGGCATTTCTGTAACCCCTTGAAACACATTAGGCGATGGCATTCACCACCTAAGCATCAAAAAGCTATTCACAATAAAACAGGGAGTTAAACAATAACATACCCGAAAAGAGCAATTATATACAACATACTGCTCAGCCCTGCAAGTGAAAAAACCCCTTACCCATCCCTAACCAGCACGGCCAGATGTTCCTCTCCAGCCACAACAGATAATGAAGATTTCGAACCATTGAAGTTGTTCATCGCGACAAAGCAACCATTGCACTGCGAAACAATTCCCAAAAAACAACATCTTTCCAGGTATCTCTCGAGAAAAGCTGTTCTGCCCAAGGTAAACAGTCGCCACCCCAGAGCAGAGAACGACCTAGCCCGCATATTTCACAGGCCCATTCGTCGAGGGATTTTTTCCCCTTATGGCGGCATAGCATGACCTGCGACTCATATTTTGCAAACCAGGTGGCTCCAAATTCATCATAAGCCACCCTCGAAGAGGAAAAAACGGCTCTCTTTAAAGTAATAATAATCATTGTTTACAGGGCTGACGGACTTGCCCATTTCTTTTTTCGGTTCAAGAAATACTTAAATACGAACCGGCATCCGCTGTAAGTTGCTATACACCTGATTGAAAAGATCCATATATGGGTAACAGCTGGCGCATGATACCCATATTTTACGGACAGTTATTTTTATCTGGGCGCCGATTTTAAATAATTTCAGTCGGATAGTCTCCATTTGTGCTTTGGGCATAGTGGTATTGGCCAGTCCAATCCGCCGTAAAATTTGCA
>RKSL01000215.1 GCA_008633435.1 Candidatus Desulfobulbus rimicarensis | reverse complement strand
TCTCCCACAAAACAATCCAGCAGCACCTCGACACCCTATGCAGCATAAACATTGATGCAGCACCCCTTGACGCTCTGGATCAACTGCTTGATCTGCCCGCCCATATGGATATGGTTCGTCTATACCGGCAGATTCCTGCAGAACTCGCCCGGGAGTCCGCAGATGATGACGATGCCACATGCATTGAAAACAGAAAGCTGCTCTTTTTATTCAGAATCATGGAAACCAAAGGGCTGCACCTGATTCACGAAGAGACCCTGCGTGAAATCAATCGTTCCCTGGTGCAGCTCATCCGCAAACAGTCTTTTGAAGAGATTGAGGAGTTTTTCGGGACAACCATCCAACTACTCAAGGAAAATGTTCGTAAATACCCTCACACCTCGCTCCAATGTATCCAGGTGATTGGCGGAGAGGTTTTTAAACGCAATAACTCCCGCCTTGTCGAAGCGTTTCTCTGGAAAGCAGTCCGCTTTGGCTTTCAGTATGCCAACGTCATGGGCGTTGACGAAGACTGGCAGCCCATTACCAACCCCTCCCATCTGGCCAACATCAGGGTTTGGCTCAACCTGATAATGCAGGAGCCGAAATGGTGCTCCACCCTGTTCTCTGCACTCATCATCAACATCAAACTTTCCGGAACCTGCGTCAAAGATACAGATCTGTTCCAGCGTGACATTACCGACCTGCTTAATCATCCCATTGGCCCGATCTATAACCTGGCCAAGCAATTCACCAAGTTGATGCCCGTATTCTTTAATGAGATCGGCGCAGAAGGTGAGCTGCGTGAGGTTTCCACCGAGCTGGACGAATCCCACAAGCGACGGGACGTGCTTATCCACTTTCTGCGTAAACAATCCCATGTGGAGTCATCAAACCTGATTGTCGACTTTATTGAGGCTATTTTTACCTTCTGGATCACCCTGGATAAAAAATATCTGCGCCCTTTCCTGCCCGATGAAATTCTTGATCAGGTGGAACGTCGTGGAATTTTTGTTGATGAACAGCACATCCTGACCAACCGCATCCGTACTGAACTGCAATTTGACACCATGGCAGACATCCTCTCCTGGAACGAAAATGATCGCAGCAGTTACCTGGAAAAACAACAGGACATTTCAGCTCTTGAGCGCCGACGTTTTGAACTGCTCGTTAAGATGTTTCTCCTGCTCCACCACAAGTACAACCTTGGTATGCAGGAACTGCGTAACCAGCTGGAGTTGGCAGCAGCCGGAAGTTTTCCCGAAATGCAGGAGCTGCTCGACACCCTGGACGGTTGTGAGACATTCCGCTGTCTCTCCAAAGTGCTTACCCATCTTGAGCAACTTAAAACCATAATTTTAAGCGATGAGAAGTTTGAACCCAAAGAAGAGATCTACTACAAACGCCATATTGCCGTGGACATCCCCTCGGTCTACGGTCGCTATTCCGAGCGTAAGTTTGATGCGCTCGGACTGACCTTCCGCCTGGAAAACCTGGCCAATATTTACCTGGAACGACTGACCCAGTCGATCAACCTGCGTTTTATTACCCAGGCAACTTTTTTGCGCATTTCAAAATGTATCCGCATGTTTATCCGGGCTCTCAGGATCGACGGCATCTCCAGCCGCAGACTGGAAACCTATGCCAGCCTGCTCTCTTCATCCATTGCCATTAAACGATTTTCCTATACCCAGTACCTCGATATTATGCGGGGCCTCTCCGAGGGGGTAAAAGACATTATTTACGCCTATTACAACAACGTGCATCAAAATAATCTCTCCATTATCATACCGCAGATCGGCAAGGACAACCTGCTCACCAAATATCGATCGCTCTGGGATGAAGATGATCTCCCCTCAACCATGCACCGGCTTTCAGAATCCTTTTTTCGCGACCTCATTGCCACCACATTTGGCCTGCAGCATCTCGACAACTTTGTCACCAATATTATCCAGACCCTTGAGGCACAAAAAGACATCGCCGATGCAAATATCATCGACCTGCTCATGACCTATAATCCGGAGAAAACCATTTCTTCGCTCCATAACCAGAACCGACATACCCATAACCTTATTCACCTGGGGAATAAAGGATTCAACCTGATGATGCTTGCCGGTGACGGCCACCCGGTGCCGCCCGCATTTATTATTACCACGGAAATTTTCCGCTGCTGGCAGGCAGTACAGAGATTCAGCCAGGCACGGGAGGAATTTGTCCAGCGGATGCACAATTCAATCAGCAGCCTGGAACAGGAGACCGGCCATTTTTTCGGATCCAGCATAATGCCGCTGCTGCTCTCGGTGCGCTCCGGCTCGGCAATGTCCATGCCCGGCATGATGACCACCATCCATAATGTCGGCCTCAACGAACAGATTGTGGAAGAATATGTCGCAGACCACCCGAAACAGGAATATTTTTTATGGGATAATTACCGGCGCTTTCTCCAGTCCTGGGCCATGGCCGGAGAAATGGGGCGCGAAGAATTTCAAACACTTATGAACCAGCATAAAAAGAAATACAACGTTTCTCTGAAACGCCAGTTCAAGCCTCGGGAAATGCATGAGCTTGCCCTTAAATACAAACAAGCCACCCTCAGCCGTAACTGCTGCCCGCCCGATGCCCCCTGGGATCAGCTCATGGGAGCCATTGAGCTGGTTCAGGATTCATGGAACACACCAAAAGCCCGAGAGTACAGGCACCTGCTCGACGTTTCCGACGACTGGGGCACAGCGGTCATTATTCAGGCCATGGTCTATGGCAACCGCAGCGAAAAGGCTGGCAGTGGGGTGCTGTTCACGGCTCATCCCTACCGGAAAGTCCGACAGGTGGCACTATGGGGAGATTATGCCTCAAAGGATCAGGGTGAAGATATTGTTTCCGGACTGGTCACCAGCTATCCAATTTCTATTGAGCAGGGCGAACTGGACGGGCGACCAACAGACAATTCCCTTGAGCAACGATTTCCCAAAATATACAAGCGACTACTGGAGATATCCCGGGATCTTGTTTATGACAAAGAATGGAACCCTCAGGAGATAGAGTTCACCTTTGAAGGATCTGAGCCTGAAGACCTGTTTATCCTGCAAACCAGAGACATGATCACCATCAAGAAAAAAGAACGCTTTGATGTCTTTGCACAATCTGAGCATCTCAATGATTGCATTCTGGGACGAGGAATCGGGGTGAGCGGCTCAGCCATGTCCGGCATTGCCGTATTTACCGAAGAAAACATTCATGAAATGCGACGCAAAGACTCAGAAGCGTTCCTGATTCTCATCCGGCAGGACACTGTCCCCGAAGATATAAAAGAAATCTCCATGGCTGACGGACTACTCACCGCTCGTGGCGGCCAGACTTCCCACGCCTCAGTGGTGGCCACCCGCCTGGAAAAAACCTGCGTTGTGGGCTGTCGTGACCTGCGGGTGGTGGAGGCAAAGGAGTACGCCAGAATCAATAATGTCCAAATCAATTTTGGCGATCCGGTATCAATAGACGGCAGAAACGGCCTCTTTCTTCGGGGCACCCATGAAATTAGAGAGGAAGTTCACATTTTGCCATTATAAAAGGCTCATAACCAGCGGGAACAACGCCAGGATATTTCAAGCCAGAGCAAGAAACCGATTTGATCAGGCTTTTTGGCCATAACTCGGGGTGATCAAAATTGCGTTAGTGCCTGTCCAGAAATGAGCAATTTCGTTCAAAATCATGGAAGCGCAGACTCCGAGGACTGCGAAAAAAAAGAGTACGTCAGAGTTTTCCAGACAGATTTATCAGTGGCAAGACCAAAAAAAAGGCCAGATATTTCTCTACCGTTGCAGGGGCGCACTTGTGGAACATAGGGGTTAACTCTCACTATATCAATATCCCAGTCAACGGTCATCAATCTTCCCCTGATACGTACGAGCGTTTCAAAAACCTGTTAACCTCCAAAATAATACCGCGTTGACATCACGAACTCGAGAATGTACACTCTAGACAGACTAGCCTAATTCAAACCATTCAATGGGTGTTACCATGATAGAAAACCATTGGCAGCTTCAAGAAGCAAAAAATAAATTCAGTCATTTAGTTGATAAAGCACAACATAAAGGCCCTCAAATTGTTACCAAGCATGGAAAAGATGCTGTTGTTGTGCTTTCAATTGAAGAATACAAAAAATTAATAAAACCCAAGAAAAATTTGGTAGCTTTTTTTCAAAGTTCTCCTCTTGCAAATACTAAGTTAGATTTAAATAGAGGCAAAGAAATACCAAGAGACATTGAGCTATGAAATACTTATTAGACACCTGTGTACTTTCTGAATTAATCAAAAAAAAGCCCCGTCCCAAAGTCATTAAATGGATTTCAAAAATTGATGAAAACAATCTGTTTCTTAGTGTTCTAACTATCGGAGAGATCCATAAAGGTATTGAGAAACTACCTGAAAGCAAAAAGAAAGACAAATTACACCAATGGGTAAATTATGACCTCAAAGAAAGATTCAGGAATCGAATAATTGACTTTGATCTTAAAACAGCAACAGTTTGGGGACAAATACAAGCTCATTCAGAATTATCAGGAAAAACTATGCCTGCAATAGATGGTCAGATTGTTGCCACTGGCATTTCTTATGATCTTACCGTTGTAACAAGAAATACAAAAGATATGGAAATTAGTGGCGCAATTTTGCATAACCCTTGGAAAAACACTGCCCCCCCAAGAGTATATAAATAAAGAAACAGGCGTAACCGTTCACCAAGGGAGCTGTAGCCTTGATATTGCACCAATCTGTAACCGTTTACCAGTGTCCCTGATTCGTTCAAGCAGGGCGACTGGCTCACACGTGCGATCTTCAGATATTATTCCAATAAATTGCCACGCATAAAGTTGGCATATTAATCTAAGGACAGCCGGAGATTTAGAACGTTCTCCCGGAAACTCCCCATACACCAGTGCGCTGAAATTATTTATATACACGGCCTTCAAACCATTCCAGCAATCTTCAACATCCCGGAACAGCAAAGCGTCTGCCGGATGATTCTCAAGCCATTCATTATTTTTTCTGAAACTCAGCACATCATCTCCGGCAACCCGGCAAATAACATCACAAAATTCATTGGAATCGAAAAAGTTTCTCATTTCCCGGCCCAGCCCTGGATTGTATAATCCTTTACAATCTGATTGGCCCATTTGCGAAATTGTACGGCACGCTCGTTTTCGATTTTAAAGCCTACGGCGATTATGGCATGCAGGTTGTAGTGATCCACTTCACGCCGTACCTTCCTGCTCCCCTCGGTTTGAACTATTAAGTATTTCTTAATAGTTGCCTTTCGCTCCAATTCGTTATCTGCAAAAATTCGTTTCAAATGCTGATTAATCGCCGAAACTGAAACATCATAAAGGGCGGCCATCATCTTCTGGGTCAACCAGATATTTTCATCCTCATAGCGCATTTCAACACTGGTTTCAGAGCTGCCACCGGCTGCAACAAAAGTCAGATATTCAGCTGC
>RKSL01000214.1 GCA_008633435.1 Candidatus Desulfobulbus rimicarensis | reverse complement strand
GTGTGCTCTTCCGATCTAAGAAAATAAAATCATAAAAAGTAAGAGTGAGATTTTCTCCGTAAATGGATATCCCACAGAAAGAAACAAGAGACCAGAGTCATGAAAGTATTTTTATAAATGCAAATAAAAGATCATAGGTCACATGACTTGAAAGGACAAACTTTGATAAGTCAAATGATTGGTTTATATTTCTGTGATGAAAAGAACCGCTGCCACTTTCCTCCACAACGGTGACCACCAACTCCCTCCCACAAGAGGCTATAGATAGCATCCAACTGAATAGATAGAGAAGATCATTCTGATTATTAATATTGTTATTATTATTATTATTATAATTATTATTATTATTATTATTATTATTATTATTATTATTATTTTTCTTGATATCGCTATCGTTCCAGTCTTGTTAACATATATTTCATATGTGATATTCTTTTTTCTTCAGTGTAAAATAGATGGTCTTGCTGTGCTAAAGCGAGCTTTTACTGCGTTGCTTAAAATGAAAGGCTGCACACTGCTCATGTTGTGCCTTTTTGTTGTTTCACTAGCAGTTACTACCTTTTTAGAAAATCATGTTGAACAGTTTTCTGATAGTAATAATTTTCTAATTTATTCTTTAAGTCTTGCCATTGCCGCTATTCAAAAAAAGGTTGGATAAGGGGGCACCCATTAGGAAAAGGCATGGGAAAAGTGAATAAAAGGGGTCATGAATAAAATGGTAGAGCCGGGTAGGTCTGCTTGCTATGAAAAACGGGTCAAGTCTGTTTTTTATTCACCCTCCACTCCAGCCGTGTAGGTCTGCTTGTGCAAAGCGAAAGCGGACATTGTTCGGTGTTTCCTTCGTCCAACCTCCCCGCCTCCAGGGTAAACTAAACTCCGGGCAGGAGACTGACTCAATTATAAAGCCGGCTCGCACCCCTTGAGCGATACAATGCGCCCCGGCATTAACACCGAATTTTGCTCGCTGGGGTGGCGGGCTTTATTTTCTTTGCGCGCACACCACGGATTGGATATTATCGGGATATTTTTCTGATAAATGAGGCGGCATCCACAATCTGTGTGCCATAAAAATGCTTTATGGAAAGTAGGTGGTTGTCCCCTGAAACGATGTAATCAGCTTCGAGTTCCAAGGGCACAGGCCAGAAATATATTATCTGTAGGGTCATCAACCACCCTGTCAGTTTCAAAATGGTCTTCTGCGACGAGAGCCTTTCGAAAAACCAGGCGAAAGAAACGCCTGATTAAATCATCGTTGCCTGTAAGATGTTTTTTGATGCGTGGATATTGTAAAACCCGGTTCACCTCTTTCATTATTTCAATGGATGTGCCAAGGTAAATTTTTTGTCGTATCCAGAGTTCCTGCAGCTGTGCCGTTGTAGTGTTTTGACCAAATAAACCGCTGACAAACAGATTGCTGTCAATGACGGCAACCGGTTTACGCCTCAATGGAGCCTCTCGCAGAAGGATCCTGTCCCTCAGTCCGAACAGCAGCTACGGCTTCATCAATCATATCCTCGATTTCCTGTGCAGGGTATTTTTTTTGCACTTTCCCGAAATTCATTTTGTACGTCTCGAATTTGTTTTGACCAGTCTTCCTCTTGCCTGGAAGGAAGAATTTGTTCGATCCTGTTTTTCACAATAATGCTCTCTAGAACGGTTTTTATCGCCTCAATGTCACGCCCTGAAAGATGTGAAATCATTTCAAACTGACGTAGGAGTTCCTGATTCAGTGTTTTCCCGGAAGCGATACGTTCTTTATCGTCAAAAATCAAATCATCTGCCGACACACCAAGAGTAAGGGCCAAATTTCTGATCACCTCCAGAGTCGGGGATGAACTCCCTTTTTCATAGCGCCTCATCTGTGAAATACCCGCTCCGGCCCGTTCAGCAAGTTCCTGTTGGGTCAACTGTTTATTTTTTCTGTACTTTATGAGCTTGTTTGCAAAGGCCATGGTAATCTACCTCCCTATATGGTTGATGAGATTATAACAGACATATGAGATTGGCTTGTTGAGCGTTTTTAGATCAGGGAAATGCTTGACTGGGTTGTTTCATATATGGTGCATTATGCTTCATAAATGGTCTATACTATTTTTTTAACCTTGGTGAAATATAAAGCCCGTCAACTTTTCTACCTCTGGCGAAAGAGCAAGATGAGTGGGTTCAATATCCCAATGCAGACTCAGCCTTTACATGCCGAGAAAATAGGAAACCAGGCTTCGGTGTTTGAGCTTGTAGACTTTCCCTTCATTTTCCCAATTATAAATTGTCATGCCACTCACCCCGAGAAAATCGGCCAGCTCATAACCGATCCAACCCAGTTTCAACCTTTCCGCTCTTAGTCGTTCTCCAAGGGGCACAGATGGTAAGGATTGGGGATTATAGATAATTTTTTATATTTTACCTTTAAATCTTTTCTGTAAAGGGTGACACACCCCTGGGGATGTCTTACAGGATCTGGCTCAAGAAAAGCTTTGTCCGGTCAGATTGTGGGTTGGAAAAAAAGCTTTCCGGGTCGTTTTCTTCAATTATTTCTCCTGAATCCATAAAAATAACCCGATCAGCAACAGATTTGGCAAAACCCATTTCATGGGTGACGCAGAGCATGGTCATGCCTTCGTTGGCAAGGTCAACCATGACATCAAGTACCTCTTTGATCATCTCAGGATCAAGGGCTGAGGTGGGTTCGTCAAAGAGCATGATGTTGGGGTTCATGCACAGGGAGCGGGCAATGGCAACCCGCTGCTGCTGACCACCGGAGAGCTGGCCCGGATATTTATCGGCCTGATCAGGAATTTTTACCCGTTCCAGATACTGCATGGCAGTGGCTTCAGCTTCTTTTTTGGGTTTTTTGAGTACCCAGATCGGGGCAAGGCAGCAGTTTTCCAGTACTGACAAGTGGGGAAACAGGTTGAACTGCTGAAAGACCATACCAATATCGCGACGAATTTTTTCAATATGTTTAAGGTCGTCATCAAGCTCAATACCATCAACCCAGATTTCCCCCTGTTGATGAACTTCAAGCCTGTTCATGCAGCGAATAAGAGTGGATTTGCCACAACCTGACGGCCCGCAAATAATAATTCTCTCTCCTCGTTTGACCCGAAGATTAATGTTTTTTAATACATGAAAATCTCCATACCATTTATGCATGTCCTTCAGTTCAATGGCAAGGGGAGTATTCGTGCTTTCCTGCTGTACAGCGTTTTCTGTCATAGCTTTGTACCAGATAATGAATGCGTCAAAATTTACAAATTTGGCTTTATTGTTTTAGCGTTTATGTCCTTTGTGCAGTTTTTTCTCAAGATGCTGGCTGTATTGGGACATGGAAAAACAAAAGATCCAGTAGACAAGACCTGCAAAGAAATATCCTTCCACTGAAAAACCCAGCCATTTGGCATCTGTAAATGAGGATTGAATAATAGAGAGCAGATCAAACAGACCAATGATCATAACCAGCGAGGTGTCTTTGAACAGTTCGATAAAGGTGTTCACGATACCGGGGATGACGGTCTTTAAGGCCTGGGGCAGGACAATCAAATACATGGATTGCCAGTAGGACAATCCCAATGCCTCGGCAGCCTCATTTTGTCCCTTGGGTAAGGCCTGCAAACCTCCACGAACTACCTCGGCCATGTAGGCTGACTGGAACATGGAAATGCCGATAAGCGCTCGGATGAGTTTGTCGATCCGAATATCTTCAGGGATGAAAAGCGGCAGCATTACCGAAGACATGAACAAAACGGTAATTAAGGGAACCCCGCGCCAAAGCTCAATAAAAACAATGGAAATGGATCTGGCCACAGGCATGGCTGATTGCCTGCCAAGTGCGAGCACAATGCCAAAGGGCAGGGCGAAGAACATACCCACAGTGGAGAGAATCAGGGTCAGCATCAACCCGCCCCACTTGTAGGTTTCCACCACTTCTAATCCGAAAAAACCGCCATAAAACAAGGCGTAGGCTACAAATGGATAGCCGATAACGGTGAAAGCCGCAATCCATGCCTTTTTCGGAAGTCCCTCAATAAGAAGGTAGGCTATCAGACCGCCAAAAAGGAGAAAGGAGCTTATCACCCGCCAGTATTGGCTGGGGGGATAAAAACCAAACATGAACTGATTAAAACGTACTCGAATAAATACCCAGCAGGCACCGTCATTGGTACAGGCTTCTTTGGTGTCGCCAATCCAGTTGGCATCAAATATAGCCCAGTTGAAAAACGGTGGGAGCAGTTGGTAAAGTACATAAATAGCTGCAAGAGTAAACACACTGTTCAACGGTGAAGAAAACAGGTTGTTTCTCAGCCAGCCGATTACACCGACACTTGTTGATGGTGGCGGCAGATCGGGATGTGGAGTGTGGACAATCATGATTAGCGCTCCTTCAACATGCTGCGCGCATTATACCAGTTCATAAGAAAAGAAATTGACAGGCTTAGAGTCAGGTAAACCCCCATGGTCATGGCTATGATCTCAATGGCCTGTCCTGCCTGATTAAGGGTTGTGCCTGCAAAAACAGAGACAAGGTCAGGGTAACCGATAGCGGTTGCCAGGGACGAGTTTTTCACCAAGTTTAAATATTGACTGGTCATTTGGGGAATAATAACCCGCATAGCCTGGGGGATGATCACCAGTTGCAGGGTTTTACCGGGGCGAAGTCCCAGGGCATGGGCGGCCTCTGTCTGGCCGTGGCTTACAGATAAAATACCGGAACGGACAATCTCTGCAATCAGGCTTGCCGTGTAAATGGTCAGCGCCAGCAGCAGCGCCGCAAGTTCTGGTATAATGGTAATGCCACCCCTGAAGTTAAATCCTTTTAATTGAGGCATTTCCCAGTGTAACGGGGTGGACGTCGCTACATAGGCAATGGCTGGCAGGATGATCAGGAGGCCTAGGGAACTCAGCAACACCGGAAACTGCTGACCCGTTTGTTCCTGCCGTTTTTTTGCCCATAATTTTATGATAATAATTGTCGCAATACTTAGGCCAAACGCAGCAACCACCCAGCCAAACCCTGGCTCATACACTGGTCGTGGAACATAAATTCCACGAATATTGAGAAAGGCCCATTGACCAAAATGAAGACTGTTTCGGGCTGATGGGAGAGTTCTCAGTACAGCAAAATACCAGAAGAAAATCTGGAGAAGCAGGGGGAGGTTTCTGAATATCTCGATATAGACAGCCGCAATTTTAGCAATCAGCCAGTTGGAAGATAGCCGGGCAACGCCAATGAGAAAGCCAAGAATAGTGGCGCAGATAATGCCTAGCACAGAAACGAGGATGGTGTTGAGCAGGCCGACAACGAATGTCCGGCCATAAGTATTCCCTTCATTGTAGGGGATCAGGTGTTGGATGATGCCAAAACCAGCTTTCTGGTTAAGAAATTTAAAACCGGTGGTGATACCCCGTTGCTCCATATTATGCAGAGCATTGTTGCCTATATAAAAGAAAAACAGCACCACACCGGCTGCCAGCAACACCTGAAACATGATGGCCCGGTTATGGGCATTGTTCCACCAGGCAGTAGCTTTTACAGGTTTACTCATAGTTCTCAGTTATCCTATTGTCTTTTTTGCAAACCGGATATTTGCATCCCCGGGCTGCAAAAAAGCAGTAGACGGAAATCGGAAATATAAAGAGCGCCTGGTGAGGCGCTCTTTATCAGTTGAACAGGAGGACTTTTAATGCATTGGTGGAGCGTACTGGATACCGCCATTGTTCCAGAGTGCATTAAGGCCACGGGCAATTTTCAGCGGTGATCCCATACCAACATTGCGCTCGAAGATCTCACCATAGTTACCAACCTGTTTGATAATTTGATAACTCCAGTCATCGGCCAGGTGCAGGCTTGTTCCCTTGTCGCCTTCAAGACCAAGCAGGCGGCGGATAGCGGGTTTTGTTGAAGATTTCATGCTATCAACATTGGCTGAGGTAACGCCCATTTCTTCGGCGTTGAGCATGGCGAAAAATGTCCAGCGGACAATGTTGAACCACTCGTCATCACCCTGGCGGACAACGGGCCCCAGGGGTTCTTTGGAGATTACATCGGGGAGAACAACTGCAGAAGATGGATCTGCAAGATGGGTGCGGAGACCGTAGAGCTGAGACTGATCAGAGGTGAGGCAGTCGCAACGACCAGCTTCAAACCCTTTAAGGGTTCCGTCGTGGGTGTCAAAAACAACAGCATCATACTTCATTTTATGCTCGGTGAAGTAATCTGCAAGGTTTAACTCGGTTGTGGTACCGGCATCAATACAAAATGATGCGCCGTCAAGCTCTTTGGCACTCTTAATGCCGAGTTTTTTGTTGACCATAAACCCCTGGCCATCATAATAGTTTGTACCGGCAAAATTTAAACCAAGAGCGGTGTCACGGTGCAGGGTCCAGGTTGTTCCACGAACCAATACGTCAATCTCGCCGGACTGCAATGCAGTAAAACGCTCTTTAGAGTTCAGCGGGACATATTTGATTTTGGAAGCATCGCCAAGAACAGCGGCAGCAACCGCCTTACAGCCATCAACATCAAGACCTTTCCAGACACCTTTTTCATCGGTTGCAGAAAAACCCGGCAGGCCTGTTGAAACCCCACAAACCAGCTGGCCACGTTTCTTAACATCATCCAGAGTGCCGGCAGATGCCAGAGATGCGGAAATCATGAGAAAGGCAGCGACCATGACAAACGACAATTTTTTCATACTCATTCTCCTGTACAAAATTTAATCGGACAACACATAAAATATCTAGGAAAACTAACTTATCACGCTTTATAAATTTGTCCAGAGCAATCTTGATTATGAGCCGGGCTGTTCCCCTTGGATGAACCTATTTATTTGGCTGCTGTTGCTTGATTTTCTTGACTTTTACGACGCGTTGTCCCATTGTGTTGTTCATGCAGAAGCAAGAGCAATCAATAAATCCTGTCATACTTATTGCCGATGATAATCGGGTGATTGTCCGGTTGCTTGGTGACGTACTCACCAATGCCGGATACTGGGTGACAGCGGTTAGTACGGGAGATGAAGCCCTGGAGGTTGTCCCCAAGGTACATCCTGATCTTATTCTGCTGGACGTGGATATGCCGGACGGCTCGGCGTTCGATGTGTGCCGTACGCTTAAAAAAGATCATAAATTTGCTGATATACCTGTACTTTTCGTCACGTCTCGCAGCAGCCAGCAGGATATTATCACCGGCTTTCGGGCAGGGGGGCAGGATTATGTCACCAAACCCTATACCACCGCAGAGCTGCTCGCTCGAATTCAGACCCATCTTGCCCTGCGTAAGGCCCAGCAAAAATTGAAGATCAGCGAAGCCAGGTATCGTGAGCTTTCCATCCGGGATGATCTCACAGATTTCTACAATACCCGTTACCTGTACCAGACCCTGCAGGGGCAACTGGACATGCATCGCACCCGTCCTTTGTCAGTTGTGTTTATGGATATAGATAATTTCAAGCAGGTTGTTGATACCTATGGCCATTTAAATGGCAGTCGTTGCATAGCAGAGCTTGCTGATGTTGTCCGGACTGTATTGCCCGACGGTGCCTATGGTGTCAGTTATGGCGGGGATGAGTTTGTGATTGTTCTTGCCGGGTTTGACAAAGAGCAGGGTGTTGCTGTGGCCGATGCAATCAGGCTGGCCATAGCCGATGCTACTTTTTTGGTGAGCCAGGATATTGGTATCCGCCTGACTGTAAGTTGTGGGGTGGCAACATCCCCGGCTGATGCCCAGAATCTGACAGATTTACTCAGTTGTGCTGATCAGGCACTTTTTGCTGCCAAGGCCAAATCAAAGAATGTCGTGGCCGCTTACCCCACTGTTTTATGAGCAGGAAATCACCGTGTACCAGCAGTCGCAGTGCCGCAATTACCTGCCTGAGCCAGTGGGCGGGAAGCGGACGTCCTGTTCAAGGGGTTGTTGAAAAATACATCCATCAATCCTCCTTGAAAAGTGAAGATCGGCAACTGGCGGTAATGCTGGTCATGGGCAGCATTCGCCATCAGCAATATCTTGATATTCTTCTTTCCCGTTTTTCCAGAACGCCTTTGCGCAAGATGAAGCCGCTTACCCTGGCTGCGTTGCGGGTCGGGGTTTATCAGCTCTGTTTTCTTGACCGGATTCCTGATTCTGCAGCAGTCAATGAAACGATCAAAGCATTAAAAAAATCTCGTCAGCCCGGTTGGCTCCTTAAATTCGTCAATGGTACACTCCGGGCTATTTCCCGGCAAAAGCAGGAGCTCCCCCTGCCAGCGCACGCAGGTGAACGAGGAGCTGCTGTTCTGGAGCATCCTGATTGGCTGATCAGTCGTTGGCAAAAGCGGTATGGCCTGGAGCAAATGGAAGCAATCTGCCGGATGAATTCCCTGGAACCCCAGCTCTGTCTCCAGGCGAACAGCATGAAAACCTCCCGGGAGGAGCTGGTTTGTCAATTCAGCGACGCAGGAATTGCTGTTCATAAAGGCGCATATTGCCCGGATAGCCTTCTGCTGCCTGAGTTTCGCGGGGCAGTGTCCGGGGTGCCCGGGTTTAAAGAGGGCATATTCATGGTTCAGGATCAGGCTGCCCGGTTAAGTTGTTTTCTGCTCTCTCCCCTGAAAAAAAAGGGGCGCTACCTGGATTGTTGTGCCGGTCTGGGGGGAAAGACCTGTGCGTTGGCCTCAAAACTGCCCGTTGAGGCAACTGTCACCGCAATTGAGCCTGACCCCAGAAGATATTCACTTCTCGAACAAAACTTGCAGTGGCAGGGCGTGGAGGCAAAGGTTCTGTCACATAACCAGAATCTGCAGAGTTTTGCCCGTACCTCCAAACAGAGATTTGACGGTATTTTTGTTGATGCTCCCTGTTCCGGAACCGGTGTTATCCGTAAGCATCCCGATATTCGCTGGAACCGTACGGTTGACGACCTGCCTGCTTATCAGAAACTCCAGAAAGAGTTGTTGCAGATTGCCGCCACGATGCTGGCTTCTGAGGGGGTGCTGGTCTATGCAACCTGTTCACTGGAAGTTGAGGAAAATGAGCAGGTTGTGGATTGGTTTCTGGAAAAGCATCCTGAGTTTACCCTTACAGATTGTCGTGATGTTCTGCCGTCAGAAGCTGGAGATCTGGTCGATAACCGGGGAATGTTTAATTGCAGACCATCAGAAGAAATTGAAGGCTTTTTTGCGGCCCGTATGGTACGAAAAACCTGATTGCAGGTTACCCGGTGGTCATCTTTGCCGGGACAGTATTTTTTTATGGATCACACTTTTTTTGGGAAAGAATAATGGCTGAAATAAAATCCACCATGGATTTGGTTATGGAACGGGCTGCCCGCATGGGCAAGGCTTCTGCAGACGAGCTGGAATCTGACAGCGTCCGCAAACAGGGCATGAAGCATGCAGCAGAATTTTTAGATGGCACACACGAACAGCTTATGGATGCAGTGGAAAAGTTCCCTGCTGAACAACAGGTTACTGTCCGAACAGGGATGGTAGAAGTTCTGTTACGCAATATCTTTCTCCCCAAAGATGATAATGCCCGGCAACGTACGGAGCGAGCTGCCCAGGGGCTTGTTGACCTCAGCGGTGGCGCAGAAGATGTGCGTGCAATTTGTGCTGAAATGCAAAATGTGCTCGGTCAGTACCATGAACATCGGGAGCAGCTCAAAAACCAGCTGGAAGAGCAGGTGAAAGCGCAATACGAACAACTGATGGCTCAGCAGCGTGCCGGCATGGGCGAAGAGGGCGGCAATGAGATCAACCACCGGCACCTCATACTCTGCAACTTCTGTACGCAGAATATCCAGTATTTCAGCAATAGGAAAAGACATCGCTTAAACAAGCCTTTGTT
>RKSL01000213.1 GCA_008633435.1 Candidatus Desulfobulbus rimicarensis | reverse complement strand
GATAGCACTTCACTAGGTGTTCCCGCTAACATAAAACAAATCAAGACCAAAATATAGAAAGAATCTCTCATTTTTCTACACACCTACAAAGAGCTTTACAAGTCCTGCTACTGTTACCGGCACTTTTACACATACATTCACATAAAGCTTTTGCAGATAATTTCTTTGAAAGACAATTGTTACACATTTTCTCACAGCCAGAAGAATCTGAAGCATATACGCAATGACATTGGCAGCTAGCTTTTTTATCTGGATTTTTAAAACAGGCCAAATGGTGCATATGAATGGACGTAAAATATAGTCCCCGAGGATCAATGAAATTAACCGGATCATTTCGGACAAAGACCCTGTCACAATCTTTGGCCTTCAAGAGCAAAGCTACATTAAAACACATGTTTAGCCGCCTTACATTTTTGTAAAATCGGGCATATTTTCAGTAAAAACCGCAGATTCATAACCATAGTTCCTGCTGTTTCAAACTGTTTTTTAGTGTACACCAGCAGGAGTAATCCAGCCAGTTTTTTGGCCGGTTAAATAAAAAAATGGAAATGGTTCAGGGGATTTGTATAGGTATGAACGGCTGATTTGTGACTTTAAAGGGTGCAAGGGGTGTCTCTCTCCGTTTTGCCCCTCCAAGTTGGCCTGTTTTAGCCCGTAACCCTTTGTGACATGGGATCTAACTTGGTGGTGAGCTGCCCTCCAAGTACCCTCCAAGTTCTGTTTTACCCCCTCCAGGTAGACTTTTAACCCCTCTAAGTTGAGGTTTTTTTATTTAACCGGCTGGCCTGCATCACTCTTTATCCTTTTCTCTGGGATGGCATTTGGAATGCACTTCTTTCAAGTCATTGATGGTAACTCTTGTGTAGATCTGGGTGGTGTCCAGGGACTCATGACCAAGCAGTTCCTGGACAGCTCTTATGTCGGCCTTGTTTTTCAGCATTGCGGTTGCACAGGTATGGCGAAAGGTGTGAGGCGAGACGTTCTTTTTGATTTTGGCCTTTTTGGCGTACTTCTTCACCAGTTCCCAGACCACATTCTTGGAGAATTTATTACCTCTGAATGTAAGAAAGAGGTGATTGTTGTATGGATCTTTAATCAGATCGGGCCGAACAGATTTGATATAATTCTCAAGGTACCGGCAGGAGATCCGGCCAAGGGGAACCATTCGGTCCTTTCGCCCTTTGCCGCAGATGATCCTTAAGAAACCGTCATTGTAATCAACATCGTTTAACGTGAGATTATTCAACTCTTCTTTGCGGATGCCGGTTGTATACAGAACCTCCATTATTGTTTTATCACGATAGCCAATACTGCAGCTTGTGTCCGGAGCATTGACAATCCTTCTGGCTTCTGATCTGCTAAGAATTCCACGGGGCAGGGTTTTAGGAGTTTTTCCATAAGGGATATCCTGTGCCGGATCAGAGATAAGACAATCTCTCTGTTTCAGGAATTTTGTAAATCCCTTGACTGCAGAGAGCATATCATTCTGGGTACAGACACTGTTTGGACGGCCATGATTATTGATGGCATGGTACAAATCGGTCTGGTAATCAAGGACTGTTCCCTTGTTGATTTGCTCTATTCTGTCAACCCCATGTCTGTGCAGAAAGATAAAGAATTTGGAGAGTTTCCATTGCTGAGCTTTTATTGTCCGCTCTGCCAGGTTCCGCACTTTCAGGGACTGGATGTACTCTTTTGCAAGGCTCTCAAGGCTTACGGCTTGCATATTCAGGCCTCATTCTCTTTATTTTTGCTTTGATACTCTTCCGGCTGATTTTATCCTTCTCACGGGGATGGCTTTTGCTGTGGGCTTTCTTCAGATCCACCCCCAATCCATTTATATACCCCTGGGTGGTTCGAAGATCCCGGTGACCAAGCATCTTTTGTACAGCAACCACATTTGCTCCATTTTTGACCAGCATGGATGCAAAGGTATGGCGCAGAATATGAGCGCTCACTTTTTTTGTGAGCTTTGCCTTTCTGGCACTTGTACGAACCATAAGAGAAACCACCTGTTTACTTAAAGGTTGGCTCAGTTGATTGACAAACAGAGTCCGGCTTTTACGATTCTTTCTGGTTAAATGAGGCCGTACTTTGCTGATGTATTCTCTTAAGAATCGGATTGCGTGTCTGCCCAAAGGAACCACTCTGTCTTTTCTGCCTTTGCCCTGGTTGATCCTCAGCATTTTTCCCTGTAGATCGGCATCATAAATTGTCAGGTTGCAGAGTTCAGCAAGTCGTATGCCGGTTGAATAAAAAACCTCAAGTACTGTACGGTCTCTGATACCGGTTCTTGTGCCAAGATTTGGTTGGTCGAGAAGTTTTGCCATCTCTTTTTTTGTGAGGATATTACGGGGAATAGTTTTGTCCTGTTTGGGCTCAAGGATATATTCCATCGGATTAATAAAAATGATGTTGCTCTGTTCCAGGTACTCAAAGAATCGTTTCAAAGAGCGGATCTTCACACAGATGGTACCTGTGGAATACTTTCTGTTCTTCTCTCTGTCGTAAAAGGCTGCCACATAGGTTTCCATATCCGTTCTGGTCACAGCTTTTATGTCTTTTGTTTTTGTTTTTGTTTTCGTTTTTTCCTGCTCTGCCAGATAATGACGAACATGGCCGGTGTAGGCTTTGATGGTGGCCGGGCTTCGATTCAGCACTTTAAGGTGCTTGCTGAAATCGAAGAGCAGTCTTGCGTTATCATTCATTTTTTTCCTCCAGGTAAGCGGAGCGAAGCGAAGACTCCGGGGCATCACTGATTCCGAGTTTTTCTGCTTTGCTTTTCACATCTTCAATGTCGGCAAGGCCGATCATGAACTTTTTGTTACTGTCATTATTTTCCTCACCGCTTCCCTGATAGATCAGCTCATACACATATTCCCGGCCTTTTCTGCCGGTTATTGAATAAATGTACTCCAGCTCTTCCAGCTGTCTGATATGGGTTTTGACCTGAAAGTCACTCCAGCCGGAGAATTCACGGATATCACGGCGGGTAAAGGTGATCTCTTCCAGTCCCTTTTCTGCTTTTTGTTCACTCATATTTTTAATGAGGATCAGGAGTTTTCTGGAAGAGGGGGAGAGTTCATCGAGGGATCTGCCGAGTACTTCGACTGCTATCTCATTGGCTTTGGCAATGTCACCCAGTGTGACCAGGATATATTCTTCCTTTTCTCCGTCGTAGTCCATGGTTTGCCTTGGTCTCTGGTGCTGGAAGAGGAAAGTGATGGTGAGAATAAGACCCAGATATTTCATATGATCCCTTCTTGCACGGAGAGATTTACTGTTAAAGCTCAGGAAGTCGCCATAGGGGTTGATTACCCGAATGGGTTTCAGCAGGTGCTGGGCTGCCAGGTGCTTTTTAATGATCTTTTTAGCTGCAAGTTTATTCATCATCCCGGCCATGGTGTGGCTTTGTCTCTGTTTGGCAAGAATCTTTTCCGTCATCTCCTGAGATTCATCGATTGCGATAAAGACAAAGCGGGAAGCGGTTTCTCCATCTATCTCCACTTGAGTGGTGGTGATAAAGACCATGAGCGGCCCTTCAACACTATTCTCTCCTGTTTTCATCTCACCTGTTACCGGATCTTTGCCCGTGTAAGCAACAGTGATCTTTTTGGAACTCTGGATAGTCCGGATGGAATAGATTGCACCGGCCATGCCGTCAAGCTCTTCTATGGCCAGGATCTTGTGGGCAAGACTTCCCTGTTCTTTGTAAAACAGGGCCTGGTCAGTGAGCCGTGTATATTTGATGGTATCTTCTGCAGGGATGAGTGAAAGAATGGTGTCCTGTAGGTAGGATTTGCCGGCAGCAGAC
>RKSL01000212.1 GCA_008633435.1 Candidatus Desulfobulbus rimicarensis | reverse complement strand
ATACTCACCCAGACTATTACCAACAACCTGCGTTTCCCGGGCCAGTACTTTGACATCGAGACCGGGTTGCATTATAATTTTCACAGGTACTACAATCCCGACACCGGCCGCTATATGACCGCCGACCCCATAGGGTTGAGGGGTGGAATTAATCTGTATGCCTATGTCCTAAATGATCCGGTTAATTTTTTTGATCCTTGGGGGTTGAAAAAAGCACCGTGGTGTACATTGTCGCAAATACTTTTTGGGAAATGCCCTAATATTGAAGATGGTGAAATCACAGAAGATGATATTCCGGAAGAGTGGTTTGATAAATTTTTGGACGACATATGTTCTAAATCTTGCAGCGCATTGAACAAAAAATGCAGACAAATGTCGGCAGTTGCGTGTTACAGCGGAGCGGGGACTGCTTGCTTGGTCCACTGTGATATCCTACAAGCAAAATGTGAAGAAAAACAAAAAGAACTTTGCCAGTGCGAGAATCCAAAACAGTGAAATTCACTAAAACCAATATCAATTATATCCTTGGTAGTTTATTATTAATGTTGATTTCATTTGTAGCAGGAAATCGTTATGCCCATATTGATTCTTACATGGATGATGCAGTTTTTATACTTAATATGAGTGGTAATAATATTCTAGAAATGAACAAACAACTGGATTTCACAGAATCTCAACCAATTACTGAAGTCAGAGAAAACTATAACCGTGAGGCTCTTTTTATGATTGGCTGTTCTGGGTGGCTTACCAATTTATCTTACCTGAATAAACAAAAACTCAACAAGTTTTACGATGGAATTGGTTTGGCTATAAATAGAGCTAACCTACAAAAAGATCATAGTGAGTCATGTATTCAGGCTGTAGTTGAAATTAATCAATCAGAGTAAGAGCGTAGGAATCAATTGGGAATCAATTGGGGACAGACCGAAAGCGCCGATTAAAACCGGTAAAGGATAGAGAAGAAAGAAAGGGGGACAGACCAGAATGGCACTTACTTTAGCTTTTTGAGTGCCCCCCTCTCAATCTATAGATGAATAAAAGGATGAATAAAAGGGGTCAGAGTAGTTTTAAATTTCCATCCCCCTTTTTCAGCCGTGTAGGTCTGCTTGCTTGAGCGAAGCGAAAGCGGACATTGTCCGGTGTTTCCTCCAGTCTCCCCGCCTTTGGCGACAAACTCCGGGCAGACGACTGAATCACTGATAAAGCCGGCGCCGTGCCCCTTGATCGATACAATGCGCCCCCGGCATGAACACCGAATCCCGCGCGTTGGGATGGGGAGCCCATGTTTCAAGCGCGCAACGCCATTTCTCTAAGGGAGGTATCTTTCAATCTGCAATGCACCGTGAAAAACCCCAAGGATCTCAATGGGATCATCGGTAATGATGTAAGCAATCCGGTAATGGCCATACAGGATAATACGAATCTCTCCTTCCGGTTCTTCACGGTATTTATAGCCAATTTCAGGAAAATCACTCAGGAGTTGAGCTTTTTCATAGATGCCGGAAACAACTTTCCCGGCAGCGGTAGGATCGTCTTGCGCAATGTACTCGTAAATTTCCTTGAGCCATTGTGCGGCTTCATGTGACCATCTTATTTCTGCCATGCTCTAATCCGGCCAGCCATCTCATCATTCGATATAACCCGGCCTGAACGAACATCTTCCATTCCACGCTCAACCATTCTCTCAAAAGCCAGTTCCCGCATTATCTCATCATAAGAAGCATCTTCCGGCAATGACAAAACGACTTCAGTAATTTTTTCTTTCACTGTTTGTGTTTGCATTGTAGTACCTTCAGCTATGGGCCAGCATCTCAAACTTGCTCTTCTTGATAAAAGCATCGAGAAGCCCTTTGACAAGCTGTTTGTCATCATCCGCAAGTGAATCTATCTGGGAAAATTGATCCAGCAGTATGGCATCCCTAATTTTACCGATCGGCCTGTCTTTGGCATCACGCAGAAGATAATCAAGGCTTACGTTCAGCGCGTCGGCGAGTTTAACCAGGATGGCCGTTGTCGGAATCATTATCCCTCTTTCGTATTTTGAAATTCTTTGGCTGTCTGAGCCTACCCGCTGGGCAAGTTGCCCTTGAGTAAAGCCTTTTTGCTGTCTTGCCAGCCTGAGTTTTTCTGGAAATTTGACTGAAACAGTGTGTTTTGCATTCTTCATACATCAATATTATTCCTGTAAATTTGTTTCTGCAATGAAAAAAAGCATGTGTTGTCGTCTTTAGAAGCTATAAATGTGCATTTAAGACCACGAAAAAAGCCCATCAACTTGAAAAACTTTGCCGAGTGGACAAGTTGATGGGCTGGAACCCGGCTGGATGCGCCGAGTACTTTTTTATTAGCGCATCTGCTGCCAAAATACAACCCATGGCAGCAAAGGAGGCGCTTTTCCATGCTCGGCCCTGGCCAAATAGAAAGCCTGAAAACCTCGGTTGACCTTGTCGGTGTCATAGAGTCCTGCGGCATAGCGCTGAAAAGATCCGGCAAGAGCTACAAAGGATTCTGCCCTTTTCACGAGGACACAAAGACCCCGTCTTTATCGGTCCCCCCTGAGAAACACCTCTGGCAATGCTTTGGCTGCGGGGCCGGTGGCGATGTGATTGATTTTCTGAGGAAGAAAGAAGGTCTTTCCTTTAGCCGTGTAGATCTGCTTGAGCGAAGCGAAAGCGGACATTGTCCGGTGTCTCCTTCGATCTTCCCGCTTCCAGCGACAAATTCCGGGCAGAGATGATTGAATCACCGATAAAGCCCGCACGTACCCATTTATCATTACGATGGCTTAAACCGGCTGACAGCCGTGGATTTTCCCGGCCAAGCCAATGCTGAAACCTTCAGTTATCAAGCCGGTAAACTGAGCTCCATGCAGGATCCTTCCGGGATGACAAATTTTATCTATCAAGCTGGAAAAATAGAACTTATCGACAAAACCATGGATGGGTTTGGTGCGGGTGTATACTATATGTATGACTTCACCACCACTGGTGACCTGCTCGGCATGGATTACCCCTCCTCCACCGAGGTGCGGTATACCCGGGATGGTTCCGGCAGGATATCAGGAATCACCATTGACGGTACCCCGTTTCTTGATAATATTACCTACCAGCCCTTTGGCCCCATGAAGAGCGCGGCAGGACAGGGGAGTTTTACCCTGCAGCGCACCTTTGACCAGCGCAATCAGGTAAGCCGCATCCAG